>CAYXIP010000037.1:0-8785 GCA_964465515.1 uncultured Candidatus Methanoperedens sp. | reverse complement strand
ATTATTTTCGGGAAAAGATCTTTTGCAAAATCGTATTTTTTCTCTGGAATCCATTCCAGGATTTCGGGGTCGCATACGTATATACCCGTGCTTGCAAGGTTGCTGAATATCTCCCCTGCTTTTGGTTTTTCAAAGAATCTGTTTATTCTGTTGTTCACGTCCAGATCGGCGATACCATATTCGCGCGGGTCATCGATAGGGATAAGACCTATTGTAACAGGCGCATCGTTTTTCTCATGGAAGCGCACGAACTCACGAAGACCAAGGTCCATGACGTGGTCTCCTCCAACCACCATGAAAGGCTCACCTTCGAAGAATTCTTCGGCATTTTTTACTCCGCCTGCTGTTCCAAGTTTTTCTTTTTCATGGACGTATTCTATATGCACGCCGTACATGCTGCCATCGCCGAGCGCCGCTTCTATCTCCCCTCCAAGATAGCCAAGGGTAAGCACGATGTCATTGAACCCCTCGATAGCAAGATGTTCCACCAGATGCACAAGCGAGGGTTTATTGAGGAGAGGAATCATGGGCTTCGGTCGATCAAAGGTGAGGGGACGGAGCCTGGTTCCCTCGCCGCCGCACATTATGCATGTTTTCATCCTGTCTGAAATTGGTCTGGCAGTATATAGATATAACGAAATGACTAACCTTCCCGAACACTATATTTCCTGAACATCATCGCCTCAACCCTGCTTATATCAAGAAGCCTGACCAGCATCCTTATATCGCTTTCATCAGGCGTATGCGCAGGAAGCATCGCTTCGCCTTTATAGAAAATCACGCCGCCTTTCATGTTTGCGCCCACGTAACCTTTAGCCTTTCCCCTTATTATCAGTTTTCCTCCATTCATGTAGGCTCCTGCGAATTCCCCCACGTTGTTCGCAACAAGAATGCCTCCTCGCATGAGCACACCAGTGTTCATGCCCGCATCCTCGACCGCAATAAACCCGCGTTTCATCAGGATGCCTGTGCTCATGCCGGCATTGCCTTCCACAACAATCCTCTTATCTGCATCGAGCCTTGCGCCGATTGTATCGCGTATTATTCCGTCATTTATATGCAGCCCATCGCCTTTCAGGACATCAGGGGGAAGAATCTCTTCCTCCAATCCCTCTTGAAGAATACCTGTAATCGACCTGTATTTTCTGTAACCCTCGCGCTCGGATTCGACCTCCATCACGTTACCCAATGGTTGTTTAACATCGCCTTTAACATAAATCGCCCCGGAAACCATGCTTATGCCCATTCTTGTATCCACATCGCCGTCCACGATTATCGACCCCACTTTCAGAGCTTTGCCTGTTCCGCCAAAGAACTTCAGGTCAACGCCAAGGCTGCTGCCAAGCCTTTTACCGATGCTTCCGTTGATATGCACATCCTCTCCTCTCTTCAAACACGAAACAAGGTCTTCGTATGTGTAAGTTGTGTTCCTCTGGTGCAGGATAACGCTTGTCGGCGATAGCCGCTCTCCCTCATGCTGCCAGTAGAAATCGTAGGTAAAATCGCACAGACAATCAACAGGCTGGGACAACTCGAGATGCATAAAACAAAACTATCTGAACTTCCTTAGCAGCCTTCCATAGAACTCGTTATCCCTGTCCTTCCTCGCCAGCCGCTCCACAATAAGCTCAGGAGTGCTGCGCGCAAGATAATTGTAGCGCGGATTCCTGTCCACGATCAGGTTGTGGTGCTCATCCAGACCTTTTGCTTCAATCCCGTCCACGCGAATATTGCGGTCTGTATTCTTGAGTATGGCTTCCGCTACGTGGCTTACGAACACCCCCAGCCCGTTATTATCATCGAGTTCCTCGAGGATGCCGGAAATTATTTTGGCAGATGCGCCCGGCTCCGTGATGGATTCCATCTCATCTGTGAGCACAATCTTGCTCTTGGTATTCGCCACAGCCGAGAAATCCTTGATCGTGCTCTCAAAAGCTCCTGCGTCCATTGTTCCTTTGGATTTTCCGAAATAGAAAAATTCCTCAACCAGACCCAGTTCGCTTTGCTTTGCAGGCACGGGGAAACCCATGTGGGCTAATATGACAACCTGTGCGAGAAGTTCAAGCGTCGAGGTCTTGCCGCCTGAGTTCACACCGCTTAACAGCACCACGCGCGCATCCCTGAGTCTGCCTATGCCTGAATTCATATGCGAAGCCCCGACTGAGTAATTTATCGGAACTGCATTCTCAAGAAAGAGGTTGCTGCCGCCTGTAATCCCGATTCCGTTATCGTCCTGGAGCAAAGACATATTCAAGCAGTATTTTCGGGCAAAACAAGCGATGGTGTACCCCACGTCAAAATCGAGAACCTCGCGCACTATATGCGATGCCGCCTCCTTTAACGGTGATAGCGCACGCGCATTTTCTCGCAAGAGCAAAAGTTTCCTTGAAGTGATGATACGCAGCAGGTGGTTTTTCAATCCTTCCACAGCGTGCGGGTTTACTTTTATAGGATGCGACACCTCCTCTCCAAAGAAATTGTTAACATATTGCGCTTCTTTGGGGTTCAAGCCAAGTTCTGCAACAATTGCACGAAGCGCATTTGCCGCTACCGTGTTGTATTTTTCTCTGATTTCCTTCTCGAAAACTTGGTTGATGCTACCATCCATAGCGGTGAGCAGGTCAAAACCTTTTACGGTTATAGAGCTCTTTTCAATGAGAGCACCAAACTCGATGTTCGCCTGCTTCTCCATTTCGGCAACAACCTCGTTCAACCTGTCATAAATCGATTGGCACCGGTCTATCTCGCTGTCAAGCCCGCTTTTTAAGTCCGTGTCCCCGGACAGCTTCATTAAACATGATGACAGGCGTTCGATCTCTTCATCTTTTATTCTATCGCAGAAGTTCGGGTTATGCCGCCGAATAAGCCTGGTAACCGATATTGCAGAAGTGATGGATTCAAGGTTTTTTGTAAAGAATGCGAGTTCCTTTTCAGGAGCTACTTGCCACATCTCCGCCTTCTTTATATCCATGAAATCAACGTCCATGTCCTCCGGGAAATCCATCCCGGCAAGACCGCTGCTTACAATAACATGCGAGTACCCGCGAGCTATATCCACAGCCTCCCTTGCATCGGACACAAGCTGAACAGAAACGGGAAATTTTTTGGCTGCCTCGTATTCATCAGCACTGGTTGCCATGATTACCCTGTTCCTGATTGAAGGGATATTGACCTCTTTTTTCAGCGGTTTTATTCCTGATAAATGGGCAGAGAGTTCATTATCGTCAAGTTTTCCTGCCAGTTCGATAACAGCGCCAATCTCTTTTTGAGTTTTTATTATCCTGTCTTTATTGTGCGCAGGGTATGGAAAATAAAGGTTCAGTTTGCTTTTTGCATGCTGCGTATGGGCAAAACCTTCGATAAGTTCCATGATGCGCTCGTATATCTCAAAAGCCTCGCCGGTTTTGAGAAAATCCCGCATGCCTGCGCCTTCGTTCAAAGCCATTGCGTCAAGTACAAGGGATATGGCGGATTTTTCTGTCATTCCTTCGACTTCGCCGATCGCGGCTATATCTTTGTTCAATATGGCTTCGAGCGCCTGCTTTTCAGAGCCGAAGTGCCTGCTCAGGCGGAGGGCGGTTTTTTCACCGATGCGGGGGATATCTTTTAAGTGGTTTATCATTGTATATTTTATACTCAAAGGAGGTTATGGTTTTAAAAATATTGGTGTGAAATTTGAATATATAAAATTGTTATAGTGCCTATAAATATTTTGAGATTCAATATAATACAATGTAATAAAATAAGACTAAAGAAATTCAATAAAATGAGAGTAACATTAAAATGAAAATATACGATTATCAAATTTAGAATAGGCTATAAAGCACACGTTCAAAAATTTAAAGTATCTTTATACTATGAAAAATAAAAAGAAAGGTTGGAAAGATATAGGAAAGATGATGAGCGACATCTATGAATTTTTTGAGTGCTATAAAACGCTTTAGGTTTATGTCGCTCTGATGATGAACTAATAAACTTTATAAAAGAAAGAGATTCGAAAGAAAGAGAATTTTATATAAAAACAACATATAAAGAACCCCTAGGTTCAGAATTTTTGAGAATAAATATATAGTGAAACAGACCCTTTATCTTTGATCGTAAAAGGACATTTATTCATTGAAAATTTTTTGGACGAAAATAATAAGGAAAAAATTTAGAAATAGTAAAATGATAGTTGATAGACGGGATTTTACTTTTTCATTGAAATTAGATATTTTAAGGTCTAAAAATTATCTCGATGAAAAATTATATTCGGATGTTATATTATTGAATAAACTTAGAAATAAATTTGCTCATAATCTTTTCTATGATCTCTCAGACTTTGACATGAGCAAATTTTACTATTGTGATGAATTATATGACAGAGTAAGGACAAAATATCCATATTTTGAGAAAAATTTTATACCATTTATTAGTGCGGCTTACTAAAAAATACCCATTTATGTCAAATATTAAGATGAGAGAAAGTCATCCTACTTAACTAACGTTTCAGCGCCGCAAACCTAGCAAAGATATGGCTGGCAGGCATCGAATCAACGATAAAACATAAAGAAGGTTTATAAAGCAATTGATTCCATTATAACATAGCTACGAATTTATGCCAGAAAAAAATCGAATCAAAGAGGCAAGAAAAATCCTTGAGAACATCGTAAACAGGCTCAGGCAGGACTATGAACCTGAGCAGATAATCCTCTATGGTTCGTATGCATACGGAAACCCGACCGATGAAAGCGATATTGATTTGCTCATCGTTAAAGACACCCGTGAACCAGTTCTTGCGCGCTGGATGAGAGTTCGAAAACTTGTATCGGATTTGAGGAAGGGCTTTGCCTTCTCGCCGATTATAATCACCCCTTCTGAACTTGAAAATAGACTTGATAAGGGAGATTCGTTTTTTGAAGAGATTCTAAGAAGGGGCAAGAAGCTTTATGCCAGATAAGGAATCAAGCCTGCCTGAGGACTGGTTTAAGAAGGGAGCTGATGATAATCAGGCAGTCGGGATTTTATTAGAACATGGCGGCAGTATCTCAGTGGCAGCCTTTCTAATCCAGCAGATGCTGGAGAAATACATGAAGGGATTTCTGCTGTCAAAAGGGTGGAATCTCAAACGAACTCATGACCTTGAAGAGCTTCTTGATGAAATGGTTGAATTCGACCAATCCTTTGAAGAGTTCAGGGAAATTTCGCAAAAAGCCACAGCATTTTACTTTTTGGAGAGATATCCTTTTTTTTCGGAAGAGCTTAGCAGGGAAGAGGTTGAAATCGCTTACCTTGAGTCTATAAAGCTAATCAAGAAAATCGAAAAATCATATCAGCAAAGTGTTAAAAGATAGCATACGCCATGCGAAAGTATAATATCAGTCAAGTGCACTATGAAAAGTTGCCATTTTCATAATATCCCGTATTTAATCGGAGAAAAAGTATGCCTGTAAAACAGAAAGAGCCGCTCATAATGCACCCGCGCCCGAGTTCGATTGTCGCTGCATTGTACACCCTGAGAGACCTCGATACAGATGTTGTGATACTGCACGGTCCCCCGGGATGCAGCTTCAAGCACGCCAGGCTTCTCGAGGAGGACGGCATGAGAGTGGTCACGACCTCGCTTGATGAATCGGGCTTCGTCTTCGGAGGGCACGATTCGCTGGTCGAGGTGCTTGAAAAGGTAATAGAGCGATTCAAACCAAAGAGAATAGGCATCGTTGGAACGTGTGCGAGCATGATTATCGGCGAAGAACTGCATGAGGCTGTGACACAGGTTCAGCCCGATGTCCCTGTTATTGAGGTCGAAGTCCATGCAGGCTACAGGGATAACACGAAGGGGGTTATTATTGCACTTGAATCAGCGCTGGCTGCCGGGATTATAAGCGAGGCAGAATTCGAGAGGCAAAAGGCGTTGCTGAAAGAAGCCACCATGGTTGAAAAGCGCCACGGTGCAGCGAGCAAGGAATATCTTGAGCCGAGCAGGGGAGACCTGAAATTCAAGGTAGCAGAGAGGCTGCTTGAATTGCTGAAGCAGGGAAAGAAGGGACTCAACATACTCAATGCCAAGAAAGAGACCGCTTTCATGTTTGCGGATATTAACCTTGCAGTCAACGAGGCTGCCAAAAAATTCGGTTCCCGTATCATAAATATGGCTAACCTCGATGACAGCGTCGGGCTTCCCAAGAACAGGAGAAATGCCCGCGAAATCAGGGAGGAATTAACGCAGAAGGGCTTTGAAATCCACCACATAATCGGAGGGCTGGATGAGTACCCCGTAGCAGGAAATACAGCAAGCAGGATAATAGGTGAAAAATATTCTGATTTTGATTTTGCGGTAATATCAGGCGTACCCCATGCGCTCCCGATGGATAATATAATGAATATGGAGCTATTCTCCATTACGAACGGACCTCGTCAGGTGGTGCCCTTAAAAGAAATGGGGCACAAGCACGTTGTTGTTGAGCTCGACCTGCATCCAAAGACGCTGGGGGTAAACCATATCGTGGAGTCGGAGTTCGGGGCAACGCTGCGGGAGATGGCAAAGAATGCCTAAGGCAATCGCAATCTACGGCAAGGGCGGCATTGGGAAATCAAGTACAGCTTCGAATGTGGCTGCAGCCTGCGCCGACGATGGCTACCGCGTCACGATAATAGGATGCGACCCGAAGAGCGATTCCTCGATTACGCTATTACATGGGGAAAGAATTCCCACGATTATGGATTTGATGAGGCAGGGCGTGGACATAAAGGAAAACGACATAGTATTCAACGGATACAAGGGCGTAAAATGTGTGGAAATCGGAGGTCCCGAGCCGGGGATTGGATGCGCAGGCAGGGGCATCATTGTGGCGGTAAGCCTGCTTAAGAAAATTTCAAAGGCGATTGAGGATACCGACCTCGTGATATACGATGTGCCCGGCGATATTGTGTGCGGGGGATTCGTGGCACCTGTAAAGAAAGGACTGGTGAACGAGGCTTATGTGCTTACCTCTGGCGAGTACATGCCATTGTATGCCGCAAATAATATCTGCAAGGGGCTTTCGAGGCTTGAGATGACGCTTAACGGCGTGATTTGCAACGCGCGCGGCGCGCCCAACGAGGAAAATATAGTGGGCAAATTTGCTAATGAAATAGGAAGCCAGATGATTGCTTTCATTCCGAAGGATGTTCTGGTGCAGACATGCGAGAGGGAGGGGTTTTCTGTTATTGAAAAGGCGCCTGATTCCAGTATAGCAGGGGTTTACAGGAGGCTTGCAAGGAGCATAATGACGAGAAATAAAGGCAGGATTCCAGCGCCGCTTGATGATATTAGGTTGAGAGAACTTACGAAAATTTAAAACCGCAGATGAACGCAGATTTAATAACAGATATGCTCGACATCCCCCGCATCCTCATCGCCGGAGACCGCTCCTCGGCAGGGAAAACCACTATCTCAATCGGCATAATGTCGGTTTTGAAAGAAAAAGGTTATAAGGTACAGCCTTTCAAGGTCGGTCTTGATTTCATCGACCCGAGCTACCATACAGATGTAACAGGAAGGTACTCGCGAAACCTCGACGGTTATCTGATGTCCGAAAATGCAATTAGAGAGGTGTTCTCCCATGCCGCCGCTGGCTCTGACATTGCAGTTATCGAAGGCGTGCGCGGGCTTTTTGAGGGGCTTGATGCCACAAGCGATATCGGAAGTACTGCCCAGATAGCCAAGATGTTAAAATGCCCTGTAATCCTTGTTATCAATGCCAGGAGCATCACGAGGAGCACAGCAGCACTTGTTTCTGGATATAAGTCATTTGACCCCCAGGTAAACATCGCAGGGGTAATCCTGAATAACATCGGGAGCCAGCGCCATGGTGAAAAGGCAAGGACTGCGATTGAGACTTACACCAATACACAAGTTATAGGTGAAATCCCGCGCAACGACGCAATGAAGATCTCGATGAGGCACCTCGGTCTGATTCCTGCCCTTGAAGGGAGGCGCAGGCTTGATGATTTTAATGAGAATCTCGGCAGGATTAAGAATTTCATAAAGGATGGAGTGGATATTGATGCACTCATATCCATCGCTAAATCAGCAGAACCCCTTGAGATACCTGAACCGGACATTTTTAAAGCTCAATCTCCAGTGAGAGCAAAAATCGGAATTGCACTTGATGAAGCATTTAATTTCTATTATCGCGACAACCTCGAATTGCTTGAAATGGCAGGTGCTGAGCTTGTTTACTTCAGCCCCGTGAATGACAGCTCACTGCCCCAGGTTGATGGTCTGTACATAGGAGGTGGATATCCTGAGCTCTTCGCAAGGGAACTTGAAGATAATATCTCTATGCGGGAATCCATCAGGCAGGCTTCAGAAGATGGAATGCCCATATATGCTGAATGCGGCGGACTTATGTATTTGACACAGGAGATAAAGACTTCTTTATCGGGGAGCGGAAATTATCACATGGCAGAGATGGAAAGCGGGGCATTTGAGATGGTCGGTGCAATTCCAGGGAAAACGTTGATGGGACATAAGCGGGTTGTGAGCTACAACATCGGGAAGTTTGTGGCTGATAATGTTATAGGTAAAGCTGGTGCTTCATTTATAGGACACGAATTCCACCATTCGGAGATACTTGAACTGCCCGATGATACTGCGTTTGCCATGAAACTTGAGCGCGGGGTTGGGATCAAAGGAGAGCTTGACGGCATACTTGTAAAGAATACCCTCGCTGCCTATGCTCACCTGCATGCCGCTTCGTATACCGATTTTGCAAGGTCGTTTGTGGATTTTTGTAGTAAGAAGAACTAATATCAAAAATTA
>CAYXIP010000036.1:0-14314 GCA_964465515.1 uncultured Candidatus Methanoperedens sp. | reverse complement strand
GGTGGAACAACTGCACCATGTGCGGGTATGTGTACGACAGCGCGCAAAAACCGCCCTCACACGATGACTTTATGAAGCAGTTCGAATACGCAATGTCGCGCTGCAAGGGTGATGAGTTCATCGTGAAGATATTCACCTCGGGGAGCTTTCTTGACGATGGCGAGATTCCTCCTGAAACCAGAAAAGAGATGCTTTCGCGCCTTGCGGAGGATAACCGGGTGAAAAAAGTCATCGCCGAAACAAGACCGGAGTATGTGACGCCGGAAAAAGTGGGGCAAGCCGTATCGACACTTAAAAGGTTTGAAGTGGCTATCGGGCTTGAAACCAGCAGCGACATGATACGGAAGGACTGCATCAACAAGGGTTTTACGTTTTCGGATTTTACGAGGGCAAGCAAAATCGCAAGGCAGGAAGGTGCAACGGTCAAGGCTTACCTGCTCCTCAAGCCGCCCTTTCTTTCAGAAGGCACTGCCATTAGCGACATCATAAGCTCCATAAGCGATGCAGCGCCTTATGCAGAAACAATCTCCATAAATCTCTGCAATGTCCAGAAAGGAACGCTTGTGGAAGAGATGTTCATGAAAGGCAGCTACAGACCTCCATGGCTCTGGAGCGCGGTCGAGGTTTTGAAAAAAGGGAAGGAAATTGCTCCTGATAAAATAATAATCTCTGACCCGGTTGGCGCAGGCTCTGAGCGTGGTCCTCACAACTGCGGGAGATGCGATAAAGACGTAGCTGAATCTATACGGGTTTTCTCGCTGACGCAGGATACCAAGGTTTTTGCTAACCTTGACTGCGAGTGCAGGGAGTTGTGGAAGAAGGTGGTTGAGCTTGAGGATTTCACGTTCGGAGTGCCGATTGTTAGGTAGTTGCCTATATTTTCCACAGCAACTATATCCCATTTCAGGTGCATCATGAACACGATGAGAATAAAAGCAAGCCAAAAAAGAAAATTGATCGAAGGCTATAAAGCGACAAGAATTGAAGATAAAGAACTTGCGGACGAGTGGGATATGACCTCAGAGGACGGAATTGATTAAGGGGCGATATACTCTCATGCAAATCCTTGTCCATGTCTGCTGCGCCCCATGCTTCACATATCCCCATAAGCGGCTGCTTGAGGAAGGATATGAGGTGGTGGGTCTTTTTTATAACCCGAACATACATCCTTACACAGAATATAAAAACAGACTGGACTCGGTTGAAAAATACACTGAAATAAAAGCAGCGAAAGTGATCTATAAAAACTACGACTTGGAGAACTACCTCCGCGGCGCCATAACTGCTGACGAGAGATGTAACTTTTGCTATAATTACAGGCTTACCGAAGCCGCAAAAACAGCCCGCATGCTTGGATTCGATGCTTTCACAACCACGCTGCTCATCTCACCGTACCAGAAGCACGAGATGCTTGCAAAAGTCGGTGAAAAAACAGCGGATGAATACGGCATCGAGTTCTATTACGAGGATTTCAGGGAAGGATACCGGGAATCGCGAGAAGTCGCTAAAGCTCTCGGGCTTTACATGCAAAAATACTGCGGATGCATCTTCAGCGAAAAGGAGCGATACTTTAAGAAAAGGTAGTGTTCTCATGAAAATACAAGTCGCAGAATATGCAGTGGGCGCAGGCGTAAGCGAGTTCATGCTCGAAGGAAAAGCCATGCTCGGTGCTCTTGTTCGAAGCTTTGTTTCATGCGGCCATGAGGTATTCTATCCGACAGCAGGTGCGCAGCTTGGCACAGGAAAGGCTGTAAAAACAGCAGATTTTGAAGAAGCTGTTGAAAAATTATCCAGAGAGTGTGACGCTGCCCTTGTCATTGCGCCCGATGAGATGCTTGGCGACCTGACGGAGATAGTGGAAGATAACACCGAAAACTTGGGATGCCCTTCAGAATCTGTGCGCCTGTGTGCAGACAAACTCAGATGCACGCACATGCTTGAGAAGGAAAACCTCCCCGTGCCCGAAACTATAGGAAGCGGGGAATATAATGGTGATTTTGTGATAAAACCGAGGTTCGGATGCGCCTCGGAAGGAATACATAAAAGTAAAAGCGGGGCGTTAAAAGAAGGCTTCATCGCCACGCAGTTTATCGAAGGGGAGCACCTAAGCGCCAGTGTGATAACAGGCAGAACACAGCTTCCTCTCACTGTTAATAAACAGTTGATTGAAATAAACGACAGCATATCCTATAAAGGCGGGACTGTAGGGTATAGCTGCGGCAGGAACAATGAGATAATCGAGGTCGCAAAAAAAACCGCAAAAGTGCTGGGATGCCGGGGATATGCGGGCGTGGACATGGTGCTCGGGGATAAACCGTATGTAGTGGATGTCAATCCGAGACCAACGACATCCATCATCGGGATAGCCAGGGTGCTTCAGGCTGAAATAGCAGACCTGATTCTAAAATCAAGATTCGGAGAGCTTCCTGAAGAGGTAAATGTAAAAGGGAGTTTCGCCTTTAAAAAAGAAGAATTATCCCGTCTTTAATGAGGCACCGAGATAAAAAGCCCCGAGTATTGTGTTAAACCAGTATGAAGCAAGCCTGTAAAGCAGTGTAGCAACCACAGCCGTTTCAAAAGGCACCCCGCCGTATATGAAAAGCACTGCCATGGTGCCGTCCACTACACCAAGACCACCGGGAAGAAAAAGAGGAAGCCAGCCGCTTATCATCGAAATGGTGTAGGTGATTATCAATACGCTGATATGAATATGTGCTTCGCCCAGTGAAAGAAATATGGCGTAGATTGCCAGAATATCAAAAACCCATCCAAGGTAAGAGAATATCAAGGCTTTAAATATGCCGTATTTATTATTCCTGATATTCTCAAGACCGCCATGGAAGGAGTTAATCGACTCTTCCACAGCATCGCCGTATGCCTTGTGGTCAAAACCCTTTTTCACAAATCCGATGAAAGGGGCAAAAAAACGGATTAATGAATGGACAAACGCCGAGACCCTGTCTTTCCTGATATAGAAGTATATGATAAGACCGAATGCAGAAAAGGCAATTAAGATTGCGAACGTCAATGCAGCGACCTGCAGGGCTCCAAGTTTAATCCCGGGATTAGAAAAAAGAAGCCAGATACCCAGCCCACCGATGGTCAGGAAGGGGAACATGTTAAGCATTCTCTGCGATACAACGCCTGCAAAACATTCAGCCTTGCTCGTACCCGTTTCTTTCCCGAGAAGCATCGCTTTCACGGGTTCGCCGCCAGTTCCGAATGCAGGAGTGATGTTGTTGATAAATGTCCCTGCCATATAGAACTTGAAGAATTTGTAAATACTGATATTTTCTGTGGCAAGAAATCGCCATGTGACTGTGTAGGATATGAGATTTAACAGATTGAAAAAAACCGCAATTAGAATTAGAGGTTTACTGGCGTTGCCTATTAAAACGAGAAACTTTGAAAATCCTATCTCGTTTGTGAAAACTGCAAAAATGACTGCCCCGATTAAACCCACAAACCAGATATTCCTTGTTTTGAACCTTTCCATGAATCCTCGGCACTGCTCACACCTGCTCACAATAAATAATTACTGGCAGGCTTGCGGGCTGGCAAATGATTTAAATAGATATAAGTAATGTTTTAAAATGCCTCGCTTTGAGAGGCAGAGGGTACAAAGAATGCCAAATTCAATGAGTGAAGATCAATTGTTTAAAGCACTATTAAAGAAAAAACCTGAAGAAGTTCCAGTAAAAAAAGAGCCCCAGAGACCTGTTCCCGCAGCACAGCCTGTCGAAGTTTACAAAGAGAAAGAACAAGTTATTGAAACACCTCCTGTTAAACCTCTGGAAACCGAGCTTATTGTAGAGGAAATTAAAAACCTTAATTCAAGTGTGAATATGATGTACGGGCTGATCAAGACGGTAATTGTGCCTGTGCTTGTGTTTATTCTCATTGTGGGAATTGCAATCCTGATGAGGCGTTAATTAGCTTTCACACCTCTGAATACTGGCTTGCCATCATCAGCGACATCTTGATCTGTTCATTAGCATTTGTTACAATATCCCCATGACCAGGGTACATAACGCTTACATTAAGATGGGTGAGTTTCCTTATTGATTCTATTAATTGTGATCGGCTTCCGCCATGGAGGTCAGTGCGCCCGAAGCTCCCGTGGGGGAATACGGTATCACCTGAAAATAGAATTTTTGAATCTTCGTTATAAAGACAGATGCTGCCCGGTGTATGCCCTGGTGTATGGATGACCAGAAGCCCATCGAAGACCTCACCGCCTCTTAAAAGAATATCAGGCGAAATTTCAGGTGCTTCTTCCCCGAATAACTGTGCCGCACTGGCATAAGCGTCATTAAGAAGCGCTGCATCATCTTTATGTAGGGCAATTCTTGCGCCCGTGGCTTCAGCGATTACTTTTGCCCCGCCCGAATGGTCAAAGTGGCAGTGTGTGAGGATGATGGTTTCAAGGTGCAAAGGCTCATGCTTTTCAAGTTCGGAGATTACAGATACTCCATCCATTCCTGCATCCACCAGTATATTCCCATCCACCAGATATGCGTTTGCATCATAGGTGCCCAGTCTTATAACCTGCATAAACCTGAAAAAGCATATATAGTTAAACAGCTATTAAAATGTAGCCATTCATTCGAAGGAGGCTAAAAAGATATGGTTACTGATTTAAAAGCGTTCGCAAAGTTAGCGAAACCATCTGTTGCCGTTGTGGGCTTGGGTGGTGCGGGTTGTAATATCACAACATGGATAGCAGAAAAAGGTATTGCTGGCGGCAGGATAATTGCCGCAAATACCGACGTGAATCACCTTTATGTTCAAAAAGCTGATAAAGCAATTCTGCTTGGAGAAAAACTGTGCAAAGGGCATGGATGCGGCGGCTACCCTGAAATGGGCGCGCAGGCAACCAAGGAGAGTATTGCAGAATTGAGGGCTGAACTTGAAGGTTCAAATCTTGTATTCCTGGTGGCAGGACTCGGAGGGGGAACAGGAACAGGCGCCATGCCAGTTGTCGCAGAACTCACACGCGAGCTCGGTGCTCTTACAATCGGGTGCGTCACCATCCCGTTCACCATCGAGATGGCAAGAAGGGAGAAGGCAAGAGATGCCATCAATTTACTTGCCCAATCCTGCGATTCGGTGGTAATAATTGATAACTCAAAATTAAGGGAAGTGGCAGGCAACCTTCCTTTGAAAGAAGCTCTTAATGTTGCAAACGCGCTTGTGGGGGCATTCGTGAAGAACCTCACAGACACCATAACACAGCCAAGCCTTGTTAACCTTGACTACGCCGATCTGCGCGCTGTTATGGAGCGCGGTGGAGTCTCATCCATAGGTATAGGCGAGGGCGATGGGGCAGAGAGGGTGAGTAAAGCAGTGGCGCAGGCAATCAGTACACCCCTGCTTGACGTTACTGATATCACCGCAAGCTATGGAGTGCTTATCCATATCGTGGGAGGCGAAGATCTCACGCTCGAAGAGGTCGCAGTTACGGGCGAGTTGATAATGGATAAGGTGCCGAATACCAAGAGGATTATCTGGGGCGCAAAAGTGGACGACACATTGACAGGAAAAGTCCGTGTGATGGCTGTATTGACAGGTGTCGAGAGTCCATTTGTGTCCGGAAAGGTAAAGGAAGTAGTGGTTGAAGAACCCGCGCCAGAACCTGAAACAGAAAGACCGAAACCAAGGCCTGCTCCAAGGGTGGAGCCTCCAAAACCGCAGCCCAAAGTGGAAGAAAAGAAGGGCATGTCTCCATATATCTGGGTTGCAATAATCGTGATAATAATACTGATTCTTATCGCGTATTTCTTATCTACCCAAGGTGGCCCATAAATTTTCTGTTCCGGTAAAAACCGGAACTCTATTTTTATTAAACGGACTCGCCGCGATTCGAACGCGGGTCTGCGGGTTCGAAGCCCGCCAGGATATCCTGGCTACCCCACGAGTCCACGGGTTTGACAGCGGGTTTTATAGTTCAACAGTGTATTAAATGTTCCTGATTATGGTCATAACGCTGCTTTCAGATTTGGGGGACGTGTATCCTGCTTCGATGAAGGGGGTAATACTCGGCATCAATCCGGAAGCATGCATAGTGGATATATCCCATTCAGTGCCACCTCACTACATTCGCAGAGGTGCATTTATTCTGATGACTACTGCAAAATACTTTCCCTCAGGCACGGTACATATTGCAGTGGTTGACCCGGGGGTCGGAACAAACCGCAGAGCCCTTGCGCTCAGAGCTGGGGTTGAAAGTGGAATCCATTATTTTATAGGCCCTGATAACGGTCTTCTTATTCCTGCTGCAAAAAGTCTGGGGGATTTTGAGGTTTATGAGATTACAAACAGGAATCTATTCAGAAAAAATATTTCCAGCACGTTCCACGGAAGGGATGTTTTTGCACCTGTTGGAGCGCATATCTCAAAAGGATTGAATATTGATAAAGTTGGAAGAAGGATTTTCGATTTTGTAAAGCTTGATTTCGGAGAAGGAAAGAAAAAGGAAGACGTTCTTGAAGGCAGAATTATATTTATTGATTCGTTCGGGAATATCATGACCAATATTTCAAATGAACTGGTGAATTTTCAAGCCGGCGATATGCTTGAAATCGAGGGAAAGCAAATCCCTTTTTTTGCATCATACGGATTCTGCAAAAAGGGTGAACCTTTAGCATTGATCGGAAGCCATGGATTCCTTGAAATTGCGATTAACATGGGAAATGCTGCGCTATACTTTGACAAAAAACCGAACGATGAGATTGTCGTAAGAAAAATTACTTAACTTTAGCATGTGAACTAAGCAGCACATGAAACTTAGCGATTTCGATTATTATCTTCCAAAAGAACTGATCGCACAAACGCCATTAGAACCCCGGGATTCGTCAAGATTGATGGTGCTTGGAAAAAATATCGAGCATCGTCGCTTTTCTGATATTGTTGATTACCTTGAAGAAGGCGATACCCTTGTGCTCAACGATTCAAGGGTAATTCAGGCAAAACTCTCAGGTAAAAAAAGTACGGGCGGGCGCGTTGAAGCGCTCGTAGTTTCGAAAAATGATGAAGGTTACGGGTGTCTGATACGTGGCAGGAATATCCATGAAGGCGCAAAACTTTGTTTCGGCGAACTTGAAGCCACGGTGATTGAAATTAGAAAAAAAGAATACGCCAATAGATATCTTGTTGAGTTTAACTGCAATGGAAACCTTGACGACATTCTTGAAAAAATCGGGGATGCGCCCCTTCCACCTTATATCAAGAAAAAGCTTGAGGATAAGAACCGCTATCAGACGGTGTATTCAAGGGAAAAAGGCTCGGTAGCAGCGCCAACAGCAGGCCTTCATTTCACAAAGGAGTTACTGAATAAGATATTAAACAGGGGCATCAACATTGCCTGCATCACCCTTCATGTAGGTATCGGGACATTTCTTCCTGTTAAAACCCAGGACATTGGAAACCACAAAATGGAGCCTGAGTATTTTTCCATCAGCGCTGAAAGTGCAGACATAATCAATGAAACGAAAGGAAAGCTGATTGCTGTCGGGACAACCACCGTAAAGGTGCTTGAAAGTTCTTGTGTGGACGGGGAAATTGTCGCAAAGAAAGAAGCAAGCCAGCTATTCATCCATCCCCCTTACAGCTTTCGCTCAGGAATCGATGCCATGATAACCAACTTCCATCTACCAAAGTCCACGCTCCTGATGCTGGTGAGCGCCTTTGCGGGCAGGGAAAGGTTGATGGGGGCTTACAGCAGTGCAATAATGAATTCATACAGATTCTACAGCTTCGGCGATGCTATGCTGGTTTTCAGGTAATATTTATGTCCTGCAAACCATTCGGTAATGACTTCTCACCGCAGAGTCGCAAAGAACGCAGTGGTAAACAACGAACTGGTACGAAAACAACTAACTCGTACGAACTGATACGAACTCACCCGCCAGAGTTCGTACGAGTTCGTATTAGTTCGCTGTTAATATTTGTGTCTGTTTTCATTGCCATCTGTGAACAAAGTTCATGGCTGAATTTGCGGTGAATTGAATCGGGATGAATATGTACGAATTAATTCACACGGATAAAAATACAGGCGCAAGGGTGGGAAGGCTCAAGACGGCTCATGGAATTATAGAAACTCCAGCATTTATGCCTGTTGCCACCAAGGGAACTGTGAAGACGCTGGCACCTGAAGAGCTGTATTACATGGGAACCCAGGCGCTCATCAGCAATGCTTTTCATCTTTTTCTTTCACCTGGCATGGAGGTAATCCAGAAAGCAGGAGGGTTGCACAAATTCATGAACTGGGAGCGTGCGATATTCACCGACAGCGGAGGTTTCCAGATGATTCGCAAGGATTTTCCTTTCAAGATTACGGACGAGGGAATTACCTACAAAAACCCGCGTGACGGAAAGAAATACTCCTATACGCCTGAAATATGCCTTGAAACCCAGAAAATTCTGGGAAGCGACGTTGCCATGATACTGGATGAATGCCCTGCCTACGGAAGTGAGTATTCCATTGTCGAGGCATCGGTTGAAAGAACGATTCAATGGGCGAAAAGATCAGAAATCATAGAGAAAAATGAAGGTCAGCTTTTTTTTGCAATACTGCAGGGAGGCACGTTTGCAGAGCTTCGCAAAAAATGCGCTGAAGAACTCATCGCGATGGATTTTGACGGCTACGGGATTGGCGGGCTTTCCATCGGCGAGCCGAAGGAGATAATGAACGAGGTTTTGAAATACAGTGTTCCCTTAGTGCCGAAAAATAAGCCGCGCTATCTCATGGGCGTGGGCTCGCCTGTTGAACTGCTTGAAGCAATAGAAACAGGGATCGATATTTTCGACAGCGCCTTCCCGACAAGGAATGCAAGGCACGGGAGTTTGATGACTTCGAAGGGGAATGTGGATATAGCCCGTGCTAAATACGCTCTTGATTTTACGCCGATTGACGACGGTTGCGGATGTTATACATGCAAGAATTATACAAGGGCTTATCTGCATCATCTTTTCAAGGAGTCCGAGTTGCTTGCACTTCGACTTACTTCAATTCACAACCTGCACTTTATCCAGTCGATAGTAAAGGACGCGAGGGAAGCGATACTTGGGGACAGGTTTGCCGACTTCAGGAAGAGTGTAATAACAGGTTTTTCGCCCTTGCCGCAAAAACTATAATTTATCACGCCGCATGCTTAGTAATCCATGGAGCTTCAAAAAATCGTAAAGGAAATCCGTGAATTCGAGGGCGTAACAAGGAAAAGACCAATCGCCGACCTTATCAAGATATTTGAGAGCGTTCGTTCAGAATATTCAAAAGCTGTGGTGGATTTCGGGGACGATGCAGCAGTCATCGACGCTGGAGGTGAGGATTACCTGCTCTTTGCAGCAGACGGAATCTGGGGCCGTCTCGTAAACGCAAGCCCGTGGTGGGCAGGCTATACTTCGGTATTGGTCAATGTCAATGACATAGCAGCAATGGGAGGCAAGCCTGTGGCGATGGTGAATGTGCTTTCCTCAAGCGATGAACACGCTTGCAAGGAAATAATTCGAGGCATAAGGGACGGAATAGCTAAATTCGGCGTGCCCATGGTGGGAGGACATCTGCATCCCGATACTCCATATACCTCGCTCTCGGTTGCCATTATAGGTACAGTGAAAAGGGGTTGCGAGATAAGAAGCAGCACAGCTAACACTGGTGATTCCATAATCGCAGCTTACGACATGGATGGAAAAGTGGGACCGAATTCTCCTTACAGTTTTGACTCAACGACTATGAAAGAACCTGAAATGGTGCGTGCAAAATATAAAGTGATGCAGGCGCTCGGGGAAAGAAAACTTCTCACAGCCGGGAAGGACATAAGCAACCCTGGCTTGATAGGCACGCTGGGCATGCTGCTTGAGACGAGCGGAAAGGGCGCAAGGGTTGAGCTTGAGAAAATACCTGCGCCGGAAGATGTTGATTTTGTGCAGTGGCTGAAGATTCATCCGGCTACGGGCTTCATAGTGACGGCTTTGCCTGAAAATGAACCAGAAGTGATTCGCCTTTTTGAAAGTGCCGGATATACTGCGGCAAATATCGGTGTTATTGATCGCACTTTAAGACTTGACATCTGCTATGTGGATGAGTGCGCCACGGTATTCGATTTCAAGAAAGATGTGGTGACTGGGATAACGCAGTAAACGAGTAGCGGGCACGCCTCGGGTCGCAGTCCCTTCCGCTGCTCAGTTATCCGCAAACTCGCCTCCGCCCCGCGACCCCATGAGCGATAGTTGTTCACGGCTGGTTTGCTCCCTTCCGGGCCTAGACCTTTTTCCGCAATTAAGATGCAAAAACCTCCCTTCAGGAAAGCCATTGCACCTACACTAGCCCCACAGGACGGGGTTTCACAGTAGAACCTGCGGGCTGGGCAGCAGTCAAAACTTCTTCCTCTGGCTTCGCCCCCCGCTATCGACGGTTTCGGGTCACAGGTAACGCCGAATTACCCGGGCTAGCCCGCCGCTTTTTTAATAGCCTTTGCATGCAATAAAGTTATCTCAATGCGGGTTGTTATGTGGATTATGGAAGAACTAATCGGTTTTGTGGCAAGCAATCACAAGGCAAGCAAGATTCTTGCCGTGCTGGATTCGAAGGGCGCAATGGATGCGGCTTCAATAGCCAAGACGACCCGTATCGTCGGCGCGGACAAGAGTATAGAGGAGCTTGTAAGTAAAAAGCTGATAGAGAATAAAGGCGGGAAGTATGAGCTGACGGAGATGGGAAGGCTGGTGTCGCGGAAGCTGAGGGGTGTGTGAACAGCTAGATTGTTTCAATTCGTGTTGGTAGTTATGGAAATGTGCAACACAACGCTGTTATTCCAACCGCTATTCCGAGGGCATGCCCTGAGCCTGTGCAAAACTCATGTAAATTCGCCTGTACTGGACGAACACCGCCACAACGAAGACAATAACCAACACGAATATCTCTGGTAATGCCAAGTGGCCGTTCTGCTGAAGTATCGCTGTCGAGAAAATCAGGTAGAGCACTGAAACGAAAAGCGAGGCAGCGGCATGAACCGTGAATACCCTGTTTATCACAATCCCAGCAGTCTCAGGATTCTTTTGTATCCCGAGCCTATAGGTGAAAGCCGGCAGGTTAACCAAGTAAGGATACCTCTCCAGCAGCGTGTACCTAAAGCGGAGCACGAGCAGAAGGAGCGCAAATACTGCAAGGAAAATGCCAGGGACAATCAACAGGCTTGGCTTGCTCCCGTCGGCGTAGATGAAGGCGAGCGTGGCGATGATGTTGATTACGAGTGCAGCAACCAGGATTGACCTTGCGCCGTTCGACAGCGGGTAGTGCGTTACCTTCATTTTCTGCATAATACAGTTATGTTGCATACATATAAAAATATACTTATTAGCAGAGCATTGAAATCACAGGGACTTTGCTTTTCGTAAAAGGTTTCGTAGGTTACCCATAATCCTTAGGGTCGACCTGAGACGATGGCACAAAATGGACCAAACGTGAATTGGGCTGTTTAAATTCGTAATAGTAGTTATCCCAATGTGCAGCACAACTCTTACTGACTTTCCGCTACACTCCGAGCCCACACTTCGCTACGACTCCGACCCGCTCTGCGGCAAGCGCGCGCCCTCCCGCTGCGGCTTCTGTACGATTGGGCAGATGAAGACAAACCACAGAGCGCACAGAGGACACGGAGGAAAAAGTACAAATCTCTGTGCTCTCTGTGTCCTCCGTGGTTGATTATCCTTGTTCGTTTTTATTCAGAAACACGGCTGCATGGGGTTCATATCGGGCGCGCCCGAACTGTTGAAATATTGCACCCTTCGGCGGACCCCTGATTGTGTGCGTCTCTGGCTCACGCTATGCCCTTGGAAGAGAAGTAGCCTCAAAGATAAAGGTTAAATGACGCTCTCATGCCGCAATCGCTGTGCCCGGACGTGAGCTTGGCTGGAAGAGGGCAGCAAGCATAATGGTTGCCCGGGATTGATGAAATGCAGTTTGATACCATGCCCTAACTGCGGGCATGAGTTTCCGGATGTTTTGCCGTAAAGTATATATCGGCAATTGACGTATAATATATCAGGCAAAAGTCGAAGTAGTTTCCTCCTATATCCCGTCAACGATTCTATTCTAATCGGCTTTTGCCGACTTCTTTTTAAAATCACGATACCTATTTAACATCACTCAAAAATATACCCCTATGAAATGTCCCACATGCGGCGGTGACTGCATACTCCCTGCTGAAAAGGTGCTGGATGAGTTATTGGGGATGTATATAGCATGCTCATCATGCCCTCCCGACCCGAAACTTGATAAAAGCTCCCCGCTTTTGGAGAAAATGGACAGCAACTCGGGGCGGTGCAGCAAATGCGGCAAGAGGCATCTTGATTTCGTCATCGGGAATGTCCTGACTATCATGAAGGAGAACGGGATTTTCCCTGAGGATGCCTCGCTCAAAGAAGTGGGAACACCTCTCATCGCTTTTGGTTTTCGTGTACCTTACCCTCCGAGGCTTGGTAATAAAAGCCTTGTTCTTATCATGGACTCGGTGACAGGGGAAGTAGCAGGGGAAATCGTCGAGCATGTGCCTGAGGTAAAAGGAGTGATTAAAAGAAAAGGTCTGCAATCGCAGAGCGTGGGGATACTGGATACGGACAACACGCCCCACACATACGAATTGCTTGCGGGCTGTGATATGCGCTGCGACATTGTCACCTCGTCGTTCGGGGAACTGTGCATTTATAAGAACCAGTCCAGAATACACATCGAGTTCAATAACACGAAGATAGAAACACTCGAGCAGTTGTATCTTCAGGGGGAATTTGACAATGCCTTCGTAGTTGATGGTTTCTGCGGTCCTGGCACGCTTGGGCTTCTTGCCGTTCTTGCAGGCGCACGAGCGGTTATACTCAACGATGCTTGGCTTCCGGCGCTGCGGAATGCCATTTTGAACATCAGGGTGAATTCGGATATTCTGGGAGTAAAAATTGAATTTGAAAAAAAGGATTACAACAAACTCATCGGAGACGAGCCTGTCCTGCTGGCAAAAGCAGGGGGAAATGCAGAAATCATGGTATATCACGGGGATGTCAGGAAAATTGACGGCGTTGTAAAAGAATGCGATGTTTGTTTAATAGATACCTTTCCTTCAGTAAATCCTGCAGAATTCATATCGCTATGCAGGGATATTGCCAGAAGAGTAGTTGTGATTTAGCGGCAGCAGACATGGTTAAAAACTATCAGGCTTGTGGAATACTTTGCTTCATATTCATGCCCGTTTGCCTTCAGAAGCGAGAGGTAATAATCCCGGATTTTCTTTATAGATTTTTCATTCCTGTAACCGTGATACACATTGATACCGTCATCAAGAATATCTATCCTTTCCACAATCATCAAGGATTCGTGTGTACTCTTTAACAGTTTTAAGAAATCCGAATGCGGAATGCTTGCTATGTGTTTCTTTGATAGCGATTCGAATATTCCCGCATCAATGGATATATTGGATGCAAGCAGCTCTTCATAATTATCCTTATACAGAGAGACCATATTGTAATTCACAGAACTGTATATCTTGACCAGATTTTTCCAGAAATCTTCCTTTGACTTGAATTCATTCACTACGTCCTTTAAATAGCCGAAATGCTGCTTCGCAAGAAGAGGATGCGCTTCTTTTTTCAGGTCGATACGAACCGCAGTAGCTCGTCTGTGCATAACATCTATATCAAGACCTTTGTTGTAAACCAGGAACATTACGACCAGTTGAGCCAGAAGATCCCTGTAAAGTCCATTGTCGCCCGAAATCGCAACAGTGGCAGTGGATGGACTGATATCGTCCATGCAATAAATGGATACCTGGCAGTTCCAGCCCGATTCCTGGCTTATCTCGTTTATCCTCTTATCCAGCTCTGATATTGTGAGAATCTTTAAAGGGTCAAGCAGTTCATCGATTGTTTCCTTTTCAAGCGGAATACCTTTTGTCCATTTGAGCATCCACTGGAAAATCGGTCTGCTGACCAGCACATTCCTGCCTGTTTCTATCGACTCTTCCCTTGAGGTCAATTCCTTTTTTTCTGAAGTAATTCTTGATATCGCTTCCTCCACTGTGCCGTAACGGAGAAGCGATGCCTCGGCAATGTCGATGGCGTCACGAATTGCAGCGCTGAGATTACCGCTGTGCTTCTGGATTAATGATTCGAGTTTTTTCAGATGGGCTTGTTCAAACGAAATGTTTTTTCTAACAACCATACCTATCCTACCAAGATACTACTGATTTGATGCATAATAAACTTTTTCACATTACAATGCTACTTTAATCCTAACACACTATTTATTAATGCTACTAGAATGCAT
>CAYXIP010000035.1:10520-15596 GCA_964465515.1 uncultured Candidatus Methanoperedens sp. | reverse complement strand
GCAATAATAAGACCTGAAAAGCTTGATGACGTTCGTAAAGCGCTTGAAGAAAAAAGTATCCTGGGCATGACCATGGCAGAAGTACAGGGGCGCGGACGCCAGAAAGGCGTATGCCTGATGTGGCGTGCTGGGGAATACTGTGTGGATTTTCTGCCCAAGCTCAAGCTGGATATAATAGTGGACGACAAGGATCTTGAAACTGCGATAGCTACGATAACCAGTGCTGCCAGGACAGGGCAGAATGGAGACGGCAAGATTTTTATATATCCGCTTGAGGATGTGGTGCGAGTGAGCACAGGCGAGCGAGGAAAGGATGCTATATAATCGGTGAACCTGCAATCAGGCTCCCTGCCACATATCCCAGGATAGCCCCTCCGTTCAGGAAGGGAAGACCTGCCTGGGGTTTACCTTTTATTACGAGTCCCAAGAGTATAGCAAAGCCCACGAAAGTGCCGAGCATGGCGCCGAGCGCTGGAATATTCACAGCTCCAAGAAGCGGCGTGGTGCTTACAAAAGTGTTGGCTGAAATTACAAGTATTGTGGGCATTACCACATCACCAAGTCCCATAAAGAAGGCTTCCCGTTCTTCTTTATCGAACTTATCTGTTAGAAAAGAATAACTCAGGCGCTTTGGTATTACCAGCAAAATCGGAAGCCTTAAATCCATTACACCTTCAGCAAGCGCAATCATATGTTTCGTTCTATATACTGCGATATAGTCGTAAACAGCCAGAAGAACAAGCAAAAGCAGTGTGGGAATAATAGCCAGCGATATGCCGAAAATCGAGGCTGCACCTGCGCCTATAATAACGCCTGTTATATCTACAACATACCATTCCGGGAATTTATAGAGAAGAATAGTTAGGGCTATTGAAAGTGCGATGGTCAAGAAAAAGTTTATTTCCGGAGATAAAAACATAGAGAATATAGCAAAAAAAACATATAATAATGTCGAGAATACTGTAAAAAGGATAAAAGCCTGTATCACCCATCTCTTGTTCATCCTAACGATTATCAATATGAAGGCAGTAAAAACGAGGATTATAGCAACCCACCATAAAACGTTGCTTGTAGCTTCTGGGTTGGAAAATGCTTTTATGTCATTTACCTCAAAAGGCTCACTCAGGGCAAGCGCAAATAACTGAACGATAAACAGCAAGAACGCCATGCCTATGAATGGTATATATTTCGTTATTCTCAAATTAATCTCGCTTATATATGAGGGAAGGCTTTTAAAAGTTTGCTAAAAGACCTTAATCCGAGGGATTAACCAACCAGATTGAACAAAAGGAACCTCTTCGTAATAAAACGGCTGTAAAGCCTCACAATCAACCACCAATATTTTCTGCTTAGTCATAGTTTCACTTTTTCCTGTATTCCAGAGGCAATAGAAAAGTAAACGTACTTCCTCTGCCGCACCTGCTCTCTGCCCAGATTTTACCTCCGTGAAGCTCAACCAGTTGCTTTGAAATTGCAAGTCCTAACCCAGTGCCTCCATATTTTCTGGAAATCCCTGTGTCAATCTGCTGGAACTTATGGAACAGTTTTATCACGTCTTTTTTCTTGATTCCTATGCCGGTATCTGAAATTGAAATCCTTGCCATATCACCTTCTTTTTTAGTGGTTATGGTTACAGTTCCGCCATCTTCTTTACTGAACTTCACTGCATTGCTGAGTAGGTTGAACAATATTTGCTTGAATCTCAGTTTATCTGCTTCTATAAAGTCAAGAGCCGGGTCTAATTGTGTTTTCAGGCGGACATTATGTTTTACAGCCTTTTCCTTTATGAGGGTGAGACTTTCATTTATATTCGCAGGCACAGAGATTTTCTTTGGAAGCAATTCTATTTTTCCAGTTTCTATCTTGCTCAAATCGAGAATATCGCTTATGAGGCCAAGCAGGAATTTTCCACTTGTAAAAATATTGTCTATGTAGTGTTCCTGTTTTTCATTCAGTTCTCCTGCTTTCCCTTGCTTCATGAGTTCTGAAAATCCGATGATAGCGTTCAAAGGAGTGCGAAGTTCATGGCTCATATTGGTTAAAAACTCACTCTTGGCTTTGCTTGCATACGCAAGGCGCTCGTTTTCTATTCGTATTTCTTCCGCCTTTTTACGCTCTGTGATATCCTTCACAGTCCCCATACTTGCCGCCCTGCCGTAGTACGGGATAAGCCCGACATTCATATTGACGATAATTCTTGTCTTCCCATCTCTGTGCAGCATGTGGAACTCGTAATCTTTGGGAATATTTTTCCCGGTCTGCCTTCGAAGATATCTATCTTCAACCCTCTTTAAATCCTCAGGCGCAACGAATTCCCGAAAGTCTTTCCCGATAACGTCTTTCGTCGTGTATCCGCACATTCCGGCAAACGCCTCATTCACGAATTGAATTTTATCATCCTGGATGATAAAGACGCCATCCTGAATATTATTAATTAACGTGCGGTATTTTTCTCTGGACTGCTGCAGTTCTTTTTCTGCCCGCTTGCGCTCGGTAATATCACGCCCGATGCCCAGAGCGCCGACCATTTTTCCATCTATAATCTTTGGTGCCACGGTGATCTCCAACGTTATGTATCCAAAAGGCTTCGAAAGAATGCGCAATTCAAAGCTATGGTGAGTGGTTTCTCCATTCATGACGCGCTGAAATAACTCTGTTGCAAATGGTAAATCCACAGGATGAACGATAGGTGAGAAGTCCATGCCAATCAATCCACCTCGTGACAGCCCTGTAACCCTTTCAAATGAGGGGTTAAGGGAGGTAATTGCACCATCTGAGGATAGCGTGAAGATAATATCCTTCGCATTTTCAACAAGACCTCTGTAGCGATCTTCCGATTCACGCAGTGCCTCTTCAGCTCGCCTGCGGTCAGTGATATCCATGACAGTTCCAACGTAGCCCGTGACTTCTCCTGCGTTTCCGGTCTCTATATCTGCCCTGACGATTACCCATGTCGTTACGCTGTCCGGACGCCTGAAACGATACTCTGAATTAAATGCTATTTTCCTTTCCACTGCCCTTTTCCACTCGTTGAGTACCCTATCGGAATCCATGGGATGTAAGGCTTTTGTCCACGCCAATCCATACAACTGCTCCGGGGTATGACCTGTAAGCTCGCACAACTGGTTATTGACATATACATAATTTCCCTGCGTGTCTGTACGGAATACTCCCATCTGCGCTAATTTTGCCACGGTTTGATAGCGTTTCTTACGCTCACACAGCGCCTCTTCCAAAATCGCCGATGAGCTGACCTCAACATCTATTAGGCGTCCGTCTTTTCTGCGAACCTCTTCAGACTTCAAGGCATTCTTTTTAACCATTCTATACCTGAAATTTTATTAAATAAGCTAAAAAGTGACATAAATGCTGCAAAAATCATTTTCACCGTCGGTTCTATTATATTTTTTTATGAATCCTTTCTGACTGTTCGCCAAAGGCATGCAACATAGAGCCTTCGACGATACTTCATTTAAAGAAATGTTTTTTCTGATTATCACGCATCCACCGCCATTTTCCATTATAACCATTATAATCATAATTTGAGTATAAATATGTTTCCATCTTAAATAAAATTTGGAACATAAAGTATATAACAATCAGAAAAAGATAGGGTAATACATGGAAACAGGAGTCAAACTCAGTACCGGGATTGGTGGACTGGATGAGATGCTCGATGGCGGTATAAATCACGGCAGTATTGTAGCCGCGGTCGGCCCTCCAGGAAGTGGCAAGACTATTTTTTCACTTCAGTTTCTCCACGCATCTCTGAACAGCGGCAATACAGTTCTCTACATCTCGGCAAACCACAGGGAGGAAGAACTGATACAGCACTCAGAGAGCTATGGCTGGGATTTTTCGCAGTTCATCAAGAGCAAACAGCTTGTGCTTATGGAGATGCCTCCGGTTCAACTCATGCAGAGGGGAGGAGAGATGCATCTTGTTTCCGACTACCTCGATAAGTTGCCGCGCGTTGTAAACGAGAGCAAGATGGAGGTTGTAATAATAGACTCGGTAACGGACTTCCTCATGCTCTGCAAGAGCCAATTCGAAAGTCGAAGCAGGCTGCTCAACCTGTTTAAGATAATTTCGGATAACGGTTCTTCAGCACTGATAACAGCCGAATCGGATGTGAACTCAGATTCAACGAAGTACGGTATAGTTGAGTACGCTGTTGACGGGCTTATTGTGCTGCGCAAGGTACAGTCAGCCGATCTGAGTGAAATAGTACATGTAATTCAGGTTGCCAAGATGCGCTGGAGTAAGCACATGAGGGAGATACGGCAGTATGACTTCACAGAAAATGGAATAGTGGTGTACAACAAGTACAGTGTAATGCTCAGTGATATACATGGACGATAAGTTTTTGGAGGATATTATGCTGAAAGGGAGCGTATTGCTCACAGCATCGCTTACTCCATCCTCAGAGGAGCAACTCTACAGAGCAGTTTACAAATCCTCAAAAAACACAGGTATTAATGGCGTTGTATGGGTCTGCTACCAGCACTCTCCCGATGGTGTAGAGAAAAAGCTTAACTCGTATGGTATTGCTATTCCGAACCTCCAGTATATAGACATGATAAGTCATACGATGGGATTAAAGCGGGAGAAAGAGAATGCGTTGTACTGCACGTCACCCACTGATTACGGCTGTCTCTCACGGTCGATCGATGAAAAGCTCGACAGATGCGGTACTTGCCTTATCATTGTCGACAACCTCAATGCAATGATGTCGCATGACAACATGCTTGAGCGATTTATAAAAGCACTCCGCAGTTTAAACAACAGAATACCTCAGAGGAATTCGACTATAATATATACTGCAATTTCAGGGGCATGCGACCGACAGACTGAGGTAGCTATACAGACCACGATGAATTATGTACTGCCGATAAACGGTAAGGTAAAAGGGAAAAACGATATCGAATGGGAGAGTTTCAAAAATAGCTCATGGCAGGAGGTCTTTTCGCTCAGAGCGCCTCTTTTGTTTGGAATGATAGTCGTAATGTTTGCTATAATAATTTTTCTTTCATCAGTATTGATATATTTAATTTTAAAATTGAAGGTATGATGCAA
>CAYXIP010000035.1:0-10420 GCA_964465515.1 uncultured Candidatus Methanoperedens sp. | reverse complement strand
ACTTTAGGACCTGAGGGCTCCTTCTCAGAAAAGGCGGCAAAGCAGTGGAATGAAAAAGCAGAGCTGCGATATTACGATGATATATTCGATACGGTAGATGCACTTTTGCGGAAGGAAGTGGATTACAGCATTGTCCCGATAGAAAATTCTCAAGAGGGCTCGATTACGCTCACGCTTGACCTTCTTATGGAACAGCAGTTAAAAATAGCGGGTGAGGTAATAGTCCCGGTAAAACACTGCCTCCTTTCAAAAGGCAGGCTTTCTGACATAAAAATTCTCATGTCGATTCCACAGGCTCTCTCCCAGTGCAAGAAATACATTAAAGAGAATTTCAAGAATGTAGAGGTGCGTTCAACATTAAGCACATCACAGGCTGCGAAGTTTGCTTCGGAATCAAATCATATCGCAGCCATTGCATCCAGGGAGTCAGCAGAAATATACGGTCTGGAAATACTGGATGAAAACATACAGGACGTGAATGAGAACTTCACCCGTTTCATAGTGATAGGGAAGGCTGCGCCCCATGCTACCGGCAATGATAAGACCTCGATCATCGTGTATCTTGAAAAAAATAGACCCGGAGCACTCTATGAGATTCTGGGTGAATTTGCAAAAAAGGGGATTGATTTAACAAAAATCGAATCACGCCCGACAAAGAAGGTGCTCGGGGATTATCTTTTTTACATAGACTTAAAAGGGCACATCGAAGATAATATGATAAAAGACACGCTTGACAAAGTGAAGAGTAAGGTCGGGATGCTCAAGATACTCGGGTCGTATCCTGCGGCTCGATGAAAAGTTTTATCCTTCGGTAAATCCATAAACGAGTAGCATCTCAAAAATGAGTGGTCTATGGATATACAGTCTTTAAAAAAACTCGCGCTTCTTGGCGCACATAACAAGCCTTTGCAACTATCATCGGTTGAATTTGCATCATATCTTGATTCAAGCCAGCAAACCGCAGCAAGGCGGCTCAAAAAGCTTGAGGAAGAAAGGCTCATCACGAGGCAGATTTTGCCCGATGGGCAGATAATATCCATAACACAGGACGGGCTTTCAGTTCTGCAGAAAGAATTGAATGATTATCAGAAGATACTTTCGGGGAATGGGACAATTAAAATCCTGAACGGCAGGGTGATCACGGGACTTGGCGAGGGTCAGTATTACATTTCCTTGGAAGGATACAGGACGCAATTCAGAGAAAAACTCGGCTTTGACCCTTATCCAGGCACGTTGAATATAAAACTTGACCCGCCAAGCATCGAGCTTCGAAAAAAAATAAGCACTGATATCAGGATTTCAGGATTCAAGAACCACAACAGGACATTCGGAAGTGGCTCATGCTTTAATGTCAGGATTTCAGATATTAAAGGAGCGGTAATCATTCCCGAGCGAACGCATTATCCTGATGATATAATTGAGATAATTGCACCTGTGAATCTCAGGCAGTATTTAGATGTGGTGGATGGGAGTGTGGTAGCTGTGGAGGTAACAAAATGAACGAAATGGAAAAGGCAATCAAAGCCTTGCGCAACGGAAAAATGATACTCCTGTTCGACGCAGAGGAAAGGGAAGGCGAGACCGATCTGGTAATCCCAGCGCTTTGCACAACTGCGCAGGATATTGCCCGCATGCGCCGCGATGGAGGTGGACTGATATGCGTTGCCATACACAGCTCTGCTGCTGAAAAGCTGGGTTTGCCTTTCATGTCCGAAATCCTGAGGAGCGTCTCTTTAAACGGTCATAAATCCCTGAGAACACTTATCGAGAAGAAAGGGGATATTCCCTACGATTCACGCTCCTCCTTCTCGTTATGGGTGAACCACAGGGACACTTTTACAGGTATCACGGATAACGACAGGGTTCTTACCATCAACAAGATAGGTGAGGCTGTTCAGAAGGTCTTAAACGGGGAGGTTATTGACTTTGGAGGAGAATTCAGGTCTCCAGGGCACGTGGCGCTGCTTCGTGCAGCATCAGGTCTTCTGGATGAGCGGCGTGGGCAGACTGAATTATCCATAGAACTGGCGTTAAGGGCAGGTATATGTCCCTCTATGGTGGTATGCGAGATGCTCGATGGAAAAACAGGATATGCCCTTTCAAAGGCGGATGCCAAGAGGTATTCCATCCGCCATAACATGCCGTTTATTGAGGGGAAAAATTTTCTATAAATAGGTTATTTTGTCAGCTCTTTCAGGCGTTTGATGCTTGCCATCATTGCCTGCGATTCCTTTTTCTTCTGGTTTTCGAGGTATTCTATGATTGAATCGATGCTTGTCTTGAGCTCGTATATCTTATAGGGTCTTCCTTTTCCCGGCTTTTTCTCCTCTCTCTCAGAAATCCATCCAAGCTCTTCCAGTTCCCGCATTGCGATACTGACCTCAGGCTGTCTCAAATCTGAACCCATTTCAAGGTCGCGGGAAGTAACATCTTTAACATTTTTTAGATATGTAAGAACTTTTGCCACGTTTCTTTTCAATCCCAACTCAATAAGAGTATCAGCGAACTCTTCATCCGCCCTGTCGAGAACATTAACTGAAAGACTTTTCATTTTGTCACCCTTCAGCTTTAAATGTATTCATTAAATATAAATCTTGCGTTTTAATAAAATCTTAAAAAGAAAAGTCTTTATAATCAAAGAGTGCGACATCAAAACGCATATATCCATGGGTTTCCCTATGTGAGTCGGATTTGCATGGAGCTATTAATCTACTTCAATGGACGATTTGTGCCAAAACACGAAGCTAAGACCTCTGTCTATGATCACGGTCTCTTATACGGCGATGGCGTTTTTGAGGGTATAAGAGCATACAGCGGCAGAGTTTTCAGGCTGGATGAGCATCTTGAGCGGATGTACGATTCTGCAAAAGCAATAGACTTGAAGATTCCCCTTTCAAAGGAAGAGATGAAAAAAGCCATTATAGAAACGCTTAAGAAAAACAACCTGAAGGACGCTTACATCCGGCCAATTGTTACTCGTGGTGATGGCGACCTCGGTCTTGACCCCAGAAAATGCCCCATGCCAAATGTTTTTATCATCACGCAGGAATGGGGCGCGATGTATGGTGACCTTTATGAAAAAGGTCTTACTGCAGTTACCGTGGGCATAAGAAGGAACGCGCCAGAGGCTCTTCCTCCCAACATAAAATCATTGAATTACCTCAACAACATCATGGCTAAAATCGAAGCAAATGCAAAAGGTGGAGACGAGGCAATTATATTCGATGTGCACGGCAATATCTCGGAAGGTTCAGGGGACAATATTTTTGTGGTAAAGAACAACAGGGTTATCACCCCGCCCACGCTCAATAATCTTCGCGGGATAACAAGGATGGCAGCGATAGAGCTTGCTCATGGTGAAGGAATAGAAGTATCGGAGACCAATATCGGTTTGTTCGATATTTATACTGCTGATGAGGTTTTTGTGACAGGCACTGCTGCTGAAATAGCCCCGATAACAAAAATAGACGGGCGCTTAATCGCAGACGGAAAGCCGGGTAAAATCACAAAAAAGTTAATGTCTGCCTTCAAGGAATTAACAAAAAGAGAAGGCACGCCCATTATTTAAAGTTCCCTTACGATGTGAATATTTGAGAACGGTATATAGTGTTTCTTTCCTGCATATTCCCCTTCAAGCGGATAAAACACCAGATACTGCTCATTGTGTTTTACCTCTATGACCTTTGAACTTGTGATCCAGCTATCGAATGCCATTTTACCGTCTGCTACGTATCTCCTGGATTCTATCACATATTTTCTTTCCGCCATGATCTGCCTCCTTTAACAATAATTCTGTAATGATGGTATTTCAATTTTACTGAAAGCTGGCACATTCAGAGCGTTATCACAAGCTGCCCTTCCTCGCAGTACTGCAGCATGAGGTCAGCCACTTCAAAGGACTGTATCATTTCCACGCCCTCGATCAGTTCATCGATCTCAAAACCTATCATCGCAGATGCCAGCTCACAGCACTTGAATTTAACCCCCAGTTCTATGCATTCCCTGACCCGCTCATCATAAGGAGGCGTGCCGCGCTTCCCCTTTTTCCCGAGGATGACGCCCATGGGACCCCAGAGAACCACCACAACGTCCAGTCCTTTTTTGCTGTAGTATTTTGCGAAGCGCAGGATTTCCATCGGGCTTGTACTCTCATATACCATGTTTTTTAGGAAAAGTAATACTTTTGAGACTTTTCTTGCCGGCATTATGGTTATATTTTAAATAAAGGATAATCAACTTATCTCTCGCATGTATTCCATACCCATTTCCTTCGATGCAGCTACCACCGTTTTTAAGCCTATCATGTCAACCAACAGTATACTGACCCTCACAAGAACCGCGAAAGCAAAACCTGTCGCATAGGATATGCCAAATAATGAAAATACTCCGATTACACCAAATTCCATAACTCCAAAACCTGCCGGAGATATGGGCACGAACATCAATATAGTAATAAGTGGATGCAGCAAAAAGAAGGCAAAAAAAGATAGCTCATTAATTCTTAGGGCTTTACCGAGATAATACCACTGCAGGGCTGAAAAAAACCAGCCAATCATATATAATATTAAAATAGCGGTAATGCTGCCTTTAATCTGGATACTTCGTTCCTTGAAAGAAGAAAGGTTTTCTGCAAATCTATTGAAGAATGGCAGCCTTTGAAAAAATTTAAACGTAACACTTTCCTTCTGCCATGAAATCATAAGCATTACAATCCCTACAATCAGTAAAAAAATAATGCCAAGCCAGGCAGATGTGAGCAAATCCTTATTGATACCTGAAAGTCTGGAGATATAGAAAACCGCAGCGATCGCCCCGCCAACTTTCAGAATGAATTCAATTGCCTGAGGCGCAAAAATGCATGCCATTCCGTCGGTTACTCTTGTTCCCGCTTTTTTTTTAAGGAGCGAGGGCGTTAAAAAATATCCACTCCTTCCAGGGGTGATGTCGCCCACGATCATTCCTCCCAGGTGGGAAAGAACTACAGTCGAAAATTTAATCCGATATCCTATTCTGCTCAATAAATAGCGAAGGCGGGTAGCAAGAACAAGATTGAGACAGAAATAGGATGCATAAGCTATGAAGAAAAATAAAGGGTCTGTTTTCGAAAGACTCGATATCACTTCTTTTATGCCGAGTTTATACAGAATAAAAATAACGATGGAGATTCCGATGGCTATCTGAATTAATGTCCCGATTTTTTTCATTGGGGCGTAATACATCTTTTGGGATTAAATGCTTTGCATTTTGATGAACCCAATAATATCAATCCTTTTTAGACGGGTTCATCAAATCGGAACATTCTTACAAGTTTTGAACGGGGAATACGGATCATATCGCCGTAGATAGTCCCGTATTTCCGCCTTAATTCAGAATACTTATATCTTAGAAATACGCTTAATTCAGGATTAGTTGTTCCTCTAATGTATTCATCGGTGTAGACTTTTATTAGCTCATCATATTCCATACGCGAATTTCCATGGGCATAATTCTTACCTGGAAAGCGCCTTATGTCCCCGTTAAATAACGGGGAGATATGGTATAATTCATGCAATACAGTCGAAAGTTTGTTTTTATATTCCCCGTGATTCATGAAACGCGGTAAATGAAAATATACGATATATAGAATCTTGTTTCCGTTAATGTTTACCTCGGGTGCTGAATATTCAATCCCCCGAATTAACCTGGTTTTTGAGCCCCCCTCAAAGCGCATGGGTCGAAGTTTCGCTACCACGCCGTTTCTGCTCCCATTCGAAAGGGATATGGCTATGAGGATATTACCTGGAATTATGTGGGTGAAAGCAGGATGGGTTTTAACAATATCCTTCACAAGCAGGTTCATGCTTCCTGTGAAATCAAAACCTGCCGAGCTATTTTTTTCTGAATCTCCAAGCTGCATCCTTTAGTGCCTCTATCCCAGGGAGTTTTTCACCTGCCAAAAAATCAATGCAGGCTCCACCTCCTGTGCTCACATGGGAGAATTTACTGAAAATGTCAAGCTGCTGAGCAGCGGCTGCAATATGCCCGCCCCCTATAACCGAGAATCCAGATTTTGTCCCGGCTTTAATGAGTTCATGCGTCCCAAGGGCGAAAGCCTCTTTTTCAAACACTCCAGCAGGTCCGTTCATCACCACGGTCTTTGCGCTGCTGATTTCTTTGGAAAATTTAACAATTGTCTCGATACCGATGTCGTGTATGGGTAATTTGGTGTTCAAGTTGCGCACCTTTTCCTCCACTCGCTCATCATTTTTGCTCAATGCCACATCCACTGGCAGCCCGATATTCTCACCAAAACGCGAAAGTAATTCACGGGCAATATCTATCTGGGGTAAATAGCCCTGTTTTTCAATAAAGCCCATATTAGCGTTTCCAATCTTCACACCCTTTGCAGCAAGAAACACATTGGCAACTACGCCTGTTACAAGAACCCTGTCTGCGCAGCCTTTCTCAAGCACGTTTTTTGTGACTTTGATTGAATCGTCCACCTTCGTGCCGCCGAGCACATAGATGCACGGGCGTTCGGTGCAGGATAAACCTTTGTTCAACGAGTCTATTTCTTTCTCCATCACCCTGCCTGCGATGCTCGGCAATACCTCAGTGAAGCCTGTTACTGAAAGGTGTGACCTGTGGGATACAGAGAAGGCATCGTTCATGAAAATATCGCAAACCGACGAAAGCCGCCGCACCATGTGGGTCCTGGTGTGTTCTTTTGGCATGCGTTCAAGGGATTCCTCGGAATAGAAACGGGTATTCTCAAGTATGATGATGTCACCGTTACCCATCTTCCTGATAGAATTAAGAGCATGGGAACCGAAAATGTCATCGACATAATCTACGTTTTTTCGCATCAATCTTGATAACAGTTTTGAATGCGGTTCCATGGTGGTGAAATCGCTTTTACCTGGTCTGCTCTGGTGGGATAGAAGCACTACCTTTGAATCTTCAAGTTCCCTGAGGGTTATAAGGTGGCTTCGGAACCTGCTGTCGTCAAGGATTATCCCCTTTGGATCCATGGGTGAGTTTAAATCAAGCCTGCATAAAATTGTCTTTCCCACGAGGTCTATGTCATCGATGGTGAGATAATCCCGAATCATATAGAGTGGTTTTAATTCTAAGAAGATAGCTATATAAATAACGGAACACTGACATCGATAGGGTTATTTACGGATAATGCCTATATTAATGCGGTGTGGCACATGAGAATTGTTAAATTAATCCCAGTGTTTGTTTTCATATCATTTTTTCTGGGCTGTGTTCAGCCTCCAGTTGGGACTCCTGCACCAACTATAACACCAACAGCGACAGCGACTTCGACGCCTGCCGTATTTCCAACCTTGTCACCAACACCTACCCCGTTGCCCGTCTCAACTCCTTCGCTGGAACCCATCATGTATAGAGTCTGGGTGGACAGCGATTTTGGGTTTTACAGAATAAGGGCGCTCAGAGGAAATTCTTCTTATGACCTGCCACCAGATTTTGATATACTGAATTTTACCATTCGCGTGGGAGACAGCGTCAGATGGATAAATGATGATAGCTATGATTTTCCTCTCACTGTAGTAAGCAACGAAGGGCTCTGGACGGGTAGGACAGGGCTTATGCGCTACCAGACCGAGGAGTTTCAGTACACGTTTAACAGGACAGGAACCTATACGTTCTCCATCCGGGAATATACGGACATCCCGAACCAGAAAATAACAGTAATACCATGATTATCAGCCGTAAGGCGGCGCCTCACGGGGTCTGGGGCTTGCCCCAGTGCTTGTTGATGAAGATTAAATATTGATCTCAATGCCGTACACTTTTTCAGGATTCTCTTTGTGAATCTTCCAGAACACATCCTCACCCCATTCCGGTAAAAGTTGTTTTGTTCTCTTCGGTACGGTTTTAGGTCCGAGCACCGCGCCTGGTCTTTCGGGGTCGTCGATGTAATCCGTTTCCATCATGAAGCGGGCGCCTTCGCCGAGGGCTTTTTTTATGGCATCTTCGCTCGCAAGCACACTTGGAAAAATACCGATGCTCTCGCAGACTTTCACTATGGGCGGTGCAAAATGCTTCACGACCTTTTCCGGTGCTAACCCTGCATCTCTTGCAATTCCCGCTATTTCTGCCAGCGTGTCTTGCGTGGCGCTCTCGGTATGCAACTGCACAGCGCATCCTACATCCTTCGCAAGCTCAAAACTGCGGCGCATGATGTCATTGGAGGCATCCCACAGTTTCGGCTCAACCTCATAGTGAGGGCGCCCTGATTTTAATCCAACAGCTTTGCCCTCGCGCACGTACTCGCAGGCGAGCTCAAGACCGCCTTTCATGAGCTCAACGGCGCGCGCAAGTCCCATGCGCCCGTAATATTTTGTCAGTTCCGCGGGATGCACGCCAAGTACAACGAACACCTTTACTTTTTCAGCCTCTTCTGCGCGACGCGCAATTTTGAGGACTTTATCAAACACCTGCATGTAATCGTCGGGCGCGCTTATCTCGATACTAAGAGACCACGGAGGAAGCGAGACAAGAACGATGTGAGTGCCCCCTGCGCGCACGAATTCCTTGACGGCTTCGAGGCATCTGCCTTTGGGGTTTAAGTGCATGTGGTTGTCGAGGATGGGAAGGATAGCCAATAATTCACCTCACTTGTGCCACCCGCGCCGCCTCCTCCACGCACGCCTCAAGCTCACCGCGCTCGATGCAGGGCGCGAGTTTTTGCAGGAATTCGTTGGTTTTGGTATTTTCAGGCATAATTTCCATTCGGTATTTACGATTAACCCGTTTTATTTTTTCTTCTCCCTTTAACATCTAATTTTTTTAAAGTCTCTTCGATATGTATAAATTTTTTTAATTCCTCAATAACATCAAACATCTCTTTTGATTCAACGGGTTCTTCTTGATCCTTAATATGTGTATGGAATGGATAAGTTCTGATATTTTTCCAGTGAGGCGCATTATCCCATCTCTTAATAACCAAATCCCCATCCTGAAGATGATACGAATACCGCCTGAAATCTTCTCCGATGCTTTCAGTTATATGGAGCAAAAGACCATTTTTAAGGCGTGCTCTTACCTTTATAGATTGAACTGGGGGCTCGATATTGATTTCAATGACTTTTAAATCATCAATTAAGTCACAGGCTGAAAGTATCACAATAATATGTGATACCGTCATGCCATCTTACTCCAGTATTGAAGTGCTTTAACATAGCTTTCCCATAGAATATAGTCATCCCATTCTTCAAAATTCTCTTTACCAGTAGTTCTTTTAATCTTAACTTCAAAATCAGAGAAAACCATTTTATATTTTTTTTCCATTTTCTTTATTTTTTTGCTGTAATGTTCTACTTTATATTTGGCTTGATCATGCACAAGCGCAGATATGGCTTCCTGCTCATTTTTATATACTCCAATTTTGATTAGATCCTCTATAGGCTGAAATATACTGCGCTGGATTTTAACATACGACATAGCATAACCTCATTCAAATTTTGGGCTTTTTACAATTTATGTATATTTTTCTCAAAACCATGTTTCTATTAACATATATATGTAATCGATTTAACAACATGATAACTAAACCGTTAAGCTCTCATTCCCCTGCGCCGCCAGCGCCGCTGCCTCCACGCACCTCTCAAGCTCGCCGCGCTCGATGCATCTATCTCATTGCCATTGCTATCTCACTGCTGAGTATTTTAAAACGCTATCTCTTTACGACATTGGCTTCAAGACTTGTCCTAACCCTGAGTCTCGGAGAACGAATTTAAGATACTTTCTCCAGAAATTCAGCAAAAGCCAGATTGCCGGTGATCTTCTTGATTTTTATTTTAACCACATCCCCCTTGGCAGTATTCGGCACATAGATTGTATATTTATCCTTCTTGGCAATCCCATCGCCTTTGCTTCCGACTGCATCTATCCTGACCTCGTAAGATTCCCCTTCTGCCAGCGCCTCTTCTTTTACGATAGCAGCACGGCGCTTCGTTATAGGTCTGTGCGCCCCGCATGCATCGCACCGCAAAGTCAGAATCCTCTCGCTTTTAATCAGATGGGTATCAGGACGTCCGCACTCCGAACATATTACATATTCCTTGACATAGGCATTGATTAGTTCAGAGATGACATCTGTGGTGACTCTTTTCTGGAATATTACTCTTCCGCCATCGATTTTGCCTGCTGTACCCAGTTCACGAAGGAGGAATTTGAATATATGCTCAGGCTCGCGATTTAACCTGTCGGCTATGCCGGCAAAATTTTCCAGTACGGTTGTCTTTCCCTCTGTGAGCAATTTCGGCTCAGGTACAACGAACCGCTCTCCCGAACCTTTGATCTCAGGCAACTGTTTCAGTGCTCTGTCGAGGTTTGTAAGGTAGTCGTTCATAAAGCGACACCTCGCTTTATCCGGTGTTCAGGTATGCTTCGCATACCTGTCGTTTGA
>CAYXIP010000034.1:0-15711 GCA_964465515.1 uncultured Candidatus Methanoperedens sp. | reverse complement strand
GTATTTATTGTGATGATATTACTTCATATTCATAACTGGATTATAGGACTGTGCCAGCGGTACTAACATTTATAAATATCTAAGCCATTAGTTTAATTGGTGTTTACCTTGGAAGCTTCTCATAGCAGAATAACCCAAAACAAACAGATTAAAATTCCTGACAAAATACTGGATATGCTGGGTCTGAAATCTGGAGAGGAAATTAGAATGACGGTGGTGAATAAGAAACTGATAGTAGAGGCATCGTCTGACCCTGTAGATGAACTTTCAGGAATAATTAAAATCAAAGAGACTGAAGCTGAAAAGCTTATAGAATCTGAAGAGTGGTATTGATTGTCTCTAACCCAAGTTCCAAAAGGGACAAATGTGTATATTGATGCAAATATATTTCTTTTTGTTGCTTTGAAACAGAAATATCTCGAAGAAAGCAAACATTTTCTGAAGAAAGTACATGAAAAGGAATTAAATGGTTTTGTATCGATTGTTGTTCCTGATGAAGTGCTTTTTAAACTTATTCAGGCTGAAGCATCGGTTAAATTTAACATTCCTATAAGCTCAACTGTACAATTCTTAAAAATGAATCCCGACAAAATGCAGGAATTAACTAAATGCTGGGACGCTATTGATAAAATACTATCGTTGAACATCACCATCTTGAATATGCCTGAAGATTTCAGGCTCGTTATGAATTGCTGCAAGGAACATAAATTGCTGACACGCGATGCGCTGCATGTTGCTATTATGAAAAAGCACGGTTTGCCTAATATTGCAACTGGCGATGGAGATTTCAAAAGGGTGCCTGGAATAACTGCCTGGATGCCTTATTAATGTAAATTGACGATGTTAAAAATCACCACACCATCCCGCCTTCATATAACCTTAATCGACATGAACGCAAGCATCGGGCGCGTGGACGGTGGCATCGGAATAACGCTCGATGAGCCTGTTATTTGCATAAGTGCGGAAAAATCAGACAGCATCGAGATGACAGGGAAAAGTGAACACACCGAACGAATGAGAAAAAGCGCCGCGGCGCTCTTGCCCGAAGGAGAGGGGATACATATCAGCATAGAAAAGGATTATCCCTCTCATATCGGTCTTGGCTCAGGAACGCAGACTGCTCTCGCATCAGCCATGGCTGTCAATAAAATCTACGACCTTGGATTGAGTGTATATGAACTCGCAATAAAGGCAGGGAGAGGAGGCACAAGCGGCATAGGCGTGGTAGCTTTTGAAAGTGGAGGCTTCATCCTCGATGGCGGGCATAGGTTCAGCGAGAAGAAGGATTTTCTCCCATCATCCGCGAGCAAGCTCCCTCCTGCGCCGGTCTTGTTACGAAGGGATTTTCCAGACTGGGATATTGTGGTCGCCATTCCTGAACAAAAAGGTGCGTCATTGAAGCATGAGGTGAACATATTCCGTAAAGAATGCCCTTTGCCTTTGAAAGAAGTGGAAAAACTATCACATATCATCCTGATGCAGCTTCTTCCTGCGCTTGCGGAGGAGGACATTGTTACCTTCGGGAAAAGCATTAACATGATTCAGGAGATTGGGTTCAAGAAGAAGGAGGTTGAACTTCAACCTGTTTCTGCGAAGCTGATGCAGGCATTGAGAGTGGGCGGCGCCCATGGAGCGGGCATGAGTTCTTTCGGTCCTACCGTGTATGCATTCGGCGAGGACGCGGGGAATCTTGGAAAAATAGCACAGGAATTTCTGGGAGAGAAGAACAGGGTGTTTATTACGAGAGCCAGGAACGAGGGCGCAAGAATAGAGATATAAAATCAAAAAATAAAAGAGGGATTTTCTCCAACACCAAAGTTTTACCCGTGCAGGGCTCTTATACATGACGACTTAAGTAATTACGCATAATTTTTGTAAAACAGAATTAGGCAAAATCCAATGTTCAAACTGTTCTTTTACAACCGAGGTAGCGATTATGAGGGCAAAGCCGCCTAGTTAATTTCCAAACACGTTCTATGGGATTAAGTTCGGGGCTATAAGGGGGCAGATACTCCAATTGTATCTCTTCTTGATGCTTTTCCAGCCACGGCTGCAATAAGATGGCATGATGATATCGGCTATTATCCAGAATAATACGCACGCAGCGTCTCTCACTTTTATGAGTCAAAAACCCGAGTTCTCCATCCGAGTGAATACTTCAGTATACGAGTCCGACCTTTAACTTTCGATCATGTTCAGTTTTAAGCATAATTTATTTATAATAGAACGTATGAACATAAGTACATATATGCTAAATGGAGATTTAACCACTGCAAAAAAGTATTTCTTCAGCGCATTGAGCGATGAAACCAGGCTTTCTATACTTCATGCATTGAAAGAGAACGGCGGCATGTGCGTGAATGATATCTGCAAGGCAACAGGAAAAGACCAGAGCCTTATCTCGCACCACATGTCATGCCTCCGAAACTGCGGGCTTGTTAATACCGAGAAAAATGGAAAGTTTGTGGTTTACTCGATAAAGAACGAGCTGATCTCAAAGATTCTTGACCTCTCAGATAAGCATGTGAAAGAAATGTTTGAGGGAATACTTTCTTGCGAGGTTGTTAAAAACAAAAGGAGGAGTTAAAACGGCTGCCTTAATTGAGATAAGGAATTTAAACATCAGCGCTAACGGCAAGCAAATCCTCAAGAACATAAATCTTGAGATTAACGAAGGCGACAGCATAGGTATAATTGGAAAAAGCGGTGCGGGGAAAAGTACACTTCTTCATTTGCTTCGCGGCTTTGAGGAATTTGAGAATATTACTGGCGAGGTAATTTTCAACATATCTTACTGTCCCGAATGCGGTAAAATAAGCCCTCCAAGCAGTGCAGGCAGTGTATGCTCAAAATGCAATATAAAGACTGAACTTCGGAGGGTGAATTATCTTAACTCAAAGGGCATGCACAGGAAGATCATGGAGAGAACTGCTATCATGATGCAGCGAACCTTCGGATTATACAGCGATGAGACCGTGCTTGAAAACATCATGCACAGCTTTGAATATTCCGATATTCCTAAAGAGAAGCGCCCCTACGTTGCAGCAGAACTTATAGAAAAAGTGAAGCTCAGCCACAGAATGACCTATACAGGAAAAGAGCTAAGCGGCGGAGAGAAGCAGCGTGTAGTTCTTGCACGCCAGCTTGCAAAGTATCCGATGCTTTTACTTGCAGATGAACCCACCGGAACCCTTGACCCAAGAACAGCAAAGCTGGTGCATGAGAGCATTTTAAAAGCAAAGCAGGAACATGATATGACTCTTCTGGTTACTTCCCACCTGTCGGGTGTTTTACATGACCTGACAAACAGAGCTATCCTAATGGACAGAGGAGAAATCATTGAAACAGGAAAGCCAGATGAGATTATTGAGAAGTTTTGTACAATGACAGGAGTGGTATGTGAGGGAAAGATAGAAAGAGGAAAGCCGATTATTATTCTTAAAGATGTGAAGAAGAAATATTACTCCTACTATAAGGGTACGATTCCTGCCGTTAACGGCGTGAGCTTCGAAGTTAATGAAGGAGAGATCTTCGGAGTAATAGGTATAAGCGGAGCCGGAAAGACAACGCTCTCCAAAATCATAGCAGGCATTATGGAGAGAGACGGAGGGAAAGTGGATGTGAGAATCGGCGATATGTGGGTCGATATGACCGAAAAAGGAACAGAGTTCAGGGGGCGTGCAAAGCCGCACATTGGTTACCTGCACCAGGAATATTCCCTCTACCCGCACAGGAATGTATTTTATAATCTGACTGAGTCGATAGGTCTGAAACTTGAGCCTGAAATTGCAAGAACAAAAGCGATTAATGCGTTGAAGGTTGTAGGCTTTGATGAGAATACTGCTGATGATATCCTTGAGAAGACCCAGTACGAGCTCAGCGTGGGAGAACGACAGCGAGTGACGATGGCTCAGGTTCTCATCAAAGAGCCGAGAATAATTATTTTTGACGAACCCACAGGAACGATGGACCCGATCACAAAGAACGAGGTTGCAAACTCAATTCTGACAGCAAGGAAAGAAACAGGGACTACATTTGTCATAGTTTCCCACGATATGGAGTTTGTCAGGAACGTATGCGACCGTGCTGCGCACATGAAGCTTGGTAAAATAACAGCAATCGGCGATACTGCTTCGGTGCTTGGAGAAATCGCATTCGAGGAAAAACCCGATAGAGAAAAGACTGCTGTGGATAGGGATAATGACCTGAGAAAGTATCTTAAAAGAGCGCATGAGAGTGCTGAGCAGGGAGATCTGTGTGCTTCTGAGTTCTATATCTCAAAAGCAAAAGAGACTGCAGCTAAACTCAATAAGGATATCGGCAGTGAGCTTGAGAATCTCAAGCCTGCATACGAAAAAGGAATCTCTGAAATGCTTAAAGAAGCGGAAAGATGCGCATCGGAAGATCAAACGTATGAAATGGATGTTTACATTGATAATGCGCTAAAATGCGCTGCCAGCACATGTATCGATATCTCAGGAGAGCTTCCAAAATTTATGCCTGCATACGAGAAAGGTCTTGCGGAAGCTCTTCAGGAAGCAGAGAAGCATGAGGCGAAAGGTTTTCTTGGCATGTCGTATCAATACATTCACAGGGCGGGCAATTATGCTGCAAAGCTTGGAAAGAATATGGATGAGATATTAAGTTCATTATCGTGGTATGAGAGATGGACGCTGACAGATATACACATGAAATTTTGATAAACCCAAAGATATTCAGTTATTTTAGACGGGTTTATCAAATGAGGTGAAAATATGTGCATGGCAGCAGATGTTCCTGAATTCGATATAGAAAAAATAGAGATGGATTTGAAAGAATACGTTTGCCTTGATTGTGAGAATAAATTCAAGGGACTTGGAAATAGTGTCATCTGTCCTGCCTGCAAATCCAGCAACGTCGAAGTAGTGAGTGCAGAGAAATGAAGGGCTGCTGCGAAATCAGCGACGCTGCTGTATATTATCAAGGGGAAACAAAATCAGGCGAGAAATGGACTCCAGCCTTTATCGAATATATTGATAAAGAAAAGTGCAATGGTTGCGGGATGTGTGTGAAAGTATGTTCACGGAGGGTGTATGAGATTCAGGAATTAAATGGCAGAAAAATCTCGGTAGCTGTAAACTCCAACAACTGTGTGGGAGATGGGAGCTGTCATATGGTGTGCAAACCGAAAGCGATGGTATGCGTACCGAGGAGAATAGAATAATGAAAAAATATGACCTGATAATCCTTGGCAGCGGCTCTGCTGCTTTTGGAGCTGCGATAAAAGCAGTGGATTTGGGAGCAAAGGTTGCGATGGTCGAGAGAGGTACAATCGGCGGCACCTGCGTTAATGTAGGTTGCGTGCCAAGCAAGCACCTGCTCAGAGTCGGGGAAATCAACTACTACAGGAATCACGGTCATGCTGGCTTGGATATAGCCACTATGCCGCAGGTAGCCAGCGTTGGGCTTACAGAAGAGAAGGCAGAGGAAAAAGGCATAGCTTGCAGATGCGGTGCTATCCCAATGGAACTCGTGCCAAGAGCAGTACTGGCAAAAGATACGCGTGGACTCGCCCTCTCCAAGCCAGACCCCCAAATTCTCCGAGCGCCTTCACCTGCGCCAGCTGAGACCAGACACAACATATCTGCGTTTATCGCGGTTCAATTCCGAAAATATAACGTAAAAGTCAGGGAAAACTTAATCCCGCTCTTTCTGCATCCCCACAACCGAAAGGAATCGCTTCACCACAGCCTCTTCCGCAAGCTTCAGGAGCGTCTGCTTATCCTTCGTGCCGGTGAACACTCCCAGAGGAATCTGCGCCCCTGCAAGCGTGGCATGTCCTCCTGCCTTATCCTCCCCAAACGCATCCTGCATCACCTTGCCGATATTGACACGATCGTCCCTGCTCCTGCCTGAAACGTATATCCTGTCCTCGCCCAGCCCGAATACAAGCGTTGTGGTTATTCCCTCCAGCGTGAGAAGGTAATCAGCAGCCTGGGCAAGCGCATCCCTGTCGCCAATCGTGCCCACGTTTGAGATGAGATAACTGCCCTTCACCCGCCTGTTCTTAATGGCTTCGCCGAGAATATCAATCGATTCAGTGGATCTCGAAGGCGTTTCTATTCTGCTTAATATCTCATGGTTAGCAAGAGGGTATAGGTATGCCGCTGCCGTCAAATCCTCCGGATCTGTGTTTCTTCGAAAATCACTGGTATCCACTTTTATCCCGTATAAAAGGGCTGTAGCAAGCTCTGTCTTGACAGGTATTTCAAGTTCCTGGAGGTACTTTGTCATTATGGTGGCTGTTGCGCCTATATTCGGTCTTATGTCCACGTATTCTGCTTTCACCTCATGAATATTCGTCTGGTGGTGGTCTATCACGATGCTGATTTTCGTATCGTGGGGAAGCATATTGTTTACGCCTGGTATCGAACATTCTATAAGGGCTATTTTCTTATAATCAGAAGCAGAAAATTCCTTTGACCTGTCCAATTCGATATCAAGCAGGTTCACAAATGCCTTGTTTTCATGATGCCCTATCTTTCCCCTATATAGTATCTCTGCCTTCACGCCCACGCTGCCGGCTATCTCTTTTAATCCCATTGCGCTTGAAATTGCATCAGGATCTGGATTGTCATGCACCACAATAGCCATTTTCCCTTCGCCTACTGTATTTATTAATTTTTTTAATTCCTGGGCAAGTTTTACCGATGTGATTCTCTCGATGTACTGCACGATTGCAGAGGCAATTGCTTTTATAGGAAGATTTGAGGGGAGGACAACGAGGTCTGCCCCTGCTGCTTCCAGCTCTTCCTTCTGTTGATAATCGTTGGCTCTGGCAACAATCTGTACATCCGGAGCCACTTTTTTAATGTTATCTAATGCCTTTTTATTAGCCTCGATGTCCGAACTCACTATAAAAACAGACTCGATATTTTTTATACCGAGTTCTGAAATAACAGAAGCATCGCCTATATCACCCTGTAACGCATTCAGGTTCTGTTCTTTTAGTGTTTTTACTTTTGCAGAATCAATATCTACAAGAATGATATTCTTATTCCTTGTTTCAAGCTCTTTTGCCAGAGCAAGTCCTATGCCGCCGCTTCCCAGAATAGCATATGTAACACTGGCTGGTTTTGAATCGTTCGTGCTCTCCTCGATATGAAAGCCTCCTTTATACCCTATATTAAGTAACACATATTAAAATACATTGGCTGAAACAATCATAACTGCAAAACGTATATCCAGAAGAATATCAATATAAGCTTAAAATGTTCGAGAGTTTTTCTTTCTGGAAGCAGCGGGCTTTTAAGAAATTATTGTCACCTGGAAGGAGGCTTACAATCTACACCAGAAATAACCCGGATTCGGATTCGCTTGCAAGCTCACTTGCATTGAAACGAATCGCAGAATATTACAATATGGATGCAGATATATACTATACAGGGACAATCCAGAATAAAACCCTTCTTAATATACTGGTGGATGATGTGACGAAAGCTGAGGAAATCTCACAACGGAACCTGACTGCTTTTGTAGATTTTCTGCCCACCGAACTGTCAGGTGAAAAATTTACCCCGACAATAGTAATCGGGCATACGCTTGGCAAAACAGAAGGAATACACGCCGCTTACCGTGATATCAGAGCCACCGAAACCACATCCAGCATAATGATTGAATATCTAAAGAAACTCGGCGTGGCAATAGATAAAAAACTGGCAACTCTTCTTCTTTTTGCCATCAGGGATAAAACCAAGACGCTGACAACCAACTTCATGCGTGATGACATCGAAGCATACTGGTTTATCCATAAATATGTGGATGTGGAGTTACTATTGAGCCTTGAGCATCCCTCAGTCAGGCTTGAAACTTTCACGGATTTATCCCGTGCAATCAATAATAAAACCATAAAAGGAGCCTATCTTTTTACCACGGTGGGTTATGTGAAAGACCCATCTACCATTCCCAAGGTATGCAGATACATGCTGGATATTGAAGGGGTTTCAACCGCTCTTGTGTCCGCCGTTGATTCTGCGAAAATCCATATCTATGCAGAGTCTGAGAATATGGAGCTTAATATGAAAAATGTCCTCAGGAAAGCATTCGAGGACTGGGGCGAAGTAACGGGCGGACCTTTCCATGCAAGCATCTCAATACCTCTTGGTGTTTTCGGTATCGTCGCAGAGGATGAAAAATCAAAAAACCTGCTTTTAAAATCCATCACCGACTCTATATCTTCACGATACTTCTATGCTCTTGAAGCCGAATAGACCCTGCCGTGCGAGCAACGAACGCAGACACCTCCTCGTGTGAGACACCGTGAACATACAAGACTTCCGCATAGCATGCATGTGAATAGCTTCGCTGTACGCCCACAGATGCTGCAGACCCCCATTACCTCCATTCTATCACCCGACTACGAAGCCTGATATGGAACGAAGTACTCTTCTATCATCCATGTTTCAAGCGCTTCGGGTTCTTTTTTTCCCCAGGTTTTTATTAATACAGCTCGTTTTTGGTGGATTTCCGATATTTTCTTATTCATTTATATCTATGGCATCCTCTCGGGATGACAGTCTCCAATTATGATGGAGTCTTGTAAGCATTTAAAGCTATCGATTTTGTTATTATTTTGTAGAGTACGGATATTATTTCGTTCGGCTTCCAGCGAGCCGATGGTCAAACTAACAGACAAAACCATAAAATGGATAATTCGGCATACGGAGATGCTGAAGTCGGTACCAAAGAAAGCGCTCAGGAAGTCTTGTTCATGGCGATTGGCATAGAACGTCCGAATCTCATCCTCACGCGATCGTGTGGCTGGACGATGCCTCCAGATATGCAATCTCCGGAGGCGAGTTCAAAAGAGGCTACCAGTGAACATAGTATAACCAAATTTCCAGGTCTCGCTCAAACTATTAATGCATATTGGCGTAATCATAGTTTTTATTCCTCTTTTTATATCGAGCATGGTTAATCTATAATCATGAAGGGCATCCTGAAATATTAGAGGTAGTTGCGTCCTCAGCTATAGTGATAACTGCGGTTACGTATTCAGCACGCAGATTACGCAAAATGGAGTTCACAGTTCCAGGGACTGTATCCAAATATCTATTTGGATTAGCATCTCTCGGAATCGGAGGCATTGTTATTGCAATATTGTTTACTCAGGCAACAGGTATCGGGGATTTCACGGTCGATACGGCGATGATGCTTCTCTATGTTGCCCACGTCATCGGGATTAGCTTAGCGCTTATCGCGAGTGTCTTTAAAAGCTTCTGGATTTGAAATTGCTCCGGCTACAGCCAACTTTCAGCGATTATGTTTTTGATTGGATGGTTGTGTTTACAACAGTGTAAAATAAAGCTCAAAGTGTAGTAACATTTAAATAACATAAACCCTACTTCTATTTCCCCTCAAAAAATATGAAAGAATCAATCCTCGCAGAATCCAGAGACTCTGTTTTTCGAGACCTTATTTTAAAAACACCTGTGGGTGAAAAAATTCCAACATGCATGCAGTGCGGCATCTGTGCAGGCTCATGCCCTGTAAGCCATGAAATGGACTATACGCCGAGGCAATTAGTACGCATGGTGCAGCTTGGTCTTAAAAAGGAAGTGCTCAACAGCAACACTATCTGGCTCTGCACCACCTGCTTTTCATGCTCTGTTCGCTGTCCCAGGGGAATTCGCCCGACAGAACTCATGGAAACATTAAGACCAATCGCAATAGCAGAAGGGGTAAAGAACAAGAACGCAAGGTTCGACGGCATATTTTCAGGCGTTGTAGAGAAAAACGGGAGAGCTTCGGAATTCCTGTTGATCTCAAAATACAGCTTAAAAGTGCCTGAAATGATAAAACAGCTTCCCTTTGGATTAGGTCTTTTCGCAAGAGGAAAACTCCCATTATCTTTCGATAAGATTGAAGATATGCGCGAGTTAAAAGCGATTTTTAATCTTGGAGAAAAAAAGGAAGCCGAGCCAAAGGAAAAAGAGAAGCCTCAGGAAAAACCCCAAGCCCAGGCGGAGACTGAAAAATGAAGTACTCCTATTATCCGGGATGCGCACATCACGGGACTGCTGTGGATTATCGCATGTCTGTTGAAGCTGTATTCAAGCGCCTTGGCATCGAGCTTGAGGAGATAAAGAACTGGAACTGCTGCGGCGCTCTCCATGTTCCAGACAGAACAACAAGAGTTGCGCTGTCCGCAAGAACCCTTGCCTCAGCAAAAGGGCTTGAAATAGCGACGCCGTGCAACCTCTGCTATTCGAACCTGATGCGAACACAGAAAGCACTTGAAGATAGCGCATTTCGAAACAGGATCAACGAAGCTCTTGTTACCAAATACGACGGCAATACGAAACCTAAACACCTTCTTGAGGTAATAGTAAAAGACCTTGGGCTTTCGAAACTGGCTGAACAGGTTAAGCTCCCGTTGAAAATAAAAGCCGCTCCCTACTACGGCTGCCTTCTCACGCGCCCTGAGAACAAGTTCGACAGCCCCGAGAACCCAAAATCGCTGGATAACCTTATCGCAAGCCTCGGAGCAGAACCTGTCAAATATTATTACAAGACAAAATGCTGCGGGGGTCCTATCCTGCTTACCAACGAAGAGCTTGCTCTCGGTCTTGCAAAGGAGATACTCGTGATGGCAAAGGAATCAGGGGCGGACTGCATTGTGGTGACATGTCCCATGTGCCATCTTCAACTGGATGCCAAGCAGAAAGCTGTGGAATCAAAATACAATATAAAGCTTGAGATTCCTGTTATTTATTTCACTCAACTGATAGGGCTTGCCATGGGTTTCCCGAAAGGCGAACTCGGGCTGGATAGGCACCTCGTTTCACCTGATAAACTGATAGCTAAAATAGGGAAGTAATATGCCGGAAAACACCCAGAACGAATCCGCACCTAAGAACGAATCCAAAACAGGTGTGTACCTGTGCAGGTGCGGCGGGAATATAAGCGATGTGGTTGACCTGCAGGCAGTTGCGGATTCCCTGAAGGAGAATAGAGATGTTTTGGTGAATATCCAGGATTACCTGTGCAGCAGCCAGGGACAGGAAAAAATCAAAAATGATATAGAGAAGGGAAAGGTGAGCCGTGTCGTAATCGGTTCATGCTCGCCCAAGCTGCACCTTGAAACCTTTCGCAACATGGCGAAAAAGGCTGGGCTGAATCCGCATCTACTTGAGATAACGAACATAAGGGAACAGGCAAGCTGGGTGAACGAGAAAGCAGGTATAGACCCGAAGGTCAAGGGATTGATAAAAGGTGCAGTTGCACGCATGGCTTCGCTTGAGCCGCTTGTGCCTCTTGAGAAAAAACTTGTAGATAGAACGCTTGTTGTGGGCGGAGGGATTGCAGGGATAACCACAGCCCTTGAACTGGCTGATGCCCATGGAGTAATACTTATCGAAAAGCTTCCTTACATAGGCGGGCACATGATTGGCTTGTCCAAGACCTTCCCCACGCTTGACTGCTCGCAGTGCATTCTCACGCCGAAAATGGTGGCAATCCACAACCATCCGAATATCACTATGTTCACGCAGACCGAGGTCGCGGATGTGCAGGGAAGTCCGGGCGATTACTCAATAACGCTAAAACACAGCCCGCGCTATGTGGATATCGAAAAATGCATAAACTGCGGCGCATGCGCCAGGAAATGTCCTACGGGTGCGATATTCCTGCCCTTTGCCCAGGCAGTCCCTCAGGCATACATGATTGATATGTCGAAATGCAAGCGCTGCGGAGCCTGTGTGAAAGTTTGCCCCCGCGGAGCAATCAACCTCGATGCGAAGGAAGAAAAGAGCACAGTATCGGTTGGTGCGGTTGCGATTGCCACAGGATTCGAGCCACTCGACCTTTCCATCATCGAAGAATACAACTATCCTTCTCCCAATCTTCTGACAGCAGTTGAATTTGAGGAAATGCTCTCAGCAAAGAGCAAAACAGGTATGAGGCTTCAGAAGGCAGACGGCACGTTCCCGAACAAGGTTGCCTTTGTGCTCTGTGCAGGAAGCCGTGATTTCACAGGTAGGGGGAAAAAGCACTGCTCCAAGGTCTGCTGCATCTATTCGCAGAAACAGGCACAGCTTGTCAAGAAGATGAAAGGGGAAGCCGAGGCATGGCTCTTTTACATCGACATGCGCTCCTCTGGAAGAAGATTCGAGGAGTTCTACCATCACACGCAGGAAAAGGGAATCAATTACGTGCGCGGAAAAGTTGCAGAGATAATACCAAAGGAGGGAAATCTCATGGTGCAGTACGAGGACACCAACCTTGGTATGAAAGGGCGGGAGCTTTTTGACATGGTGGTATTGTGTCCTGCGCTCATTCCTTCTCAAGGTACGAAGGAGCTTGCGGATAAGCTCGGTGTTCCCCTCGGTGATGACGGGTTTATAGAGGAAAAGCACGTCAAGCTTGACCCCGTAAATACCCTTAACCAGGCTGCGTTTGCCGCAGGCTGCGTTCTGGGTCCGAAGGACATACACGATTCAGTTACAGAGGGCATAAGCGCGGCGCACAAGGTCTTCCAGTTCATCGGGAGAGGCATTATTCTCATCCCGCCAGAAAAGCCCATGATACTGGAGTGCAACGGATGCGGAGAATGCGTGAAAGCCTGTCCCTATAATGCCCTCTCCCTCGAAGGAGGAAAAGCAGTGCTATCGCCTCTTGCATGCACAGGATGCGGTATCTGCGTGCCCTCGTGTCCTTTAAAGGGAATCGAGATAAGGAATTTCACGCGCAACCAGTTAAAAGCGCAGCTTGCGGGGATATTGAGCGGGGGTGCGGGAGTGATCGTGTTTATCGATCCCTATGCTTATGCGGCGGCTGATATTGCCGGGGTTAACAGGAGGCAGTATTCTTCTCTTGTCAGGTTTGTAAGCGTGCCTTCCATCCATGTACTGGATGCAGATGTTGTTAATGCCGCTTTTGAGAAGGGTGCGGCAGGTGTCCTGCTCGTTGAAGGTACGACTGATGAAAAACTCACATCAAGATCTGATGATTTATACAAGAAACTTAAGAAAGAGACAAGGAAGTATAAAAAGCCTCTTCGTTATTCCCATATCGAGACGGCACAGTACGAAAAACTTACAGACCTCCTGAATGTGTTTGCCTCGCAGGCTGAAACGAAAGCGCAGAAGAGAAGTAATAGAGAAGAAGGGGCGGAAAACCAGGAAGAATGAGATTTATGGCGAAATGCTCCGATCGGGATTTGAACCCGAGTCTCTGGCTGTCTTTATTTTAGCACGTTGCGCTTAAAATTTGAAAGGCCAGAATGATTGGCCTGCTACACTATCGGAGCGCAGTAGGCTTAATATCGCACAACCATATTTAATGGTTTGGTAAGCTACTTTCTCCAACTTATTCGATATGTTTATATAGGGCTAAGAAGGGTTTTTAGAGTGGTGTCGAAATGCAAGAGAAATGCCCGAAATGCGGTGAGACTTTAATAACCAGAACCATTAAAAAAGAGCTGGGGTATGGAAGTATTGATTTCCCGATTGCCCAGGAGTGTCCGAAATGCCACTGGAGCAAGGATTTGACAGGTGCAGGTGATATAGTTTCCAAACCTCTGGCACCCGAGACGAAAAAAGAGGAAGTAAAACCGCCAGCACCTCCAAAAGCCGCGCCACCAAAAGCACAGCTAAAGCCCCTGCCCTCGGCTGATCTTAATAAAATAATAACCATAGTTCTTGCAATACTTGTGCTCGGTGGGATTGTATGGGCATTTTTCCTATACCCGTCGCAAAAGCCAGCAAGCGTCACAACGCCGACTGCAACACCAACAGTTATACAAACCTCTGTACAGCCAACAGGTACTCCAGCTTCTGGAATTACGCCAACTGGTATAACAGTGGGGATAAAACTTGATCGATACAGGGGTTTTTTCAGCCTGATCAATGGCACCCTGCAAATCAAACCCGGGGATAATGTCGTATGGACAAACGAAGGGTCAGACGCTCTCACTCTTGTCAGTTCTGATGGTCTTTTTGAGGATAAACTCTTGAACAATGGGAAACGCACAAACTATACGTTCCTGAAAGCAGGGACTTACAATTTCTATCTGAAAGAAAATGCAAGCCTGAAAGGCAGCATTATCGTTGAGCCTCAGACCATCGTCCAATCAAGCTGAAGACCGTCAAGGGTCATGAGGATAATCTTCTGCTGTATGCCAGGAAGCTCGTAGGGCAGGTCTTCATAGCCGATATACAATTCATCGCCAGGGTTAATATCAGGAGGCGGGTTGATAACCTTGCCGAAAAAGTATTTCTTATTTGTTTTGGGATCAAGCACAACCACGTTTCTCCATGCCTTAGCCTGTGCAATTCGTACGACTGTGCATTTCCTTTTTATCTTCTTTAATTTTTTTCTGATTCCACCTATTTCTGTTTCTGTAGTTTGCACCACATCAATATCACTATCTGCCATTTTCGTTTCACCTGAAGATACCTTGATATACTCGTTTTATGTATTAAAGTATACTATTAAAAATACGATGAACGGTGATCATCATGGCATTACCTGCAACAAAGCGCTATCTGCTTGAATTACTCCACAAACATAAACTTACATATGAACAGGTCGGTAAATATTCAGGTATAGACACTGAAAGAATAAAAGCCATCAAGAAAGGAGAAGAGCCAACGGCTGAAGAAAGACTGAGATTAAGAAATGTGGCATATTCTTTATCCGAACTTCGCCAGAAAGATACTGGCGAAACAATGGATTAATGGAATGAATGGAATACATTAATCACCCTCTCATAAAACCCAATACAATCGAACAGAGACTATACCAGCTTTCCCTTGCCGGGGAAGCCATTCGGAAATCCACCCTTGTGGTTCTTCCAACAGGTCTTGGGAAAACCATAGTCGCCCTGCTTGTAATGGTTTCGCGCCTTCCGAAAGGAAAGGTTCTCCTTCTCTCGCCGACAAAGCCATTAGTCGAGCAGCATGCCGCCTTTTTTAAGGAGACGCTTAATATTCCCCCTGAAAATGTGGTGCTGTTCACCGGAAATACGCCCCCCAAGAAAAGAACTAACATGTGGGAGAGCGCACAGCTTGTGGTTTCCACGCCCCAGGTTATAGAGAACGACCTCCTCGGGAAAAAAATAAACCTTGAAAAAATCTCCTGCATCATTTTTGACGAAGCGCACAGGGCGACGGGGGATTACTCCTACGTGTATATCTCAGAGAAGTATGCTTCCCAGTGCCGTGAGCCGCTTGTGCTGGGAATTACAGCAAGCCCTGGCAGCGATTCCGAGAAGATACAGGAGGTATGCACAAACCTGCATATCAGCAATGTGGAGATGAGAACCGACTCCGACCCGGATGTCAGACCTTACATTTTTGATAAGGATATCGAGTGGAGGTATGTTTCCATCCCTGTTGAGATAAAAGGGTTAAGACAGTTGATGGATAAAGTCCTGTCCGACAGGTTAAATAAACTATGCCAGCTCGGTCTCATATCCCCTTACCAGAAAAGATTATCAAAGAGGGAAATGCTTGACCTGCAGGCTAAGCTCCAGTCGCAGCTCCGTTCCTTCCCAGACCAGAAAGTATATCAGGGTATCTCGCTCCTCGCAGAGGTATTCAAGGTGAGCCATGCCATAGAGATCTCCGAGACGCAGGGCGTATCCGCATTATCCAGGTATTTTGAGCGGCTTGAGAACGAAGTAATGTCAAAAAGCGGGAGCAAGGCTGCACGGCGCCTGATGGAGGATTT
>CAYXIP010000033.1:0-16012 GCA_964465515.1 uncultured Candidatus Methanoperedens sp. | reverse complement strand
GAGAGGAGATTATAGATGCAATTCATCAATGAAAAAGCCATTGAATCATACGTCAAAAACATCACTTTAAAACAGATGCTCATAATTCCCTCAATACTGCTTATTTTATCACTCTCCATTCTGGGTTACACATACATCAGAACTGGTTCGCCCGTTGAACTGGGAATGGAATTCAAAGGCGGCACGGCGATAATTTTCGACAGTCCAAAAACCCCTGAACAGTTAAAGGAGGAGTTTTCTGCATATCCCGGCGTGGAGGTAAGAGAATACAGCGCAGGGAACCGTAAAATAATGGAATTCAGTCCGATGGACGCAGCGTTAAAAGACGACCTCATCAAAAATGTCAAATCTGAAACTACCAATCCGGATACGGTTCAAATAAATGATATTGGGGCACAATTCAGCCAATCGCTGCAAAAACAGGCAGCTCGTGCCATAATTATTGCCTTCATATTCATGGCAATCGTGATTTTCATAATATACAGGACTTTTGTCCCATCCATAGCAGTGGTGGTCTCAGCATTTGCCGACATCGCCTTCGCAGCCGCAATGACGGATGTATTCGGTATATTCCTCTCGCTTGGAACCTTAGCGGCTCTCCTGATGCTCATCGGTTACTCCGTGGATACCGACATACTCCTCACAACGCGCCTTCTCAGGCGAAAAGGGGAATTAAACGACAAGCTGAAGGACGCCATGATAACAGGACTTACAATGACATCGACCGCGCTCGCTGCTCTTTTTGCCATGTTTGTGGTGTCATCGGGTCTTGTAATATCATTCACGCGCATTGATATAATAAGGGATATTTCAATAGTCCTTATCTTCGGCTTGATTGCAGATATGATAAACACATGGATGACAAATGCCGGGATTTTGAGATGGTATGCAGGGAAAATCCAGCATGCTGAGAAACGAATAGAGAAACCCAGGAAGAAGAGGCGAAAAGCATGACCGAGGAGGAACCTTTTTATAAAAACCCTCGCGTGGTACTGCTCGTACTTGTAATTCTGGGCTCTATTGCATCCATAACCACATTTCATTTAAATTACGGTATTGACCTGGATGGAGGTTCATGGCTGCAGGTGCAATTGCAGGGTGCGGTTGCACAGGTTGATGCAAATGAGCCAAAACTAATTCAGGTTGAATTTGGAAAATTGCTCAATGACCCAAACATAACAGTCGATAGCGTATATCCTGGTTCTGTCACCTTTACAACATCAAAGGACACGACAAAAAAAACCATTGATTCGTTTGGACTCGGCACATCCAATGTATCAAGTGCGCCCGGCGGCGGAACCATTGTAACGCTGCAAACAACCAAAGGGGTTTTGCTCCAGCAGTATCTAAAGGACAGGTTGAACGCAGACGTGCAGGAGATTCCAAGCGGTCAGGGCAGACCCTCTACGTTTGAAATAAGAAAAGCTGTGACAGAGGATTCATTAAATGCTAATTTAACGCTTGTTGGTGGTAAGGTCATCCCGCCTTTCAAGCAGGGAGTTACGCCTGAAACCAGGGACGAGACCATAAAAAGACTGGCTGACAAACTTAACCCCATATCTCTTAAAACAATAACCATTACGCCAATCGGCAATAATTACCTGCTCATCGACCTTCCCGGCGTTTCGATAGAGGAGGCAAGAAATCTTGCCCTTACGCCTGGAAAATTTGAGATCCGGATACAGGTTAGCGGTAACGAGACAGCCCATGTTCTCTACGGCGACCAGATTGTAGGCGTGGGAGTTCCGCAGCAGGAAAGCGGAAAAGCATGGGGCGTATCTTTTGAGCTAAGCGACAAGGGTGCTGCGGCGCTCAGGGATGCAGCGATAAAATACGGGGCAGTAGCAAACCCCAATGCCCATTACCTGAGCATGTACCTTGATAATAACCTTGTATTCAATGCACCTCTTGCTCCAGATCTTGCAAGGAACATACAGAGCGTGCCTGTGAAGAACATGGTCGCAACTACGGGCACGGGCGATGCAGGACAGACAAAAGCAAAAGAACTCCAGCTTCATCTTCGTGCAGGAGCGCTGCCCGTCAATGTGAATGAGGCAGGCTCAGGAACAGTACCCGCACCGCTTGGCGAGAGATTTAAGGAACAGGTGGCGATTGCCGGGATAATTGCATTGATACTTGTTGCATTCGTGGTTGCTATGCGATATAAGCAGAAAAATATCATTGCGCCGATGCTTTTGACCTCCTTCAGCGAGGTAATCATCATTCTTGGATTTGCCTCGCTTCCCTTCATTGGATTGCAGCTTGACCTTGCAACCATCGCAGGCATAATTGCGGTTATAGGCACTGGAGTGGACCATCTTATAATTATAACAGATGAGGTGCTCGCAGGCGGTGTCATGCCTCCTGGAAAGGTATACCTGTCGCGCATCGCAAAAGCGTTTGCGATTATTTTCGCCGCCGCAGCGACTGTGGTTGTGGCTATGCTGCCCCTCATACTGGCTATGGATTCCAGCGCTTTGAGGGGTTTTGCTGAAATCACCATAATAGGTGTGCTGATAGGGGTTTTCATAGCGCGCCCTGCGTATGCAGTTATTATTCAGGGAATGCTCGTGCCAGAGACTGGCAAAAAGTTTGAAGATGAAGATTGAGCATTTCATGAAGACAAAAGTCTTAATAATGGGCGCAGCAGGGCGGGATTTCCACAACTTCAATGTTTTTTTCAGGGATAACAAAGATTATGAGGTGGTTGCCTTTACGGCAGCGCAGATTCCGGGAATCGCAGGGCGCACCTATCCGAAGGAACTGACAGGTTCGCTCTATGAAAAGGGCATACCGATATATCCTGAAGAAGAATTAACAAAGCTCATAAAACAGCATGATATAGAGCAAGTGGTGCTGGCGTATTCCGATCTATCGCATGAAACTGTTATGCAGAAAGCCTCGCTTGTTCTGGCGGCAGGTGCGGATTTCAGGCTCATGGGGACAAAAAGCACGATGCTTACTTCTAAGAAGCCTGTTATCTCCGTATGCGCTGTCAGGACAGGCTCAGGGAAAAGCCCGACCTCGCAAAAACTTGTTGACATATTGAAAGGAAAGGGGTACAGAGTTGTCGTGGTGCGCCATCCCATGCCGTACGGCGATCTTCGAAAACAGGAATGCCAGAGATTTGCTTCGATGGAAGATTGCATTCGCAATGAATGCACCATAGAAGAGAGGGAGGAATATGAACTATATATCTGCTGCGGAACCGTGGTTTATAGCGGTGTTGATTTTAAGAAAATCCTGAACTCGGTGGAAAAGGAAGCCGATATCATTATATGGGATGGAGGGAACAACGATATCCCTTTTTTCAAGCCCGACCTTCATATTGTAGTTGCTGACCCGCACAGAGCAGGGCATGAACTGACCTATTATCCCGGGGAAGTAAATGTGCGCCTTGCCGATGTTGTTATCGTGAACAAGGTGGATTCTGCAAGAAAGGAGGATGTGGAACTGGTTATCAAGAACGTCAGATCGATAAATAAGAAAGCAACAATCATGAAAGCCAATTCCGTGATAACTGCCGACAGACCTGAATTGATAAAAGGGAAGCGTGTTCTTGTTGTTGAAGACGGACCAACGCTTACCCACGGCGGGATGGCTTTCGGTGCCGGAGTAATAGCTGCAAGGAAATATGAAACAAAGGAAATTGTTGACCCACGCCCACATGCTGCTGGCTCGATTTTAAAAGTCTATGAGGATTTTCCACATCTCGGCGCCGTACTCCCTGCCATGGGTTACAGCGAAGCACAAATGAAGGAGCTTGAGATGACCATAAACGATGCGGATTGCGATGCAGTGATAGCGGGCACGCCAATAGACCTTGGAAGGCTGCTTGCGCTCAACAAGCCTGTGGTGAGGGTGAGGTACAGGATCGAGGGAGTGGATGTGAAGCTGGAAGAGATAATCGAGAAGTGGTTGAGAACAAAAAAGATAAGAACCGCAGATGAACGCAGATCATCGTTATGAAGCTCATCGTCTTATCTGATACTCATATCAAGAAAGGACAATCGTTACTTGAGCGCCTTCCCCAAGACCTTAGTTCTATCATCAAAAGCTCGGATATCATCATCCACGCCGGGGATTTTGAATCGCTTGAATGCTACAATGAGCTTCGCAGTCTTGGAAAGCTCATAGCAGTACATGGAGATACCGACGTTCCTGAACTGGTGAAGCTACTTCCCGGACGCAAAGTAATCGAGGTTGAAGGTGTGAGAGTTGGCATCATCCACAAAGGACAGCTTGCCACAGAAAGCACGGATGGGCTTCGCTACCTTGCGAAGGAGATGGATGTGGATGTGCTTGTATTCGGGCATTTCCATCACCCGATTGTGGAAAAAACCGATGCGCTGCTCCTCTCTCCGGGAAGCGCTACAGTTCCCGGGATAGCAGAGCCGAGCGCAATCGAGCTTGAGATAATAAAAAATACCGTGAAGGGGAAGATTATCAGATGCACAGGGGAAGTATGCAGTTATTTTGAATACGAGAAGCAATGAACTACTTCTTGCCTTCGATGTGCTTTTTCACAATCGCTCTTATCTCATCTGGACTTGCAAGAACTGTTATTCCCTTCATCTTCCGGAGTTTTTCAACAGCCTCGATATCCACATCCCGCATCGTGAGCGTGAGCTTCTTGCCACCAGGCAAATCCGTGGTGATTTCTCCTCTTACTTGGTCTGCGGGAAAAATATAGACAGGCACTTTTGCCTTCATAGCCAGCGCGGCGGCATTGGAGAGCAGGGCATCGGATATGCCTGCCGCAATTTTCCCGACCGTGTTTGAGGTGGAAGGCATGATGAGAAGAAAATCGTATTTGCCGGTTTGCAAATCTCCTCCTAAAAAAGGGATGTTTGGCGATTTTTCACCAAAGGTTCTTGGAAAGCTGGTTTTTAGCTCATCGTAGAGCCTGTACCATTTCACCACCATCTCACCCGCCTCGGAGAGGAATACTCTGACTTCGAGATTATATTCTTTTGCGAGTTCTTTCATTATATCGAGGCTTTCCTTGAGATGGTCGCCGCAGCCTGTGATTCCCCACGCGATTTTTAAAGTCATATCTATGGAGTTAGTCTTATTTCACGATAATTCTTCCGCTCATGAAAGGGCTGATGGTTTCTGACCTTGTCCTGCTAAAAGAGCTTCCTGAAGTCATAAAAAATTCGATTGAGGCATACATCGGCTGCCTTTCGGGTGCGATAATGAAGGATGAATATATCGAGGCGATAGAAAATGCAGGCTTCAGCGATGTGAAAATAGTTGACGAGGCGCATTATCCGCTTGGGCTGATGGCAAACGACCCGACTGCAAAGGCTATCTTAGAGGATTTCAATATTCCGAAGGATGCGATAAAAGGAATTGCAGATTCGGTTGCAAGATAAAGGTTCATGGCATGAAAACGATGATTTAATCCATCGTTTGTAGAATTGTGGGTGTTCTCTATAGAACACAGATGACACGGATTTGACGGATGTCCACAGATTTTTTTAATCGGCACCAATCATGCTCTCCGCAAATCTTTCATCATTAACAAAAGACTTAAATCAGATTATGCCTTTAGAGATTCGTTTCGCATTGCCGCCATAACTCAGCTGGTAGAGTGCCTGGCTGTTAACCAGGATGTCACAGGTTCGAGCCCTGTTGGCGGCGTTTTAGGGGCCCGTAGCTTAGTCAGGTTAGAGCGCCCGGCTCATAACCGGGCGGTCACCGGTTCAAATCCGGTCGGGCCCACCTCAAAAAACAAGAGTAGAGCCGCCGTATGGCATAACAAGTATTTTTGCATTTTCCCCGTGTTTGGCAAGTGTTGCTTTTAGAGCATCTTCTAAACTTGCAGGAAGAAAATATGCCCTTCTTACCATTTCATCGGGCAGCGATGAGACAAGGTACAGGTCGGCTCTCTTCGAAAGCGCTGCAATAAGGGCCGCCTTATGCCCGCCCATAACGAACCCTGCTCTGAATTTCTCGATCACTTCATCCCTACCATAGCGCAGCCACTCCTCGAACACCTTATTCCCATACCCTTCCCTGCATTCCGCAACAAGGATTATCGAACCGCCTTCCTTGACCGCGTTTTTGGCATGCTCAAGCGCCTTGTGGGACTGGAATATATCGATATCCTTCGGAAATCCTCCCGGCGAAACGATTAAAATATCGGCTGGATCAACCTTTACCTTCATCATTTCATCAAGAAAAGCCGCACCTCTTCGGTGCGCATCGATGTAATCCCCTGATGCTGCAAAGATAATCTCTTTCCTGTCATTCAACACCACGTTCAGGATAAAATCGATGCCCAGAATGGACGCAGCCTCCTCAATGTCCTGCCTCACGGGGCTGTCAAGCCTGCCTGCACACGATCTGGGGTCGAGCATCAGGGCGTGGTTTGCATCGATGCTCCTCTTAGAGGAGACCGCTGGAAGAGCGGACTTAGCTCCGCCCGAGTAGCCTGCATAATAGTGGAATTCGATGCTGCCTGTGCATATCACGATATCGGCATCCGCAACAGGTCTGTATATCTCAACAGGAGTGCCTCTTGTTGTTGTTCCTATGCGAACGCAATCATTAACATCGTGCTCGATGCTTTTTATCCTGCCGTACAGTTCCCCAAGTATGGCTTTTTTTTCTTCCTCGGTTTGTTTTCTGTGAATACCAAGCCCGAATACGATAGTTACGTTTTCAACCCCGCCCTTTTTTAATTCAGAAATCAAATGGGGGAGAAGCTTGGCTGTCGGCGTGGGTCGTGTAGTATCATTGACGATTATAACTGCCTTTTCACCTGCCCTTGCTATCTCTGATAACCGTCTGGAATTTATCGGAGCTTTAAGCGCTCTTTCTATCTCTTTTGCCTCATCAGGAACTGCTGCCGCCTCATTTGGTCTTACGACTCTGACGTGGTATTTTTTGGGTATATCCACTGAAACCTGCGTCTTCCCGTACGGCAAATGGTACAACACGTTATGCTTGAATGTAAGACCCCGTATTTAAATACAGGGACTGCGAGAGATGGCTCTTTGCTAACGAAACCATTAAATGCTTTTACTCACTTAGGAAAGCCCAGGCACCGATGGTCTAGCGGCTATGACTTGAGCCTTCCAAGCTCATAACTCGGGTTCAAATCCCGATCGGTGCATACCGAACTTCTGTAAAGAGGAAAACTATTTGTTTGCAGTGGCATTCTGTGCACTGCTTGCATTGCTAACATTAGCGGCAGAAGGACTAATCGCAGGTTTAGCTTTTACAGCAGGCGGTGCAAGAAAATCTGCGATGTTATAAATAAGCCTGTTATTATCCAGAACATTGTACGGCTCGGACAAAAAAGTAACATCGCCTATTGCAAGCACCCTCGAATCCGATGCCATCGCCGCAACCGCATATCTCCCCTTTTCTCCCCTGCTCGATGAGTATGTGTCGCTATCGGTGAATATTATCCCATTCCCGAAAACCGAGCCCGCAGTATAAAAAACAATCCTTTGCAGTCCTTTGGTGATACTGCTATTTGCGAATTCCGTGAGATAAATATATCTGAAATTCCCCTCGTTTTCCTTCAGGTTGTAAAGATAATCGTTCCAGAAAAGTATTCCAAATTCGGATGCCAGAGAGTTAATCTCGCTCCCTCCTATTGGTTCAGAAAGCATGAGCAGCCTGCCGCCTCCATCTATAAACTCTTTTACCGACTTCGCATCCGCTGCTGAAAAAGAAGATGTGGGTGAGATTACCACAAAAGAGGTCGCACTCGATAGGTTCTTTTTCAGGTTTGAACCATCTTTCAAATATTCAACGCTGTATCCTCTTGCTATTATACGTGATATGAGAAGATTTAGATCCGCGGCATCGAAGTTATTGGAGTGGGATGAATCTATAAGAACAGTTCCGCTGCCGCTTGTAAAGCTGTCACTGATTTCGGTTGGTCTTGAAAGATTCACATTGATGCCTAAAAAATCCGGTGCTTTTGCAGTGGGAGGAAGATACACGCCCCTGTAGAAAAACAATAACTGCGCCAGAAAAACCATAGCAATCACCAGTGCAACGAAGCTAATCTTTCTCATTGTTCCTCCAGCTCCTGATAGATGTAGTAATTAGTTGGAGTAATCGTCTTATTCACATCGGCAAGACCACGGAACCCTCCACTAAAGGTGATGTTCATGGCTCTGTTTATATTCAGTGTTCCGTAATTAGCGATTCCAGCCATGTCGGCGGCTTTCTGGACGGCATCTGAGTCTGTCCCTATGGCGTCAGCTAATCCATATCTTACGCCCTCATTGCCGAGAAATATCTCGGCATACGATAGGCGCTCTGCGTCAAGCTGCAGTTTATTTCCCCGCTGGGACATTACTGCCATGATAAAACCCTGTTTTATGGCATCCACCTGGGCAGCGTAGTTTTTCCTGTCCTTTCCCGAAACCTTGAAGGGACCTGTGGTTATCTGCTCGCTCTCAGGTTTCCAGGGCTGGGGCAGGGTTGAAATCACACCGATGTTGCCGATCTCTGATGAGGGTTTGACATAGATGAAGTTTGCTGCCGAAGCAATATAGTACCCGCCTGACAGGGCGTCACCATCTACGGCAACAACCACAGGTTTTTTTGCCTTCAGTTTCAAAACCTCAAGAAATATCTCCTCGATCTTTGAAACCTCGCCTCCCGGTGAATCCATCACAATTGTAACGGCTTTTATAGAAGAATCGTTCGCTGCATACCTTATCATCCCGACTATATCATTCTTGGTATTTTCTGACATAAAGGCGGTGTCGAGTGTGATTATCCCCACCTTGGGCGCACCGACTAAGACATTGAACAGGATTATGCCTATGACCACCGAAAAAGCGAATAGAACAACGCGGGAATCGCTCAGTTTTTCTACATATTCGCGTATGGTCTGCATGCGGAAGATAATAGTTTTTGGGATTTATATACTTATCAGCGCTCCTTTTTGATGGCAGAGAGTCTGAAAATATTCACCGCAGAGCACGCAAAGAGCGCAAAGACGAGGCTGAGCATAAACAACGAACTCCATACGAACTCGCAACGAACTCAGATTTAAATATTTTTGACTGTTCGGCGCGCCGACAGGAAAACGATGCAGCCTTTGTTTTACAGAAAAACGAGCCGCAAATGAACGCAGATGAACGCGGATGGAATTGTTAAAATGATTTTTCTGCAACAGTGGCCAAATTATTACCTTGATTTGTTTATACTTTCTTATTCGTTAAAAAATGAAAAAATACTCGCTTCGTTTAAACAAATCTTACGCGATATCCTTGGTGGTATCTATCTGGACACCATCGCCTACCTTGAACCTGATCATTTCCACTGTCGGCACTCTTCCCCGTATCTTTGGTATTGACAGCCTGTTGGAAATTTTATCCAAACTTTTCTCAAGTTCGACGTCAAAAATCACATCGCACGATTTCATGATTTCGTTTTCAAGATTTTTCTCGTGCGTATCCTTGAGACCGTATAAAAATGTTAAACAATTGAGTCCCTTTGTAGCCTCATAGATTATATTTATCAGACGTTTTATTGCGCCGGGATTAACATTCAGGTTCAGATAAAAAGAGAATGAATCGAAGATTATGTTTATATCCTCTTCTTCTTCCGCCATTATTTGTTTCAGGTTATATTCCGTGAATTCCACAATCTTGGCATCCACGAATTCATTTCCCACATTGTCAACCATTTCCCCATGGTTTGTGAAATAATATTCGCTATAAATATCCACAAATATGATATCGCTTGTTTTAAAGCCAAACCCCTCGATATCACGCAATACATACATGGGGCGCCTTCCATTTGAGAAATAATAGGTTTTGCGTGCCTGTGTGAATTGGTACAGAAACACTTCTGCCATGGATTTGGCATCGGCGTATATGTATGCAACAGAACCGGATGGCAACCCGCCCCCCAAAGTCCTGTCAAGAATTGGTATCCCGGTGGTTCGATTCTGCGTTTCAGGAACCTCTTTCAAGACTGGAATTTCAGGCGAAGCTTCTTTTGTGAATGTTTCCAATAAAGAAACTTTTTTTCCGTCAGCCATATTCCCGAACCATTAAAAGTATTGATTTTGTTATTATATAAAGTTTACTCTATACAAATTATTATAATGCTTATCTAATATTTCTCCGTTGTTTTCCAGATTTTTTTAAGGATTTCAAACACATCTCTATACCCTTTTTTGCCGTCCTGCTTTCAGGATTTAACTTGAAAGCCGATTCATAGCTTTCCATGGCTTCTTTAATAGTCCCTTTTTTATAAAGTGTATTACCTTTATTGTTAAAAAATACATAGTCGTTTGGATCGATCTGAATGGCTTTGTCATAGCAAATCACAGCATCATCAAATTTTCCTGATCTGGTAAGCGCAAGCCCTTTATTGTTCCACACGGTAGCATTTCCAGGGTCTGTCTGCAGGGATTTATCGAAAGAATCGATTGCTTCTTCATACTTCCCCATAGAATACAGCGTATTTCCCGTGACCAGATGTTCGAGTGATTCTTTAGAAATCTCCCCTCCTTTTAAGTCCGGTTTCTCCACAGAGGTTTCAGGCTTGGCTTCCTTCACTGACTCAATAACCGGCAGTTCTACCTGCTCTGTCTCTTTAAATTCTGATTCCACCCGAATTAAATCTGTCTTCATCTCCGATACCTCTGGTTTGAGAATGGCTGGTTGTTCATCAGGCTTGTCTTCAGTAAACGATTCGGTTTTCTCCCCTCCTGGCATGGAGGAAGCGGTTTTTTGTAGATCGATTTTTTCTTCTGCCTGCTTCATTCTTACCAGGGCAAGCCCTTTATTGCTCCATATTTTTTCAACTGCCGGATTTATCTCGATGGCTTTATCATACGATTCTATAGCCTCAGAGAAACGATTGAGTTTAACAAGGGTTAACCCTCTGTTATTCCAGACAGTTTCATCCTTGGGATTTATCTCGATGGCTTTATCATAAGCACGAAGAGCTTCTTCAAAGTTGCCGCTCTCAAATAACACATCGCCCTTGCCGCACCAGGAAGATGCATCTTTGGGATTTATTTCAAGCAGTTTATCATAATTCGCAATGGCATCCGGGAATTGCCCGAGCTGGGCAAGGGCAATGCCTTTATTGTATATCACTTCTTCATCGTCTGGTTTGAGCTCTAATGCTTTATCATAGCATTTTATGGCTTCTGCATATCTGCCTGTTCTGGCAAGGGCAAGCCCTTTGTTATTCCAGACCTCTTGAAATCTTTGATTCAACTCAAGCGCCTTATCATAACACTGTATTGCCTCTGCGTACATGCTGCTTCCAACCAGCGCATCGCCCTTGTTGACCCATGTTAAAGCGTCAGCCTTGTCAATCCCATTTTTATCAGGGACATCGGGTGCTGCACTCCTGCCGGGTAAGACCTCTTCTTTTGCGCTGCTCCCCGAGATGGGTTTCTTTTTCCCGAGAATCCTGTCATAAAATCCCATATCTCAAATTCCTTATATATAATGGTCTAATAAATATTGCTCATCCTATTTAATGTTTATTTATCAAAAGCTACTTTTAATATTGCCGGAAGTATTCTCACTCCCATGAAATCCTTTATCATAATCGGTCACAAAGCCGCAACCGCACCTTTTTCGCTAAACGACCTACCGGGTGCAGGGCGCATGGACATCCTGTGCAGGTGTGTTAATGCAGCCCTCTTTCTCTCCCATGACTTAAGAAGAGATGTTCTTGTTTATCTTGTCCTGAAGGGCGGCGCTCAACCAAAGCTCGTACGTTTTGATGGAGGCTCGTTACGATACCTGAGCCCTGATGAGCGAAGTGCAGCCTCGCTAATAAAAAAGGCGCTTGAGAAGAATGTACAGGATTTCTGGACAGAATCCACGCCAGGTGTGAGTGTAAGGAAAGGGGGTTTTGGCGACCTTTTAAGAGAACTGAGGAAGACACCGCATTTAAATGCGGGGTTTGTCTATCTGCGGGAAGATGGGATGGATATTCGGGGGAAGAAATTTGAAGAGCCTTTATTTTTACTGGGTGACCATGAGGGCTTAACTGACGAGGAAGAAAAAATAATCAAGGGTTATGAGCATGAAATAGTGAGTGTAGGTCCTCTCTCTTTGCATGCAGAGCACTGCATTATTTTATTGCATAATGAAATGGATAGGGCAGAAAACATATTTAGAGCACCGAATATATCAAGAACCGATGACAATTCTTGACACGGCGAGAAAAATCCTGCAAGAAGGCACTATCTGCGACCACTGCCTCGGGCGGCAGTTCGCAAAACTCTCCACAGGACTTTCAAATGACGAGCGCGGAAGAGCTTTAAGGCTTGTGCTTGCCATGCAGGCAGATGTGGAGAAAGACGAACTTTCAAAGAGCGTAAAGACCCTACATTCAAATGCAGGGATTTGCTGGGTATGCAATGACCTGTTTTCCAAGCTTGATTCGTGGGCAGATAAAGCAATTGCTGCACTCTCGGATTATGAGTACAGCAATTTCCTTGTTGGCACAAAGATGACAGGTCTGTTAGCCGAGAACGAGGAAATCATCTGGGCTGAAAGCGGTACAACGTTTGCCGAGCCTCTGAAAACCGAATTGAACCGCGAGGTGGGAAAGCGGATTGAAAAGCTGACAGGAAAAAAGGCAAACCTCAAAAAGCCGCAAATTGTGGCGCTGCTTGACATTGAAAATGAAAAGGTTGAACTTGAAGTAAATTCACTGCACATCTACGGCAGGTATCGCAAGCTTGTTCGCGGAATTCCCCAGACAAGATGGCCCTGCAGGGAGTGTAATGGAAAAGGATGCGAGCGCTGCGATAATACAGGCAAAATGTATCAGGAGTCTGTGGATGAACTCATCAAGCCTCATATTGTGGCAGAAACCCGATGCGAAGATACAGCTTTCCACGGGGCAGGGCGCGAGGATATCGATGCGCTGATGCTGGGCGATGGAAGACCGTTTGTGGTAGAAGCAAAGAAGCCGCACATAAGGAGTATAGATTTAAATTCACTTGAGTCAAGGATAAATCACACATCGAATGGAAAAATCGAGGTTTTAGAACTCAAATTCGTTGAAAGCGAAGACGTTGAACAGCTAAAATCAATGAAAGCAGATAAGATGTACCGTTTTAAGATCGAACACAACACAACCGAGGAAAAACTTAAATCATCCCTTGACATATTAAGCGGAGCCCTCATCAAACAGAAAACACCCACCAGAGTGCTTCACCGTCGTGCAGACCTTGAACGAGTGCGGCTGATACACTTTGCAGAGCTTGAATCATTTGATACCAATAATGCTGTGATTAAAGTCCATTGCGAAGGCGGACTCTATGTAAAGGAGCTGGTTTCTGGCGATGGAGGGCGCACTGTGCCAAGCATAGCGTCACTTACAGGAAGTGAGGCAAAGATTATAGAACTTGAAGTGATTAAGGTAGGTTAAGACCCGTATAAAACCTGTATATATAGGGAATAACGGGATTATCCAGAGGAAATTATGGCAAAAACCCACGGAACAAGAAGGAAATCAAGACATAAACTCAGAAAAACAGTTAGGGAGAAAGGACTGTCTCCGATAAGCCGCTCGACTCAGGAATTCGCCGAAGGGGATACTGTAAATATCGATCTTGACCCGGGTATACAGGATGGGATGCCGCACCCGAAGTTCCAGGGAAGAACAGGTAAGGTTGTGGGTCGGCGGGGTAGGGCATATATTGTTGAAGTTAGAGATATTGGGCTGGTTAAAGAAATTATAGTTCTGCCTGAGCATTTGACCCCGCGGAAATAACGGAGGTGCCTTATGATAGTGAAGCAGGTTATCAGTGAGGAAATATTGACTCTTGGAGAGGTTCGGGAGCTGCTCGATCAGGTAAAAAAAGAGAGAGAAACAGAGAACAAGGAGCTGGGATACGAACTTCGAAAAGCAATAACCCATGCTGAAACATTTTCCAAGCTTGATGCAAAAAAATCAAGGGAATTAATGAACGAGCTATTGAAGCTTGAAAAAATGAAACCAGAAATAGCGGTCAGGATTGCAGACGTTCTTCCCATGTCAAATGACGAATTAAGGTCGATTTATGCAAAAGAACGTTATACCCTCAGCGAATCCGAGCTTAAACAAATTCTTGATCTGGTCGCAAGGTATACCTGAAGCTATATAAACTTTTAAATAATAATATTGAGCAAGGAGAACTTCAACAGAGTGGTATTTTATGATAACCTTAGGGAAAAAACTGGAAAAAGAAGATGTAGCCTATATTCTGGATTATTTACCCTATGGGCGTTCGGACGATACACGCCCGATGTACCAGAAAAAACCCCTTGTCCAAGGCGTGGGAGAGAAACATTTTGTTCTCATGGAGATGATACCGAAAGAGAATGTGGTACCCAAAACCCAGGACAGGGTTTACATAGGCGAGGGTGACCGTCCTGTGATCGACCATGTCAAGCGGCGTATTTCATACAACGAATTAACCCACGGCGCCCAGATGGAGCTTCCTTCTATGATAGAGAAAATGGTGCTTGCAAATGAAAACAGGTTTCTTTCCTTCTTCAACGAAGCCTACCCGATAACAACCCGCTTGCACATGCTTGAGCTGCTCCCAGGAATAGGGAAAAAACTCATGTGGGGAATAATAGACGAAAGAAAAAAGGGAGTATTTGCAAGCTTTAAAGACCTGGTTGAGCGGGTGAAAGGTCTTCATACGCCTGAGAAGCTGATTGCTAACCGGGTTCTGGAAGAATTAAAGGACGATAATATCAAATACCGTGTTTTCACAACCCCCATGCCGCCTAAAAGATAATGAAATGGTATAAAAAAGACCAGCATTTTCTGGCAGATGAGGGGATTTTAAACAGGATAATCGGATACGGAAAATTGAATAAGAAGGATATTGTTCTGGAGATAGGTGCAGGCTCTGGCAATCTGACGGAAAAGCTTGCTGAAAATGCAGGTTGGGTGATAGCAGTTGAAGCCGATGCTGAGCTTGCAGCCTCTCTTAACAGGTGGGAGAATGTTGATGTTATTATAGGGGATGCCCTTAAGATAGAATTCCCTCACTTCAATAAAGTAATATCCAATCTCCCCTACTCTATTTCTTCCCCTGTTACTTTCAAGCTGCTGAGGCACAAATTCGAGCTCGGGATTCTGATGTACCAGTATGAGTTTGCAATGAGAATGGTTGCATTACCAAAAAGCAAGGATTACGGCAGGCTTTCAGTGGCAGTGCAGTATTATGCCGATGTTGAGATACTTGAAGCTGTGCCGAGAAGCGCATTCATCACTCCGCCAGAAGTAAGCTCAGCTATCGTAAAGCTTGTGCCAAGACCTTCGCCTTACAAAGTGAAAGATGAGGAGCTTTTCATGAAATTCTTACGTGCGGTTTTTTCCCAGAGGAGGAAAAAGCTCAGGAATGCTATAATTAATAATGCAGAGATGCTTGGGATAAGGGATATTGAAGGCGCATTGAAGAAACTCCCCGCGAAACTTATCGAAAGAAGAGCAGAGACCTTGAAGCCAGAAGAACTGGCAAAAATAGCTGACATCCTGGCTGAGGAAAGGATTTAAATACACGAATAATCATTATATATTTGTGGTGTCTGCGATTGACTCGCTATTCTACCCAAATTGTCCTATCCTATCCATAAGTTAAACGCAGATACCCTTTTCTTATTATTGCAATCATCGAGCGGTTTATCAAAACATAATTATGACAGCCGAACTCACCAAAGTATCATTCACGAATCTGGATAAAATACTATATCCCGAGCTTGGATTGAAAAAATCCCAGGTCATCAAATATTACATCAGCATAGCCCCAAAGATGCTCAAGTTCCTGCATAACAGACCGATAGTCATGAACAGGTACCCTGATGGAATCGACAAAGAGGGATTCTATGAAAAGGATGCGCCGCTGGGCATACCGCCCTGGGTTAAAACCTTCAACAGATACTCGGAAACTGCAGAGCGTGAGCTAAACTACGTTGTATGCAATGACCTTGACACCCTTATCTGGATGGCGAACCTGGCAGCCCTTGAGATAAACATCACCCTTTCAACG
>CAYXIP010000032.1:0-16309 GCA_964465515.1 uncultured Candidatus Methanoperedens sp. | reverse complement strand
GGAACTCCTATCAGATAATTATCAAAAATCCTGAAACCCGCATCCACATAATAAACCTCCTTGAAATTCTTCTTTATAAAATCCGCGCACTCCTTAAAAGAACTGCTTGGCAGCAGAATCTCATAATTCATCTCGTCAATGCAGCCCACGACTTCACCCCGTCTATTTTCGCCCTCAGCGGCGCCGGGTTATGCACAGCCTTTGCCGCAATTATCACCGAATCCCCGCTTGCCTCTATGAGCGGCTCTATATCCTTTCCGAAAATGACCGCCACCGTCTTTGCCTTCGAGAGCGACTTCACAGTGGCGAGATACGATATACCTGTGTCGCTGTGGATGAACACGAAGCAAAGGTCAAACTCCATTCTCTTCTCGGCAAGGGCGCCGATGCACCTGTCAAGCCCCATCACCTTCTTTATGTAATGCCTTTCTGGGTCGGAATCGAGGAGAAGAGCTATGGCAGCATTGTTGCCCGCGGCTGTCACATCAAACCCCTCGCGATTCAGCTTATTTGCAATATACAGAGCCAAAGCTGTCTGCACAGGCAGTTCCGGACATCCCATCAACAGAAGCGCTTTCATTTTAACTCCTTTGATTTTTTATAATATTCAATGCGCTTGCTCAGGACGCATCCTCCGCCCCTTATACCGCCGATTGGATTTCCCGGCACACCCAGCGAGTTCATGCACCTTGCCATCACAGCCGCGCCTCTCGCAAGCCCGTCATCCACGAACACGACACGCTCCTGTGGCTTTTCATAAATACCGAGTTTTTCAATAGCTTCTAATATTAAATGCGGTTTGCAACCTGTGATGGCTGCCCTGCCCGTTAAACCTAATGATGTCTTTTCAGTGATGAGTCTATTATCGAGGGCAAGTTTTACCAGCCGCTCGACCATCATTGCAGAAACAAGATCAAGAGTAGCGAACATCGTTTTTAAACCGTGTTTTGAATATATCTCGGCGCCAATATCGGTCAGCTTCAAAAGATCACTTCCATTCTCGCCTACATCGCATCCCATGAGCACAACCCCTATCTCCTTTGCTGCCGCCGGGTCAACAGGCACGCTCCCGTACCTCTTCCTGTATTCAGGCACGATCTCGATAGTTACCTGCGCATGAATATCCTGCGCGTATTTTTTAATGGCGCCGCTTTTTGAAAGCCATATCATGCGCTCTTTGTTGTGGTGGAATATATCAAGTGCAGCACCGTATCTTTTGTCCACAAGCCCACTGCCTTTTATCACGGCATCAGGAATCGCGCCTGCATAGCCGCAGAGGTTGCCTATCGTCTTTGCATAGGGTATATCATCGTTGGTGATGCGTCCTTTCAATGTTGTTCCGAAATCCATGGAAAAAGCAGGGTTCCTGAAGTCAACGCCCGCCCATTTTGCGCCCTCTTTGATGCCTGCGGTTGAAAGCTCGCCTTCCATCTCATTAGCGACAATTTCAACACCTGTCGAGCCCACTGGCGGTAGCACACCGCCAACTGCACCTGTGAATACGACCTTATCGATAAGCGTATGGTCTCTGAATTTAATGGGCACGTTCTCGATGGACATCGCAGGCACCATTTTTTTTGGAGGTATGCCAGCGAGGAGACAGCCATCTGCAAGCGCTTTTATGAATTCACCTACTTCATGCGGTGATGAGAATCCTGCAACAACGCCTGTTGACCTCACCGCAAAATCAAGGTCTGTTCTGATATCAAGATGTACAGCATCATGCGCCTCAAGAAGGGTATCCCTGACAAGCTCTGCAATGGATTCCCTTGTCAGCGATACGCCGCTCAAGGTGGTGCCGAAGATCCTCTCATTCGGTTTCGGCTTCCTCACGTCGCGGGTCATCTTTACGGTCTTGTTCAAAAGTCTCGTGCGCCCGTCCTTCATGTTCGTGGCAGTAAGAATGCACTTGGTTGTGGTGTTCCCGACTTCGATGGAAGCCACGATGAAAAAAGGAATAAACTCAGCCACTTTCAGGTCGCCTTTTAGTTCAGCTGGGAGAATGGGCTGGCTCTCGGCAATCCTGGGCTTTGATAGAAAGCAACCTAACATCGGGTTATCCATACTTCTCGTTCCAATAGTTTAAAAACTTAAATACCTTTTTTTAATTTCCACTGTATGCGGCGAAGCACACCGCGCAGTGTCTGCACCTCGCGCCCTGTTAACTCAGCCCTTCCAAGAATCCTTCGAAGCATCAGTTTTGTCTTGTCTTCCTTATGCTCTTTGTACTCGATATCGGAGAGCACCTCTTCTATGTGCTCGTACAGAAGCTCAAGGTCAAAATGAGGTGCCATGTAATCCTTATCGGATTCAACATCGCTTAGTTCGTATAAAACCACGGCAACGGCATGGGACAGGTTCATGCTTGGATATTCGTTGCTCGTGGGGATATTCACGATGATATCGCATAACTCAAGCTCTTCGTTCAGAAGCCCTCTATCCTCCCTGCCGAAGACAAGCGAAACAATTCCGCTTTTGCCTGTAAGTTTCTCCTTCAGTTTGCGGGGAGAAAGGGCTGGCATTCTCATGTGTTTGTTATCAGTTTTTCCTGGGATCCCTGTCATGCCCACGATGATGTTCGAGCCCAAGAGGGCTTTTTCTAACGTGAATTCAATCCTTGCTTTCTCGATTATGTGGTATGCATGCATGGACATTACGCGCGCCTGTGCATCAAGCTCGCAGGGGTTCAGGAGGATAAGTTCGCTAAATCCGAAGTTCTTCATCACTCGCGCTACCGAGCCTGTGTTGCCGCTGTAGAGCGGTTCAACGAGTACGATGCGGAAGGTGAGGGGCATAATTAAGTTAGCACACTAATATTCTTCAAGGAACTTGAGATTAAAACGTTTCTTTAACTCTTTTATATTCGGTTCCATCTCTTTTTCTTTGCCCCTGAATAAAACAGCGATGTTCTCCTTCTCGGATAGAGCGAATAAAAAACAATCTGAGATTGCGATTTTATATCTGGATTTCATCATTGCAGCTTTCAGGCAAAGTTCGTAATCTAACTCTTTTATTTCTACATGTGGGTGATAATAAACAAAATCGTAGAGTTTCTTTGCGAATACTTCAGATTCTTGGGCTGTATATGCTTCTTTATAAACCCTTTCTGAAACATAATATATTTCAGCCAGCGTTATTGGTGTAAGGATAGCTTCTGTTCCTCCTTTGCCCAACGAATCGATTACTGCTTTTGCTTGGGGATGAAATGCTCCGCCTGTATTGATATATTCCACCCAGACGCTCGTATCTATTGCGATCATTTTATCCCTAAATCATGCAGGAGTTTCTTGAGCTTTGCCTCATCGATTTCATGAGATTCTTTTATGGCTTTCTCAACTGCATTCGGGGATGCTTTGACAAATAATTCGGTGGGTTTTGCCTCGGGTTCGGCTACAAGAACTATCTTTTTGTTTTCTTGGAAAACCTTGAGTTTGTTGCCCATTGATAAACCGAGCAATTCTCTTATTTTTTTGGGGATTACTATCTGTCCTCTGCTTGAGATTGTTACTGTTGTCATAGGATTATGTAAGACGTTAATCTTATTTATGTCTTATTGTTACGTTGATGGCTTAACAAACTATTTATAATATTAATTACTAATAAACTACTAATTATAACAAGGAGGTGAGAAAAAATGAAACCTGTGAAAATTCAAGTCGTAAAAGTTGGTGCCAGCTTAATGATCCCCATACCGAAATCAATAGCAGAACTGATGGGCTGGGAGAAAGATGATATCTTAGAAATCCCATTCCATGAAATCAAAACTGCGCCTAAGTCTGAAGAATCGATAGTAACTTCACCGGAACCAACTGGTAAAGAAATGGTAATCGTGAAAATTGGGCGACACGAACAGAAGCCGATATACCAAAAAGATGTTATAGCCATATTAGAAAACCCAACGCCAGATTTGTACGTTTACAGAACAACGTATTTAACGTGGAAAGGGAAACGTTATGGAGTAAAGAATGTATGCAAAAAACTTTTTGGCTTTACGGACTTTAATACCATAGAAGGTGAAAAATATTTAAAGGAGTTAGGGTTCCCAACGTTCCGCGAATGAATCACCCAACTTTCCTTTTTATTTTTATAAAATAATTTTACATATCCTCAATCTTCTTAATCCTCATCAGCGGATAGCCCAGTTCCTCATCGTATGCGAGTTCCACATGAGCGATAGTATTCTTGTATAATACCTGCAAACTCACATGCAGCATGCGCCCCTCAAGCTCGCAGTATTTGAACCTGGGATTTTGCCTTTTCTCTACCATCTCCCTGTCAATCATCACGCTGACGCTTCTGACATGAGGCTGAAGAGCCACGCTTTCCTCTATCGCTCTTGCAAGGTCATCTATTGTATCGACATTTATAGGGGCGCCCACGAACTGGTGGTACAGCGCCCCGAGCTTGATGCCTGCCTCGAATACAGCCATGTCACGGTTACTGATTTCCATAAAACCTCCTTCCGAGCGGACTTAATATGTATCCGAAAATCATGATAAGCAATATCAGGGCTGCAATTTTTACCACTCCTGTATAACCCAGATAAAAAACAGCTATATCAAAAACAAGGAGCAGCGCCATCGGAGCAAGAATAAAAGGGCTCTTTAATTTGGGATAAGCTATGGTGCTTATCATCAGCAAAGAAAGGACAACAAGAAGAAGAGCAAATGTGGTTTCAAAATACGGCACATAAGCCCTTACTTGCAGAAAAAGTGCTACAACAAAACCTCCGGATGTTATTGGTATTCCCTCAAACCCGTCCTTTTTCCCTGCCGCATTAAAACGCGCAAGGCGCAGCGTGCCGCATACAAGGAAAAGACCGGAAAATACCCAGGAAAAATATCCATTGAGGAAAACAAACGCCAGAGCGGCAGGCGCAAGTCCGAAAGAAATCACATCAGCAAGCGAATCAAGGTTAGCGCCAAGAACACCATATCCCGAATACCTTGCAACTGCGCCATCCGCCCCATCTGCTATCACAGCAATAAGAACAAAAACAAGCGCACTATCAACTTCTCCTCGCAAGGCCATTATTATCGAGGCAAAACCAAGCAAGGCATTAACAATGGTAATAATATCAGCCGGCTTGATGAGTTTCAGGATATTGTCTCCCATTATTCTCCCCTTACTTTGCCCCTTTTCATCGCGATTAAAGTCTCTCCTGCTCTCACCCTGTCATTAACCGCCACCACAAATTCATAATCCTGTGGAATTATCACATCCACACGCGAACCAAAGCGTATCATGCCTATTCGCTCGCCCCTTTCCACCTGAGTTCCCTCGCTTACGTACGACACAATGCGCCTCGTAAGAACGCCTGCTATCTGCGTAAGCTCAAGAATTCCATTGCCAGGATTTATCACGACATGATTTCTTTCGTTTACATACGAATCCTTGTTGAAAGCAGGTATATAACCGCCTGGTTTATAATCGATGCGCGTAACAGTGCCCGCAAGGGGAGCCCTGTTCACATGGACATTATGGATATTCATGAAAATAGAGATAGTCCTGTCCTGTATGGAGATTACCCTGCCGTCGGCTGGTGAAACTGCATCGTCCTCATCCCCGGGCGGAGTACGCTTTGGGTCGCGGAAGAATATGAAAAAAAAGATAGTCAAAGCAAATCCTACAGCGAACAAAAAAAAGAACAGTATTGATACAGGCCAAAAGAAGGTCTTTGAAAAATACCACATAACAGCGGTGAACAGCATCACTCCCCCTATCCAGGAAAACGAACCTTTAGCCAGCATGCTTGAAAATACCTCTTACCAGATTCAAAATCCCATCAATCATATCTACGATCTCAGGAAGTATTTTCAATACAGCGTATGCGATTACGAATAAGGCTATAAGGGAACCTACTTTTGCTATAAGCGTATGTGCAACATAAAAACTGAGCTGGGGGTCGCCAAACCATGTCATTCCATAAGCATCAACCACAAAAACATTCCTTATCAGGTTCAAGCCGTATATCACAGGAACCGAGATGAGGAATGCCGAGGCAAGCCTCTTAAACGGTGCCCTGACACTTGCGATTATCCCGATGAACAATGCAATGCTTTCAATCGCCGTGCATGCAAGTATTATTTCGACCCTGTAACCGTTGACTGCAATCAGGTTCCAGTCCAGTCTTGTCATCATAATGCCGAAAAACGAAGCAACCCATATCGTCTGGTTTGCCACCGTTGAGATAAGCCATTCGTTCATCGAAGGAATTTCGGAAAATACAAAATAGGAAAGTCCGCCTATTGCAGCAGCAGTTGAAGCCATGGAGATCGAGGTCATGGTGCTTATGCCGTTGATGCTCCCGAGAAGGCTTTTGTCCTGCCGTATGAGGACAACACCGATAATGACCGAAAAAGCCGATGCGAGCGCTGTTAAGAACACATTGGTATAATCCCCGAGCCCATAATAATGCTGCCATTGCAGCACCCAGTGCCCTGAAAAAAACAGCCAGCCTGCGCCTGCTATCGTAAGTTTGAGCTTATTCCCTTGCGGAATAACCGAGGCTATGACAAGCAATCCAAGCGCAAGCCAGATGATGTTTTCTATCATATAATTAACGATAAATCTTTTATCTTAAACTTTTTTTCTTTTGTCAGAATATCCTCTACAAGCTTATTAAATTTCTCGTTATCCCTGATTTCACGTACAAACGCTTCTAAAATTATTTCGTTCGATAATAACAGGGAAAGCTCCTTCAGCATTGAGAAATCGAATTCTTTTTTCCAGAGTTTTTCATAGCTTTCAAGAGCGTTAGAATCAGAAATGGCGCTGGATAGCACATCTGCGGCTATTTCACCCGAGCGCCTCGCATAATATATTCCCTCCCCTTCAAATGGAGATACGAATCCGGCTGCATCGCCTACAAGAAGGGTCCTTCGGGAAAAAGTGTTTTTAGCAGGCTCAAGGGGTAAGAGCCCTTTCTCTCCCGGAATATCAGGATAACCTGAAGTCAATGAGGTTCCGGTCAATACATGCCCTTTCTTGGGCACAATCCAGGAATAGCCATGGCTTTGCAAGTTCATCTCAAAATAATCCTCCGGTTTCCGGTCTTTCTTCTGCTGCACGCAGAAGGCATACTTTTTCGCGCCTCCAAACGAGCGAGAGAGCTCAGATACACCTGATGCGATAATAACATAGTCTGCAAGGATGCGTTCCTTTTCTGTCCTGATCTCAACATAAGAGTCCTTTTCATCTACCGACAGCACCAGCTTTTTTTTTAACTCGCTCCCGGCGCCAATAGCCTGAGCGAGGTTAAAGGAATCATAAAGTTCTCGGTTTATGGAGTATTCAACCGCCCGCCGATAGGAAATTTGTGCTTTTGTATTTCTGAAAGATATTCTTACCCCCTTTAATTCTCTTTCCACAAAAGCCTCATTTATCCCATATTTCCTTACGTACTGAGCTGTGAGTATTCCTGCGCAAACCTTTTTTTTGTCGCATGGGTCTATGAGCAGGGTTTTATGACCGAGCGAAGAAAGGCGCAAAGCCGCAGAGGAGCCAGCAGGCCCAGCGCCTATAACGACAGCATCGTATCTCATGAAAACCTCGAATTTATTCTCTCGGTTATGATGTAGGCAGAATCGAATGCGATAAGGATGAGAAGCGCATTCAGTCCAAGCATATTCAGAATAACAAGCACCAGTATTCCAAACTTGAGGAATAGCCTGTAATCGAACATGAAATTCAAGTTTCTATAGGCATAGAACACGTCTTTCATTTCATCCAGCGCCGCAATCGCCGCAATCGGCAGGACAAGAGGAGTGAGTTTTATCCCGTATAAAAAAAGAACAAAAAGTATAGCACCGAGTCCGAAATAATGACCATAGCTATTAATCTTGCCTGTTATTAAACATCCCAGCACGATGCCGCCGAAGAGCAGGGAAGCCTCAGCATCGCTGGACATAAGATACCCCATTATCAAGCCGTATGTAAGCCCCAGCGGTATGGTGAAAAGGTTATGGAAAAGCTTTCTATCTGCAATATCATCGGTGAGTTTGACCAGCGAGCCTGCAAGAAAACCAAGTATCAAAAGTGTTAGTAATTCCACGTCTTTGAAGCTAATTTTAAGAATTAAATAGGTTTCTGTCAATCAGAGGAAATAGCAGGCAGTTTGGGATTATGGTGGTGTAAAAAAGTTTGTATTACTGCCTGCCATTGGTTCGTATATTGGCGAATTCTGTATTTATAGTTTACGTGGATTAAGCTTTCCCGCCACTTCCGGCATTGTTTCATTATCATATTCGTCGAATATCTCCCCCACAAGCTCCTCAAGTATATCCTCAATCGAAACAAGCCCTATAACCCTCATATTATTATCCACTACTACTGAAATATTCATTTTCTTCTGCTGCAGTTCCTTCAGTATCGAAGAGATTTCTTCCCCGGCTTTCACTACCATGAGGGGACGCAGAACCTGAAACACCTTTATCCTGCCGAGTTCATAATCCCTGAACTTCAAAAAATCCTTTGCATAAATCATCCCCACGATATTATCGAAATTCCCTCTATACACGGGCAATCTCGAATGACCCGACTTATTTATCAATTCAAGCGCGGTATCGAGCGACTCCGATTCCTCTATGCATACGATTTTTTCTCTCGGCGTCATCACGCCGTGCGCTTTCCCGTTGGTAAAATCAAAGACCCTGTGTATCAGCTCTCGCTCATGTTTTTCAATCGTACCCTCCTTCTCCCCCACCCTCACCATCATCTTGACCAGCTCCTCTGTAACGAAGGGATGCTTCACCCGCTCATGCCCTCCGAAAACCACGATCATGGAGTTCACAATCGTGGTAATAAACCAGACAACAGGTCTTAGAACATTGATCACCGTTGTTATGGGATTTGCAATGTGCATCGCTATGTATTCGGCATTCCTTGAGGCAAGCGTTTTCGGGAAAACCTCCCCGAAAACAAGGATGAACAGCGTCATCACGCCAGTTGCTATGGCAATCCCGCTGCTCCCGAAAAACCGCAACGCTGCGTCCGTAGCCAGTACCGAAGCTGTGATATTGACGATGTTGTTGCCTATCAGGATTGCAGCTAAGAACTGCTCAGGATTCTCGATTAACCTTACCACTGCCTTTGCATTTTTATTCCCGCTCTCTGCAAGGTGCCTTATCCGTATTTTACCAACAGATAGGAGTGCTGTCTCCGAGAGGGAAAAAAAGGCAGAGAATACAATAAGCACTGATATGATTAAAATTTCAACTGTAATCCCTGAATCCATTGGATGTTTGATCAGTACATTTAACTGCAAACGTAAATATAAACGTAGCGCTTATCTGTATTTATGCTCGTTCTTGCAGAATTCGAATTCGATGCAGGCAAAAATGCCAATATTATTTATGAGGCACTGCTTCCTGAACTCGGGGAGGATTACCAGCGCACAAAAGCAGCCCTTGAATTAAAGGCTGGTTTACTTATTTTGAAAGTGGAGGCTAACGACATTGTTTCGATGAGGGCTGCCCTCAATGGATGGCTTCGCCTCTTCAAAATCACAATTGAGATGTGCTCTATAACACAAGTTATAAATTAAAGATGCGCAATACTACCCAGACTTACAGGTGAATAAAATGAGTTCAGAATTACCTCCGCAGATTCAAAACCAGCTTGCGCAGTTGCAGCAGATACAGCAGCAAGCGCAGGCACTTGCAGTTCAGAAAAACCAGGTCGATATCAATTTAAAAGAAACGGAACTGGCTCTTGAAGAACTTGAAAAACTTGATGCTGATGCCGTGGTTTACAGAGCCATAGGAGATTTGCTGATAAAAACCGAGCGCGATAAGACAAAAGAAGCTCTCATTGAAAAAAAGGATACTCTAAGCCTGCGGGCTCAGACGCTTGCACGTCAGGAAGAACGCATACAGAAGCGATTCCAGCAGTTACAGGAGCAGCTCAAACAAGCAATCGGCACTCCAGCAGCACAATAAATCATGGAGATCGACGAGTCGGAGTTCTACAATCAACTGCTGGATTACAACAACATCCTCTACCTGTGCCACAGAAATGCAGACCCTGATGCACTTGGAAGCGCTTTCGCACTTAAAGAAGCAATTGGAGGCACTGTTGGCATCATCGAGGGATGCGACAGGGCAGCGTCCCAGATTGCCAGGCAGTTGAATATCGAATTCGTCACAAACCCACAAGGGGATTATGACTTTGTGGTGGTGGTGGATACCTCTACGCCTGCCCAGTTAAATGGATTTGGGCTAAAAAATTACGCAGTCATAGACCACCATGCAACCTCGTCGCTCAACGAGAATGCCGCCTTCTACCTTCACAGGAATAAGAGTTCAACTGCCGAGATAGTTCTTGAGGTGCTGAAGATAATGGGGGCTCCTATAATGAGGCGTACTGCCTTTGCCCTGATGTCGGGCATCATCACGGACACTGGAAACTTCAGGCATGCTACCTCGGATTCCTTCAGAGCTGTTGCTGGCCTTATGGAATTAAGCGGCATCGAGTACAGTGAGGTGATGGACATGCTTTCCTCCATACCCCAGGATGTTTCCATGCGCATTGCCTTTTTAAAAGCAGCCCAGCGCACTTCGATTGAAAGAGTGGAGGACTGGATAATCGTTACCTCGCTGGTGGGTTCCTTTGGTGGGGCGGCAGCATCCAGTTTGATCTCCATCGGGGCGGATGTGGCAATCGTTGCGTCGAAGAAGGACGACGTGGTTAAGGTGAGCGCCCGTGCAAGGAGAGAAGCCCAGAATGCAGGCGTGAATCTTGCAAAATTAATGGAAGATATAAGTGCAAAATTCAAAGGCACAGGTGGAGGACATGAGGGCGCAGCTGGAATGGATGTGCTCGGAGAGAATGAAAGCATACTCGCAGCCTGCGTTGAGTATGTAAAAAAGTCGCTGATGAAGCGAGGTTCTTAGATTTTCGAAATGTTAACCATCTGCGGTTTGATTTCCAAACTCAGAGACGCACTTCACCTTCGCCCCTTTCCCTCCAGCCTCCTGTAAAAATAAATCTTCACAAAATCAGCCGCAATGAAATCCGCAAGTGCCCATACTATGGCAAGCGCCGCAAGGTTCCAGCCGATAGGTACCATGAAAATTCCATAGACCGCAAAAAGAACGCCCACGAACTGCGTGGCTTCAGTCGTCCAGAAAAGAATTCCAGCTGGAAAAGGGCGCGCCCAGAAATGATGAGAATGAGTACGTGTGAGGTATATCGTCAGGTGACCGGCAACTGCGAATTTCATGAACATCAGCGTCTGGATGACAGGTCGGGGAATGTGCAGCACCTGCTCGCTGTAATAGAACAAAAGGAAACTGAAGGCAACACCGACTGTGCCGATAACGGTTGCGATGATCAACACCTTCCTCATTTCCCAGCTTGCAGGTCTTCCGAGGAGCTTTGTGTTGTCGTAGGCAATCGTCATTATGGGCAGGTCATTGAGCAATGAGAGGATAACAATCATCACAGCAGTAAGTGGATAGAAGTTAAAGAGGATGATTGCAAGCGTGAGGAAGACAAGTACTCGAATCGTCTCTGCAATGCGGTAAGTGGCGTAGTTCGTCATGCGCTGGAATATCTTGTGGCTCTCCCTGACGGCATCGGTAATGACAGAAAGCCCTGGTCTTGTGAGCACGATGTCTGCTGCGGATTTAGCCGCATCTGTTGCACCGGCGACTGCAATACCCGCGTCTGCTTTCTTAAGCGCCGGAGCATCGTTTACACCATCGCCCGTCATGCCCACGATATGTCCCTTGCTCTGGAGCAGTTGTACTATCCGGTATTTGTGCTCAGGAAATACCTGGGCAAAACCATCAGCCTTTTCAACGATAGCCTGAGCCTCGCTGTCTGGTTTATCCAGAAAGGCAGAAGCAGATGCGATATTGGTGCCCATGCCAACCTGCGATGCTATCTGCTTTGCAATGGCGATGTGGTCGCCTGTTACCATTTTTACATTTACGCCCATCGATTGCGCATCTTTTATAACCGATGCTGAATCATCACGCGGCGCATCGTAGATGGCAATAATTCCGGCATACCGCCAATTACCTTGTTCATCAGTGCCTGCCACCCCAAGGGAGCGGTGTCCCTTTGCAGCAAAATCTCTGATTATTTCATTAACAAGAGAACTTACCTCCTTATTGGCTGCAAGTTCCAGAATGACCTGCGGCGCCCCTTTGGATACCTTAAACCTGATGCCGTCATCTCCTTCGATTGTTGCCTCTGTACGTTTTGAAACCGGGTCAAAAGGGACGAAAGAAATTGTTTTATAGGCTGGCATCCCCTTCTTCATGAGCTTTACCCTTGCGAATATGGCATTGTCGATGGGATCCTGGTCTTCCTCGCGGGATGCGAGGGCTCCTAGGAGAAGCACATCGCTTTCCTTGAAACCTTCAAACGCTTTTACTTCTGCTACCGTAAGCTCGTTCCTTGTGATTGTGCCTGTCTTGTCCGCACACAGGGTATCCATGCCTGCCAGTTCCTCGATCGACACAAGCCGACTTACGATTGCCTCTTTTTTGGCAAGTGCTATTGCACCAACTGCCATGGTTACTGAGAGGACGGCAGGAAGCGCCACGGGAATAGACGCAATGGTCAGGATCAAAACAAACTGAAGGGTATCCAGCACCTTCTCGCCCCGGATAAAAACAGCAAGAATAAATACGATTGAGACGAGCACCGCATCCAGCCTGATAAGATAATCCCCGATTTTGATCACTGCCTGCTGGAAGTGGCTCCTTGTTTTTGCCTCTTCGACAAGCTTTGCTGTTTTTCCGAAATACGTGTTCATGCCTGTGCTCACCACAAGAGCGTTCATTTCCCCTTGCCGAATTATGGAACCCGAGTATCCGATATTAGAGACATGTTTTTCAACAGGCAGGGATTCTCCAGTGAGTGCGCTCTCATCAACGAGGAGATAATTGCCATCCATGAGTTTAACATCAGCAGGAATAATATCACCAAGGCGCACACGCACCACATCCCCGGGTACAAGCTCGTGTGCCGGAATCTGAGTCCACTTGCTGTCGCGCAGCACACGAGCCCTGAGCGCAAGCTTCTGCTTCAATAATTCAATAGCGTTTTCAGCCTTGTGCTCTTCCCAGAACCCCACCAAGGCATTTATCACAAGCAGCGCAAAGATTATCGCAAAATCCTCCCAGTGGCGGATGATTGCCGAAAGGAGCGCTGCAATCTCGATCATCCATGGAATAGGTCCCCAGAAATATCGTAAGAACTTGATTAAAGGGCTTATCTTCTTTTCGGATATCTCGTTGTAGCCGTATTGTGAAAGCCGCTTCTCAGCTTCCTGGGAAGAAATACCATTTTCACTCGATGAGAGTTTCTGCAAAAGCTCATTCACAGAAGCTATTTTTGCTTCCTCCTCGATCATGCCCCTTTTATCAGCCATAACTCCCAGTGCAGTATTCGATTTACAGCAACTTAATACTTCCTTCAATAACTTTATACATCTTTGATAACATATTATTCTTTAATCAGGGGTGGCAAGAATATGAAATCAAGCACAGAAGAGGTAAGCGACAAACTGAAACAGATAGAAGAAGGATTGAGATATCTTATCGACCTGGATTTGTTTGACGCTTTCTATGACGAAATCTGGAGCAGGGATACGGCAAGGTTGCTTGAAAAATACAAGGACGAAAGCTCATACCATGATCTGCCCCTGGAAGAAACCCAAGATACGAAACTGCAGGTAATAGAATGGTTCGGGGAGGATTACGGGCTGGCTGAGATGGATGGAGAATTCTGGCTGGTTTCCGTGGGCAGCATTGACGAAGGGGGTAATAAGTGGTGGTTTAAGATAAGAATAAAAACTGATAATATTGATACAGCCCGTAAGGTTGTGCTCATGGAGAGGTGTCTTCCGGGAAAATACTGTAACATATATGCAGCCACTTGAGAGGTGAAAATCATGTCGCAAGAAACCAATAATAAACTGTATGTGCTCATCGTCATTCTTTCGATAGCCGTAGTTGTATTAGCCTCAGGATTGTATGCTTTTGTCGCAGGTAATGCCGGTGTAAAATTATTCAATGTTAGCGCATCCCCTGAGCAAAGGTTGATTTCAGTCTCAGGCTCGGCATCCACATTCGTAACACCCGATACAGCATCCATAAGCCTCGGGGTTATCACACAGGCAGCCACGGCAAAAGAAGCCTCGGAAAAAAATGCAGCTTCGATGAACGCCGTGATAAGTGCGCTCAAAAATCTGGGGCTTCAGGATAAGGACATGCGGACTTCGTTCCTGTCAGTCCAGCCCGTGTACAACTATTCCAGGGAAGGAGGTGTGCCGACAATAGTGGGTTATTCTGCATCCAACAATATAGAGGTAACCACCACGATGCTTGATAAGCTCGGCGATATAGTGGATAAATCAACTTCTTCCGGCGCCAACCAGGTAAGCGGCATATCCTTTGTGATATCAGATGAAAAACAGAGGCAGATACGCTATCAACTGCTGGGTGATGCGGTTAATGACGCTGAAGGTAAAGCGGGTAAGCTTGCAGAAAGCCTGAACGTTAAGATTACCGGCGTTAAAACGGCATCGATCAGCGAGGTATTTCCACAGCCCTTCGTTTCAACATTTGCAGAGAAAGCTGCAACGTCAGTCACGCCAGTCCAGCCAGGAGAGTCCAAGGTCACGTTGAGTATTGATGTGACGTATATAATCGAATAGTTGCCATGGAACTCAAGCGTTCGCTCGGTCTGTTCGATGCCCTGGCTATCGGGATTGGCGCAATCATCGGCGCAGGCATATTTGTGGTTACGGGTATATCGGCAGGTCTTGCTGGACCTGCGCTTCTTCTATCCCTGCTAATCGGGGCGTCTATTTCTGGCTTCACCGCTCTGAGTTTTGCAGAGTTGGCTTCGTTGATACCGAAAGAAGGAGGAGGTTATGAGTTCGCCAATGAACTCATCTCACCCTTTGCAGGCTTTATCTCAGGATGGCTGTGGCTTGTTGCAAATATTGTGGTGGGCGCTGTGGTGAGCCTGGGGTTTGCAAGTTACCTTGCGATATTTATTCCCTCCCTTCCTGTGAATGCCACGGCTGCTGTAGCAAGCCTTGTCATAACGCTGATAAATTACCTTGGCGCCCGGGAATCAAGCCTTTTCAATGATGCCCTTGTGGTGATAAAGCTTCTAATCCTGGCTTTTTTCGTTGCCTTCGGGCTTGGCGCTGTCTCGCTTGGCAATTTTTCTCCTTTCATGCCGAACGGAGGATATGGAGTGATGCAGGGCGCAGCCATCATATTCTTTGCCTATTCAGGTTTTGCAAGGGTGACGCTCATAAGCGAGGAGGTGAAGAATCCCAGAAAAACCATTCCCCTTGCGATAATCCTTGCCCTCAGTATATCAACAGTGATATACCTGCTTGTCAGTTTTGTTGCTGTGGGTCTTGTGGGATACCATGAGCTTGCAGTTTCGGGTTCTCCCCTTGCAGTTGCGGCTCAGGCAGAAAACAAGAACGCTGCGATGCTGATTTCCGTAGGCGCACTTGTGGCTACCCTGAGCGTGCTTCTTACAACGGTTCTGGGATTATCCCGCATTTCTTTTGCGATGGCAAGGAACAATGACCTGCCTGCCTTCTTTGCGAAGCTTCACCCGAAAAGAGCCACTCCCTACAACACGATACTTGTTTTTGGTCTTGTGATGACGATCTTTGCAGCGTTTACTGACCTCCTGCGCGCTGCCGCCATTTCCAATTTCGCCATGCTGCTTTATTATGCCATTGCGAACTATGCTGCGCTTAAGATAGAAAACCCCGTGTATCCACGAATAATTCCTGCTCTTGGGCTAATAACCAGCATCATGCTGCTGTTTTTCCTTGCGAGGGATGCCTGGGTAATAGGAGTTATAGCCATTCTGGCAGGAATTTTATTCTATCGCATTGAGCGGTCGGAAAGAATTCGCTGGAAGATTTAAATCATCCAGTGTTGATTTAGCTTGCAATGGACGAGTATCATTTAATCAAACAGTTTCCAAAACCGAAGGAAGGGGAATATGTTCCCATAACCTTCGTCGAGTTCAGGCGCAAACTCGTGGGCTGGTCGACTGAGTTGAAGAGGAGCGTGTACATCGAGAGCGAAGAAGAGCAGGCGAAACTCAAAAGGGTGAGGGAGGTGAACGTGATGATTGCGATAAATCATCTTTCCGGGAAAATATCATCTATCGAGCTTACGGATGAGGAGAAGGCGCAGTTCGAGGAGGTTTATGGCTTGTTCCTTGAGAAGGGCGGGCAGTTGATGTATACGAGGAAGAAGATGGGGAAAACAATGGTGTCTTTTTTTGAGCTTCGGGAGCCTGAGAAAAAGGT
>CAYXIP010000031.1:8839-16384 GCA_964465515.1 uncultured Candidatus Methanoperedens sp. | reverse complement strand
CTATGCAAACCCGCAGGGCCGGTAGCTCAGGGGTAGATCGCTCCCTTGGCATGGGAGAGGCCTCGGGTTCAAATCCCGACCGGTCCATCATTACCTCATCCTTATATTATTAGAGAGCCTATCACCTGCTCCACAGGTGATTGATCTGTGGATAAAGTATCTCGCCAATGAAGGACGAAACCTCGCCAAAAGCGCTGAAAAAGCCGAAGAAGACGGGGATTATATCCTTGCCAGGAAACTCTATCTAAAAGCCGTCTTAAAATTTAAAGAGGCATCGGAACTGGGTGGCAACTCAAATGAAATCTATATCACAAGAGACCTTGCGAATTATTATAATAACCGGGCGCTCAGGCTTGAGAGGGAAATTGGTAAGCCCCTTTTGAAGCCAAAGAAAGAAAACTCCGAGCTTTTCGTATCAGAACTGCTCAAAGGAACCGAAATAAGCGAGCGGGTTTTTGAGACTGTACTGAAAACAGCCATTGAAATCAGCACAGAAGGAAGAGAGGGGCGTGCTGTTGGCACGGCGTTTATCATCGGCGACACGTCAAACGTCATGGCTAAGTCAAGGCAGCTCGTATTGAATCCGTTTGAGGGGCACAGAAAGGAAGAAAGGCTTGTAACAGAAGCAGAGACGCTGAATAACATCAAGGAGTTTGCACAGCTTGACGGGGTTTTCGTAATCTCAGGCGATGGCGTGGTTGAAGCAGCGGGTCGGTATATTACCACTGATACAGGCACGGTAAAAATACCAAGAGGGCTTGGAACTCGTCATTCCTCGGTTGCTGCAATCACCTCTGTGACAAAAGCTATTGGTGTTGTAGTTTCCCAGAGCGGCGGCGTAATCAGGGTTTTCAGGGACGGCAGGATAGCTGCAACCGTGAAACCCTGACGAAACATTCATGTTCATTATCGCCTTTTGAGTACAAAATTCAGGACGTAACAATGGTAGATATTCGACCTTTTAAGGCTACTATACTCAACCCGGAAATGCAAGTAGAAAAGCTTGTTTGCCCTGTCTATGATACCATAGACGGTGCTGATTACCAGAAATACGCCAGGGAAAAAAACAACATCATCCATGTAACCACGAGAAGAAAGGACACGAAAAGGGATGAATTTATTGTTCAGGCTAAGAAAGAATTTGACCGTTTCATAAATTCAAAAATCCTTGTGGATAGAGATGAGCCAGCGCTTTATATCTATGGCATCATGTATTCCCTGAAGCCTGAGACTCTTGCTCTGCTTCCTGAAAAAGAGAGGCGAGACCTGTATTTTGCTTTCGGGCTTGTCTGCCTTGTCAAAGTGGAAGAACCGGGAAAGGGAAACATCGTGGGGCATGAGAACATCTTTGAGGTCAATACCAGTGAGCGCTACAACCTGATGAAAGCATGCATGATGAATTTCTCTCCGATTACAGCAGAGTACAGCATGCCGGGGCATGAATTGAACAACCTTTTCGAAGAATACCTTGGATTCAAGCGCCCGCAATATATTCAAAAAAAAATCCCTGTTGTTGATGTAACCCTGAACGGCAGCCGCCATTTACTCTGGGAAATAAAAGATGAAAGCCTTATCAGGAAAATCACGGAGATGGTGTCTGAACTGAAACTCCTCATTCTTGACGGGCACCACAGGTATACCGCAGCCAGCCTCATGCGTAAAACAGACGGGATAGAGTATACCATGATGATGCTGCTGGAGGGTGGAGACAGGGCTCTTTTGTTATTGCCGTGGCATCGAGCGGTGAAGAATTTCAGCAGGAAGGAACTTGAAAGCAGGATACGTGAAAACTTTTCAAGAAAGTTACACGGAGAAAATGGCGAAGAGTTTTATTCACAACTGCGAGTTCGAAGCGGCGAGTTCGATGTTAAGCTCGGCATGTACGATAGAAAAAAATTCAGCATTCTCCAGGCTGATGAAAAAGCTGTACGGGAGCTCTGCGAAAAACGAAAAGAGAGGGTGGGGCTTGACCTCATAGTTCTCCATGAGTGGCTTATCAACCCCATAATAAAAAAACCTGAGGAAGACGTATCGTTCAATGCAAGTCCATCCGAGGCTATAGCAAAGGTAGACAGCAGGGAATTTGATGTGGCTTTCCTATTAAACCCGATCTCTATTAAAGACGTGGAGAGAAAAGCATTCGTTGAGCATAAGAACTTCCCGCAGAAATCCACGCTTTTCCTTCCCAAGGTTGCTGAAGGGATAGTGATGAGGAAAATAGAATAGGCTTTAATTACACATTAACATCCATGTTGCGTCACATTCCTGCGTTAATGGATAAGGGCAAACCCGTAAGCATTCTTTTCACCAATGGCGAGGGTGAACAATCCTCGTTTATGTACTGTGAGCTGGTACAGAAAGCAAGGTTTGGCGAGTCGTTCGTGATAAAAAACCAGGGATGCAGCGTGGGTGCGTATGTGCTTGGTGAGACTGAAATAAGTCCTGAGGATTACTATTACACATCAAAAAGATATAAAGACATGAATGCCGCAAAGCATGCAGTTTCCAGTCTTAAAAGGCTCACGAAGACAGGAAGCTCAATAAGAATAGCTCCTTATTCTGGTGGCGACTTTGATATCCTGCTCCTTTTCCTGAAACCAGAGCGCGCTATGCGAATAATTCAGGCTCATGCTTACCAGAGGGGGAAACCTGTTGAGTTCCAAACAGGTGGCATAGCATCCATATGCAGCGATTGTACCGCTTATCCATTGCAGGGGAAGCTTGGGATATCGCTTGGCTGCAAGGGCTCAAGAAAACACAGTAAATACGGGGATGATGAAGTTGTGGTTGGGATACCGTTTCAATTAGCCCGTGAAATCGACGATGCCCTTGGAAATATTCCAGAGACAAGGGCATAATGTTTTTTTATTCGATATTCTCTATTTAAGATGTTTCGCTAAAAACTGCAACGCTTTTTCCCAGGCGTCCTCTGCCGCCTCTTTATTGTATGTCACCGGGTTTGTGTCGTTCATAAATGCATGACCTGCATTCGGATATACCTTGTAGCGGAAATCCTTATTGAGCCTTTTCATTGATGCTTCAAGGTGTGGCAAACCCTGTACCAGCGCGGTATCCTTTTCACCGTAAAATGCCATTACTGGGCATGAGATTTTACCCAGTTCTTCCTCTTTCTGCGGGGCATGTCCATAGAACGGCAACGCTGCGGCAAGAGCAGGCTCACTTGCTGCCAGGCTGTAACTATAGGTACCACCAAAGCAAAATCCCATGACCGCAATCTTAGGAAGCCCGCATTGCTTCAGATAATCGAAGCATATTCTGAGCCGCTCAACAGTTTCCCTTCCGAATTCCTCCGACATGATCGGGCTCATAGCCGCACGCATTTTCTTCTGGGCTTCATCGCGGGTAGCAGGATTTGCGACTTCAGCAAGAATGGACTGGTCTATTTTTTCAGTGATTCCGGTCTGGGAAATAAGATCAGGCGCGAGCACGACATAGCCTTCAGCAGCAAGGCGGTCAGCAAGACTTCTGATATTCCTGTTAAGCCCCCAAACCTCATGGATGAGAATGACCCCAGCACGCTTATTTTCAGTGCCGGCGATATAAGCTGGAATTTTGTGTTTTTTGTGGGTGATTATAATATCTGCCATAGTTCCACTCACCTGCCAATAAAATGGTTGCTAAATAAAATAAACCTATTCCATAAAAATTAAACGAAAGTTAGATATTCTTTCAGAACAGATTTGATAATAGGACTTAGTCCAGATCAAAAACAAAAATCTTGAGCAGGCTTTGTCCTTAATCGAGGTGGGAAAAATGGGGATCACACAAATAGCAACAATAGCAGTCATGGTATCGGATGAAAACAAAGCAAAACAATGGTATAAGAGAAAATTGAATTTCGAAGTTATGAGCAACGAACCGCACTGGATTGTAGTGGCTCCAAAAGGCTCTACAATCGGATTTCATCTCTGTCCTGATGCAGAACTTGAACCTGGGAACCAGGGGATTGTATTGAGAGCAGACAGCATAGAAAAGACATGCAAAGAATTGAAAGATAATGGCGTTGAATTCATCCGAGAACTCTCGCCATCAGAGTGGGATGAGAATATTAGGTATGCGGTGTTCAAAGACCCTGATGGGAATGAGTTCTGGCTTATGTAGAAATGAATTTTAATTTTCCTTTGAGCTTCTTTTCTATTCTGGAACAAATCTCCAAGGCTTCCTCGTTCAAAGGAACTACCTCCATTTCATCCGAACTTGAAGCTCCCAGACCCAGCTCTACCGCCCTTGCTATCTGCTCCTGCTCAAATATCGCTCCACTTTCGACCTCCCTTGTGGTTCCGTAGAGCCTGAGAACAGCTACCCCAGTGGCATCCAGGGCAACCCTATCGCTGCTTGCTATCATAATCCCTGGCTCTATAAGCGTTCCTGTATCTGGCCCGCCTTTTGAGAAACCCTGGATACCGTCCATGATTACGAATTCAGGTCTATAGGCTGTATTGATCTCGGCTATCATCTGCCTCTGGTATCTGGAGGAGTGAAGCTCCTGCATATAGGAATAACCATCGTCTGGATTATACTTCGCAACCATGCCAACGCTATTCTTTAGCGATAATGTGAAGTGCCCACCATACCTGTGGGTCTTGAGGCAGCAGGTCGTAACTATGGCGTCCGCATCCCTGAAAAGCTTTGGGAACGGGAACCCTCTCTTCCAGTGGCTTCCCTTCGGTTTTTCCTCAATCCAGTCGCTGCTCTTCAGAGTATCGAGTATCGTTACTTCAAATCCTTTCTTTCTCGCAAGTTCCATGACCCTCATCTCTTCCAGCACCTCTTGAGTAACTCCCATGCCGCTTCTTTCTGCCAGTATTATGCTTGCGCTTTTCGCTTTGATAACATCAACGATGGCTGAGAGGGTATCGATGTGAGTGGAGGCAGGGAATGGGCCTGCGCTGTTATAATTGGCATTGAGGGCGACCTTTTTGCCTTGGAGACTTTCGAGGTTAAAATTTTTCAATAGCTCCTTTACTCCAAGTTTCCTGTCATTGGTTTTTATTATATAGACTTTTGATTTAGCCATCACTTCTCCTTTTATTTCAGCCTCGAGATCACCAAGTTTGTATGGAGAGAACAGATTCATATCTAAAAACAAATAAGATTACAAACACTTTAAAGGTTCTCTAAATGCTTTGAAATGGTTTGTAATTAAATGGTTTCTTATAAAAAAGCTTATATTCTTTCCGATGGTTATCCAATTCAATGGACATAAAACCATGGCAATCCTCGACAAAATCTCTAATTTTTTCACGAAAAAATCCGAAATCCAAGATGACAGTAAATCCATCGCTCATGCATATGTAGGCAAATTCGTCAAACAAAACAGTGAAAATATCGGTGAGAGCATTGCAGTCGAAGAAGGCAGGCTTATTGTAAAAAATTCAGAAAACATCATGTCAATTCCCCTTGAAGCCGTGGCAACAAATACCGATAATATCGCGGTGGGAGATTTTAACAGGGAAGAATCGCTCGTGCTTGGGAAAGAGTGGTTTGACAGAAAGGACACATTGAAGTTTGACGATAAGGGAATGCTGATTAAGTGACATGGCAGAGTATAAACAGTGCATCATCGTGCGCGATGACCTGAAATTATCAAAAGGAAAGCTTGCTGTCCAGGTTGCGCATGCCGCAGTTTCAGCCTACGAACTGGCAGGCGAAGAAGTTCGCAATGCATGGAAAGAGGGGGGACAGAAGAAAGTGGCGCTCAGAGTCGCTAATTTGCAGGAGCTTTTTGAACTGAAGGAGAATGCGAGGAGACTGGGCTTGCCTGCTGCATTAATTACGGATGCAGGTTTGACCGAGGTTCAGCCCGGAACGATAACCGTGCTGGGAATCGGGCCTGCTGAGGTCATAGAACTGGATAAGCTCACAGGGCATTTGAAGCTGCTTTGAAACTCAAACAGGTTTCAGCTTTTTGTATTCTTTCATCATGCACCTGTCCATAACAACTTCAATCCCAGCTTCTCTTGCTTTTTCCGCAGCCTCTTCGTTTACGATGCCCTCCTGCATCCACACAGCTTTGGCTTTTATTTTGATAGCCTCATCCACAAGAGGAGGCACAAACTCAGGGCGTCTGAAAATATCCACCACATCCACTTTCACAGGTACGGAAAAAAGATCTGGATAGCATTTTTTACCTTCCCATTCTGCCAGTTTCGGGTTGACAGGTATAATGTTATACCCATGCCCGGCAAGGAAACTTGCCACCGAATGGCTCGGCCGCGCCGGGTCATCGGATATACCCACCACCGCTATATTCCTGTAATTTAAAATTGCCCCTATGGTCATGTTATTTTAAACTTTCCAGGGTTTTAAGTTCGTTACTTAATGCCCTGCGCAACCGCAGCAGGTTTAAAATATATGCTATAAACACAATCCATACTGCAGCGAAGGCAGCTACCAGATAACTCATGCTATCATTTCTATTCGCTTATTACATAAAGGTTAAGGTAAATCAGGAATAACGTGAACCTGTGAAAGAACATAAAGTCAGACCACCGAGGCTAATTGCATGGGAGCTTACAAACGCATGCAATCTCGCATGCATCCACTGCCGGGCATCTGCCATTAAAGAGCCGCTGCCCGATGAATTATCCACGACCGAAGCAAAACATTTCGTGGATGAACTCGTAGAGTACAAACCCATTATTATACTTACGGGAGGCGAGCCTCTCCTTCGAGAGGATGTCTATGAAATCGCTCACTATGCAACAGGAAGAGGACTGAGAGTGGTATTGGCAACCAACGGAACGCTTCTTACTTCTGAAATTGTGAGGAAATTGAAAGAATCAGGCATCCAGCGCGTGAGTGTAAGCATAGACGGCGCGAATGCAGAGACCCATGATACCTTCCGTGGAGAGCCCGGCGCATTTGATGCCGCACTTCGCGGCATTGGGCTTCTGAAAAACGAGGGGATGAGCTTCCAGATCAATACCACGATCACAAAAAGAAACCTCGATGAAATCCCGCGCATTTACGACCATGCACTTGATTTAAAAGCATCCGCGCTCCACATATTTTTGTTAGTTCCTACGGGGAGGGGGGAGGAGATTGTTGAGGATGAGATTCCTCCTAATGAATACGAGCGAGTGCTTAATTGGTTCTATGATAAAAGCAAGGATAAAAGGCTCCAGTTAAAAGCAACGTGCGCTCCCCATTATTTCAGGATTATGCGCCAGCGTGCAAAAGCGGAGGGAATAAGGATAACAAGAGAAACACACGGGCTTGAAGCCATGACGAAAGGCTGCCTCGGCGGCTCTGCATTCTGTTTCGTTTCAAGCAAAGGCGATGTCTATCCGTGCGGATACCTGCCTGCGCTTGCCGGGAACATCAGGAAAAAGCCTTTTTCTGTAATATGGGAAAAATCGCATGTGTTCAACGACCTCCGTGACCCGAACAAACTCAAAGGGAAATGCAGGGAATGCGAGTACAGAACAGTGTGCGGAGGCTGTCGGGCGAGAGCCTATGCCGCCACCGGGGATTATCTTGCAGAGGAGCCTTATTGTGTATATGTACCTGTTTGATGAATCC
>CAYXIP010000031.1:0-8739 GCA_964465515.1 uncultured Candidatus Methanoperedens sp. | reverse complement strand
GTTTGATGAATCCGTCAAAGTGAGAGCATGATTTCTCTTGACGAGTTTGATAAGAAGATTTTAAACGCAGTCCAGCTTGATTTTCCGCTTGTGAGCAAGCCATTTGAGGAACTCGGCAGGAGCCTTGGGTTACCTGAGGATGAGGTGATAAGGCGCATCAAAAGGCTTTGCAGGGAAGGGGCTATCAGGCGGATTGGTCCTATAATCAGCACGAAGAAAACGGGAGGCGTAAGCACGCTTGTGGCAATGAAGGTGCCCGAGGAGAGAATCGAGGAGGTGGCTGGGATTATTAACGAATACGATGAGGTCTCGCATAATTACCTGAGACCTGCGAATTACAATATCTGGTTCACGCTTTCGGCTGAGACTAAGGAGCGGCTGCAGGAGATATTGAAGGAGATTGCGGAGAAAACAGGGTGTGAGCTGATCAATTTGCCCACGAAGAGGCTGTTCAAGATCGGGGTGAAGTTTAATATTAGATAGGGTTATAGCCAAATATGAAAATCATAAATAGGGGGATTAGACATGGGAGCTCCATCGAAAGAAAAATATGACACAGAGTTTATAAAAAGAACTCAAACTCTAATAAAAGACTACCAACACCGCAATGGAGTATATACAACAACGCTTTTATTGAATTGCCTTTTAGGCTTGATTATTTTGCCAAATGAATTTAAAGAAAGAAAAGGAAGAAAATTTAATTTTTTAAACCAAGAAATTCAAAACATAGCAGAAATTCAAGGTATAATCTCAAAAAAGGGTTTTTTATTCAATCCAACTACAAAGAAAAAAGGACAGTACGTATCTGATAAAAAATCTTTGAAAAATTTTCTTAAAAAAATCAGAAATGGAACTGCTCATCAAAGAATTGAACCAATTAATGAAAATGGAAAATGGAAGGGGATTAAAATTGAGGATATCAATGATGCAAATAACAAGAATCTCGAACTAAAGATTGAGTTGACCATAAAGGAGTTAAGAGATTTTGCATTTTTTATTTCAACAAAATACATTGAAGAATTTGAAAGATTAAATAAAAGATAGCTCACGCTGCAAACCCTTGGTGAGTGACAGTGATATTCCTCCGTCTTCGGTATCAAATTTGAGCTAAAATATTCCACCTACTGGAACATTTCGATAACTATTTAAGCATTGAAAGTCCATATCTCGGCATGGAAGACCTCGAACTCTTAAACGAAATCATCTCTCAGAATCGGTGGTGGACAGGCGGAGCGCCGCTGAAGGAAAAAACCACTAAGCGAGATATCTGGGACAAGGTTCTCGAAGAAATAGAAAGCCAAGAAGTCACCTGTTTTGTAGGTTTGAGGAGGGTTGGAAAAACAATACTTTTAAAGCAAACAATCCAGCATCTTTTGGATAAAGGCGCAACTCCGAACAGGATACTATACTTTTCTTTCGATGCAATGAAAAAAGAAGAAACCATAGTCAGGCGCATAGTAACCCTCTACAGCAGGAACATACTTCGGGAAGTCCCGAATGAACTCGCCGAGAAGGTTTTCATATTTCTTGACGAAGTGCAAAAAATAAAAGAGTGGGGCGAGGAAGTGAAAAGCATCTACGATAAAGGCTGGAAGATAAAATTTTTTGTTTCCGGCTCTTCAAGCATGAACATATTGAAAGGGAGCGGTGAAAGTCTTATCGGAAGGATAAGAATACACAGGATACATCCTTTTTCTTTCAGAGAATTTTTGAGGCATAACCGAGTCGAAATTGAAAAAATGCCTGTGGGAGAGCTTAAAGTCCCTCTACAAGCTGAAAAAATAATGCTGTTATTTGACAGATATAAAGAGCTTGGCGGCTTCCCTGAAACATTTTCGCTCACAAAAGAAGCGTTAAAAAATACCCTTAAAACGTGGGTTGATTTAGTGTTTTACAGAGACATAGTTAATTTATTCGAAATAAAAAGAATAGATGCGCTTGAAGGACTTTTTTATTCGTTCGTGAAAGAGTCCGGAAACATCGTAAACTATGCAAAACTCGCTAATTCCCTTAATACAAAATTTGAAACTATAAAAACATACATAGAGTACCTCGACAATTCCTTCCTTATCGAAAAAAGCCCATTCTACTCAGGAAGCCGAATAAAACGATCCGAAAAAAACTTCAAAATTTATGCCTCTGACCACGCTTTCTTCAATCTCGAAGAAACTGAAGAGGGTTTATTAGCCGAAACTCTTGTGTTCAACCACTGCAAGAAACATATTTCAGAGGACGTTTTTTATTGGAAAGATACAAAAGGGAATGAAGTAGATATTGTATTTCTGCAAAATCAAAACTTGTTACCTATCGAAGTGAAATTCAAGTCCAAGGTTGATAAAAAGGAATTGAAGGGTTTGTTTTCATTCATGAATAAATACGAGTGTAAAAATGGAATAGTTGTTACCAGAAATAGTTTAGATAGCTTCGAATCAGAAGAGAAAAAGATATTGTTAGTGCCTGTATGGTTGTTTTTGCTTCAGGAAGGTTGAAAAAATATGAGCACTGGAGAAACGGTATTCATAGGCATTGACCTTGGAACAAGCACCAAGAGGAAAAGTACTGGGCTTGCTTATATTGTGGAAAAAAACGGAAAGCCCTGGATAGAAAGTCAGCCCTTGCACATAAAATCCGACGATGAATTAATCCATTCCTGCATAATTCAAATTGCAGAGAACGTCAGCTCACGAATTATTGCCATAGATGCGCCCCTCTCTCTGCCTGAGCACGGGACAATGAGGGAATGCGAACTAAGGCTTCGGAAGCACGGCATCGCATGCTATCCCTCAGGAGCGGCATGGGTAAGCAAATGGGTAAACAAGGGCATTGCGCTAAAGAAGTGGGCTGAAAATGAACTCGGAGCGAAGGTGATAGAGGTCTATCCCTATGCTGCCAGGAGAGCGCTTAATATAGGCGTTTCTGTAAAGAAAAAAGCAAAGGGAGGGCGCAGGAGTATCCAGGACGGGTTGCTTAATCTCATCGAAGGACTGGAAGCCATCGCCAAGGACAACCTGCTGTCAGATGACGAACTCGATGCCATACTTTCAGCATATACCGCCTACTGCGAAGGGAAAGGTATTGCCAGCAAAATTGATGGGAGTGATGGTATTATCTATTTGCCTGTAAAAAGGCACGACCACACCATAGATGAATACACAGACCTGCGATAATTATATTAATCCTAATTTCCCCTACTAATGCATGCATCTCAACAGGCGGGAGTTCATAAAGCTCTGTGCAAGGGCAGGATTGTTTGTGGGTATGGGCGTTGGTTTAAGCGGATGTCTTGAGAAGCCGAAAGAAGCACCGCAGAATATTACTCTCCCTTCGGGACTGCACCCTGTCAAGGGCACGTATATAGACGGCGCCTCTGCAGGTGATGCCGAGACCCTGAACTGGGCTCTTGCTGCTGACGATGCCTCACTTAGTTATGTCAGCCTCACCATGGACGGCTTGATAACCTATGACAACAGCCTCAAAGTCCAGCTGAGGTGGCTTGCAGAACCTGTTAAGGTATCCGAGGACGGGCTTGCCTATACACTTGTATTGAGGGAAGACCTCTTTTGGGGTGACGGAAAGCCGCTTACGAGCGAGGATTTCGTCTATACATTCAAGAACCTGCTTTTTTCAGACTGGCTTCCCTACAACTATAAGGACCAGTACCAGGAAACCGTCAACGGCAAGAAGCAGTACGTTGATGTCGTGGCTCTGGATAAGCAGACCTACCAGTTCAGAAGGCAGACGGTTTATCCTGAGTTCCTTTATATAGCCATGGGTTCCTTGGCATACCCAAAGCATATAGCCCAGAAATACGAAGGTAATCTCGATGCTTTCACGCAGGCTGATGAGCTAAATAGCCTGAGATATACGGGCAACCTCGGTCCGTACAGGTTCTTGGAATGGGTGAGGAACGACAAGTTCGTGGTGGAACGAAATCCTGATTATTATCTCGGCAAGGAAACCGGCGCGCCGTTCTTCGAAAAATACGAGGAAAAGATATTCGGAACGCCTGCGGCAAGACAGGCTGCACTCGAAGCCGGGGATATCACTTCTACGCTAATCGATCCTCTTCAGGTGGGTAAATTCAAGGGAATGAAGGGAATCAATGTCTATACAAATCCCACCAATGGATATGTTGCTCTTTTCTGGAACTTCAGGAAGAACGGCTGGGAAGGCTTCAGGAAGAAAGAGGTGCGGCAGGCCTTTGCAGAAAGTATTGGCAAAGATGCTCTGATCCAGTCCATATACCTTGGCTTTGCAGACCCTGCATTCAGTTTCATTCCGCGTCCATCCCCCTGGTTCGTGGAGACGGGATTGGAGCGTTTCGGAATTGGAGCATTGTATAACAAGGAAGATGCGAAGAAAAAACTGGAAAGCGCAGGATACATACAGAAGGATGGTGCCCTTCTTGATAACAGTGGAAACCCGCTCAAGCTCTCCATAGTCACGAACTCAGGCAACAAGGTAAGGGAATCCATCGCCTTCCTTGTAAAACAGGAGCTTGCGGGTATAGGTGTTGATGTCGATATCAAGCTTTTGCCCTGGACAACGGTGCTTGACCAGTACATGAAAAACAAGGCGCCAGGGGACAAAGCCGCAGGATTCAATAATGGCGCCGATGCCGTGAGCGCGAAAGCGTGGGATATGGTTATAATAGGTTTCAGCACAGACCTGAATGCACCATCAGGCTCCTCCGTGGTCTTTGCATCGGACGGAGGCCTCAATATGTTCGGCTATTCAAATCCCAAGGCTGACGAACTCTTCAAGAAGGCTCAGTCCAAGGAAGCCTTAGATACCAGTGTAAGAAAAGGGATATTCGCCGAGCTTTCAACCTTGATGTCTGAAGACTTACCAGCGGACTTCCTTGCATTCCCGCAGAGCAATACCGGCATTTCAGCGAAGGTGAAAGGCATCGAACCAGGGATCAGCATGGGCTATAATTCCTACCTCTGGTATTTTGAGGAGTAATGCTGGGGAAAAAAGCCTCCATGGGCGAATACATCGCAAGGAGGCTTTTCTATTCCCTGTTAATCGCATGGGGCATCCTGACAATAACCTTCATACTCCTTCGCCTTGCACCTGGCTCGCCCGCAGATAAATACCTTGCCAATATCGCAGCCTCTGGAAGAGCGAGGGATATTGCGCAGGTGCAGGCAGCCATAGAGGCAAGATACGGCTTGGATAAACCCCTCTACCTCCAGTATGCGGATTACATCTCAAACCTTCTCCACGGCAACCTTGGCTGGTCATTGAGCACCTCCCTGCCTGTTACCCAACTGTTATCAAAACACTGGATTTATTCATTCGAGCTCATTTTTTTAAGCACTGTTTTTGCTCTTTTGATAGGCGTGGGTATAGGAATTTATTCAGCGGTAAAACAGCGTACAAAAGCTGATTATGCTGTTACCATTTTTTCCTTCATGGGCATCTCCATCCCCAACTTCTGGCTGGGCATAATGCTCATTCTGGTATTCTCGGTAAAGCTCGGGCTGTTCAAGACATACTACGATACTTCATTGCCTCTATTCAGCATCGAAAACCTGAAAGCCATGGTGCTGCCTGTAATAACTCTTGGCTCGGGCATGCTTGCGGGCTACAGCAGATATGTGCGCTCTGCAACGCTTGAAAATCTTCGCAAGGACTTCGTCCGAACGGCAAGGGCAAAAGGACTGCCTGAGCGGGCTGTTATACTGAAGCATGTATTCAGGAACGCCATGCTGCCTGTAATTACAATAATAATGTTAGACCTGAGCGGTGTGGTCTTCGGAGGCGCATACCTAACGGAGATAATATTCGGGATTCCCGGGCTTGGAAGGATATCCTTCAACGCCATATTTGCCGACGACTACGCTGTAGTTGTAGCGGTAACGCTGATAGGAGCAATGGTGACGCTAATATTTAACCTCCTCGCTGATATTGCCTACACCTTTCTTGACCCCAGGGTGAGATATGTCTAAAATTTCAAGAAACCTCCTCTTCGCCCTTATAATTGCAGGAATGGTCACTATTGCAATCGACCTGTTTGCCATGAAAGGAAAGCTTTTCTCGCCGCTTGGTTATTTCTATGCCTTCTTCTCAGTTTTTATGCTCTTCTATGTAATCTATCCTCTCTACCGCAACCGAAGGCTTACGTCTTATTACTGGGAAAGGACAAGGAAAAATAAACTCTCCATGCTTGGATTATTTTTCATCGTTTTCCTTGTAATACTTGCTATTGCAGGACCTTTCTTCACCCAAGACCCGAACTACGTAAACTTCGATGAGAAGAACCTGCCGCCCCTGGGTTTTACAACAAGCCAGTCTGTCTATTACAGGGATACGGGAAGCCTGCAAAATATTGAAATCAAGGGCACGTGGAAGCATCCTTTTGGTACCGATGATAAAGGCAGGGACATACTTGCCATGATAGTATCGGGTGCAAGAGTATCGCTCCAGGTCGGTCTTGTTGCCACGTTCATTGCCCTCATAATAGGCGTAATTATCGGAGTTTCATCGGCTTATTTTGGAGGTATGGTTGACAACGTGCTCATGAGATTCACGGATATCATGATGACGTTCCCATTCTTCCTTCTCCTCGTTTTTATAGTGTTCATATTCGGCGCCGACCTCACGCTTATAATCTTGATAATAGGCGTGACGGGCTGGACAGGCGCTGCAAGGATAGTGCGAAGCGAAGCCCTTTCCCTGAGAACGCGCGAGTTCGTACTCGCAAGCAGGGCTCTTGGTGCCAGTGATACGAGGATAATTTTCCGACATCTCATTCCCAATGTGATGGGCACACTGATAGTGATAGCCACGCTCTCGATACCAGGAGTTATTCTGGCAGAAGCTGCCCTGAGTTTCATAGGCCTGGGAGACCCGACGGTTGCGAGCTGGGGAAGGATACTCAATGCAGGGCAGGACAACCTTGAAACAACGTGGTGGGTGGCAGTGGAACCAGGGATAATGCTCTTCCTGACCGTGCTTTCCTTCAACTTCCTCGGCGATGGGCTTCGGGATGCGTTCGACCCGAGGAGCGAGCTATGAACATACTTGAGGTAGCGGGGCTTAGGGCATATTTTTTCACACGCAGGGGAATTGTTAAGGCTGTTGATGATGTAAGTTTTGCCCTCCGGAAAGGCGAGGTGCTGTGTCTTGTCGGGGAGAGCGGCTCAGGAAAAACTGTTTCTGCGTTATCCATAATCGGGCTTGTAGATCCTCCGGGAAGGATAGTGGGAGGGGAGGTGAAGCTAAATGGGGAAGACCTGAGGAAATACACGCCTCGGCAGTTAAGGCACATAAGAGGAAAGAGGATTGCCATGATATTCCAGGACCCAAAGGAATCCCTCAATCCTGTTTTCACCATCGGCGAGCAGATTATGGAGCCGATGAAAGTCCATCTTGGTTTAAACGTTAAGGAAGCAAAGGAGAAGGCGCTTTCGCTTCTTGAACGTGTGGGCATTCCGAAAGAAAGATTTTTTAGCTATCCACATGAGTTAAGCGGGGGCATGAACCAGAGGGTGATGATCGCCATGGCTCTTGCCTGCGACCCTGAGATACTGATAGCTGATGAGCCAACATCTGCACTTGATGTTACCACGCAAGCCCTTTTCCTTGAGGTATTGATGGACTTAAAGAAAGAAAGGTGGATGTCCATGATATTCATAACACACGACATGGGAATAGTGGCAGAGATCGCTGACAGGGTGGTGGTGATGTATGCAGGCAGGGTTATGGAAAAGGCAAAGGTTGAGCAGATATTCGAAAATCCCAGACATCCCTATACCATCGGCTTGCTCTACTCTTTACCAGATTTTACTAAAAAGAAAAAACTCATGCCCATACCCGGGCAGATTCCAAGCCTCATTGCTCCTCCTGGCGGTTGCGTTTTTCATACGCGATGCAGGTTTGCAAAGGAGATTTGCGGAAAGGTCGTGCCGCAAGAGGCAAAAGTTGAAGATGAACACCTGAGTGCGTGTCTTTTCTGGGGTTCGGATGAGGTAATAAAAGCATCGAAGGAGGTTAGAGTTTGAAGTTTCTTGAGATCCGGGAAATCATAAAATACTATCCTCTGCGCTCGGGATTCTTTTCCAGGCATGTGGGCGAGCTAAAGGCTGTGGATGGCGTATCCCTCGAAATTAATGAGGGGGAAACCCTCGGGCTTGTGGGCGAGTCGGGAAGCGGCAAGACCACGCTTGGCAAGGTGATAATCAGGCTTGAGGAGCCGACGCAGGGCGAGGTACTGTTCATGGGAAGGAACATCTTTTCATTGAAAGGCGATGAGTTGAAATGCTACCGCAGACAGGTCCAGATGATCTTCCAGGACCCTTCGGCATCGCTTGACCCAAGGATGACGGCAGGGGATTCGATAGGCGAGGCGCTCCTTATCCACGGCATTGAAGATGAGGAGGAAAGGCTGGGAAAAGTCGAGGGACTTCTGGAAGAAGTAGGGCTTGAGGCAGGCGATTACTCAAAATATCCCCACGAATTCAGCGGGGGGCAGAAGCAGAGGATAGGCATAGCAAGGGCGCTTGCGCTGCGCCCGAGGTTGATAATCGCGGACGAGCCTGTGAGCGCGCTTGACATCTCAATCCAGGCGCAGATACTGAACCTCCTCTCAGAGCTTAAGAATGAATACAGGCTATCATTACTTTTTATCGCCCACAATATGGGAGTGATAAGGTACCTGTGCGACAGGGTTGCCGTGATGAAGGCTGGAAGGCTTGTGGAAGAAGGTGATGTTGAGGAGGTATTTACCTCGCC
>CAYXIP010000030.1:16545-16744 GCA_964465515.1 uncultured Candidatus Methanoperedens sp. | reverse complement strand
CAACCGATGAAACGAATTATACAGGTGCCTCGGCAGATGTTATCATCAATGTAACGCAGGCACCTCTCACAATCACTTCATGGGGCAATAACAAGACCAATGATCAAAAACTAACCTTGACAACAAATACCAGTGAGTTTGTCTCTTTCAACATCACCGTAAACCAGGGCGTGAACGTAACTTGGTACATCAACGGTAC
>CAYXIP010000030.1:0-16445 GCA_964465515.1 uncultured Candidatus Methanoperedens sp. | reverse complement strand
TAACTGCCATTGCAAACAATACCAACGGCGAAGTTTCACAGGAGTGGATCTGGAATGTTACAGTGGCACCCACAGGAATACCCAATATAACCAGCTTTGCGCCCGCTTCACCTGTAAGCAATACAGCAGGTTCAACAAGAACTTTCAACATCACCGTAAACCAGGGCGTGAACGTAACTTGGTACATCAACGGTACAATTGTATTTAACCAGACCAATGTAACTGAATCATCTTACACCAACACAAGTGCGGTCATTGGTACTTGGAATGTAACTGCCATTGCAAACAATACCAACGGCGAAGTTTCACAGGAGTGGATCTGGAACGTGATTGAAGCACCGACCCCAGCACCCCCTCCAGCGCCGGGAACTGCTACCGGTGGGGGTGGCGGAGGAGGAGGAGGCGTAATTTCCCCGGAACCGCCCACAAACATTGAGACTTATGAGATTGCAGATGAATATTTAGGAGCAAATGTTCCAGCATCCTATATATTCACTACACCCGACCTTGTGATTTCTGAAGTGTTAATAACTCCGGCAAAGAACTTTGGAATTACAAGCATAAGAGTAGAAATGCTCAGAGATTTATCAAAGATAGAAGGGATGACGCCGCCCCCGGGAATTCTTTATAAATACGCCAATATATGGGTAGGTGCAAGGGAGCTCGATAACCCAGGGAGCATAATAGACGCATTCATAGGATTTAAAGTCGAGCGTAGCTGGATTGCACAGAATAACCTCGAGGAGAACAGTATGAGACTTCTTAGATGGGACGGAAACAAGTGGACCTCGCTGGATACTCAGCCAACGAGCCGTGATGAAACATTCGTATATTATTATTCAAAAACCAGTGGATTCTCGCCTTTTGCAATAGTTGCCGCTCCATCAGCCACAGGTCAGGGAGTCGAAACTCCAAATAATGCTCCAGTCCAAAAGCTAATGAAACAGTTGGCTTTAGAACGGATATCCAAGGTGTGGGTGTATGTATTAATTGCTTTGATGCTTATCAGCATTGCCATTTATAAACTAAGTAAATACCAGAAAAAAGCAATTAAAACTCATGAAATTATGGAAGTAGAGCCGGAGGATGCCGATGCCTTGTATGACAAAGGTTTTGCCCTCTATGAATCAGGGAAATATGAAGAGGCAGCAAAGGCATATGATAGAGCCAGAGAGAAAATCCATGAAAGCAAGGACTCGGACTAAAGACTTTGTACGAATGGTTCTAAATTTATCCTGCGTTTAATGATAAAATTTATATCTTAAAAGGATATCTATAATATTAATTCGGAGGTTTAAATTGATGGATATTTTTATTGAAAAAAAACCAATGCTACTTTTGCCGGGCATAATAGAAATAAAAAATATTAGAAACGAGTTATATTTTTGAGAGAGTATGGTTTTCAGTGGAAAATCCATTAGATCAGTAGCAAATAAATTTCTGAATAAGTTAATACAACTAGGGGACGAAACAGCAAAAGCTGATACATGGAGATCCATGTATCCTTTTTTTTGCGATCAGGTATTATCCACACCAGTAGTTGCAATAGAATCCTTAAAAATTCTTGACGTCTTAATCGACGATGGCATTGTTGGAGATTACAAGAACTTACAAAAGGCATTGCTGCACAAAAGCGATGAGGTGGCGCATTTGACCCTGGATGTTCTCAGAAAAATTAAAGGATTGAACATAGAAGCAAGAGCGGAGGGAGTGGAACTATTCAGTGCTGATAGCAGCGCAGGGAGGATGGAGAAAGATATCCAGAATCGGGTTTTAAGTGTTCTAAAGAAAGAAGATACGGTAGCTGAAAAGACAGCGGATATGGAGAAAAAGGTCGAGGAGCTTGGTCATAATATTCCGGAGGCACCATCCGATATTGTAAATGAAACTGCTCTGGCTGAAAAATTGGTAGCTGAAAAGACAGCGGATATGGAGAAAAAGGTCGAGGAGCTCGGTCATAATATTCCGGAGACACCATCAGATATTGTAAACGAAAATGCTCTGGCTGAAAAATTGGTAGCCGAAAAGCTGATGGATATGGAGAAAAAGGTCGAGGAACTCGGTCATAAAATCGAGGCACCGTCCAGTACGACACAGGATTATGATACCAGATTCAAAGCCCTTGAAACAGGCATAGAAGATGTGAAAAAATTAGTGGAATCAAATATTGTAAATGAAAATGCTCTGGCTGAAAAATTTGTAGCTGAAAAGACAGCAGATATCGAGAAAAAGGTCGAGGAACTCGGTCATAAAATCGAGGCACCGTCCAGTACGACACAGGATTATGATACCAGATTCAAAGCCCTTGAAACAGGCATAGAAGATGTGAAAAAATTAGTGGAATCAAATATTGTAAATGAAAATGCTCTGGCTGGAAAAGTTACGGGACAAGTTTTGGAGCGCATCAAATCACCTGAGCAGATATCAAAGTTCAGAGTTCCTCCAGTTCCTCAATTTATGCAAAAAACAGCAGAAGATTCCCAATATAGCAAAGATCAAGAAGTGAGGGTGAATTCTCTGGACAATACACCCGAGACTTCCATTATTCTATTGAACTGGGCAAAATTCCTTATGGAAAAAGTAGGGCGAAATAGGTTAGCCGATGTGCTTGAATATTATGTTGAAATCGGCTGGATAAGTGAAGAGGTCAGATCAGTGATAGCCGAGTATGCGAACGGTATAGATTATTATGTAGAAGCACCGGCAGGGGATCTTCTACCCGAGGTGCATACAAAATCCTTCTTGTTTATAGAACAGCTAAGGTGCAGGAAAATGGATCAGAAGCTGGCTTCAGTCCCGGCATGCAGGTGAGGTTTGACCCAAAGTTCGTACAGTTTGAGGGTGCAATTTCATTCAGTTATCTTTTATTAATGATAAAATTTATATCTTAAAAAGAATATCTATAATATTAAATTGGAGGTATGACTGATGGACAATATAATTGAAAAAAAGATAGTGCCACTTATAGCACAGTGTATAAACTCTTCAGAAAGCGATCTGGCACTCGAATCTCTAAAAGCGGCAAAAGCCCTCGTTTATTACGCCCCTCTGGCTGATTTAACCGAGGTTCTCAACAGTGCTTTGCAGCATAAAAGTAAAGATGTAGCCTATTTATCCTTGGACGTAATGAGGCAGATTCGCGAGGCAGAGAACAAGGTTAAATCCCTTAATCCTGCTGAATATAAAAAAATTCTCAGTGATGCGATAACCCCATTCCTGGTTACCTGCTTCAAATCCAGTTCTGACAACATAGTACTCGATGCAATGAATGCAACGGCTGCATTATCAAATGATGCAGAAATCAATGACACTTTATTCAATCCTGTGGAGCAGATGATGGTGCACAAGAATAAGCAGGTTGCCTATCTTGCACTGGATATAATAAGAAGCATGAATGCTGGAAAAGAGATTCACGTTTTCGAGAGAACATGATATTCAAAGGAAAATCCATTCAATCGGTAGCAGATTCGACCATATACCCATTCCTCAACGATTTATTGCAATCCGAGGATGAGGCAGTAGTTCGCGAAACCTTAAACCATGTTAAGATTCTTGCAGATCTTGGTATAGAAAGGAGAAGCTTCCTCGGGTTGCAGAAGGTCTTGTACAATAAAAATATCAATGTTGCCCGCAACTCATTGGACATTCTAAGGGAAATGTCTCCAGACATAGTAAAGAAGGAGGTTGAAGTAAAGACTGATATATGGAAATCCATGTATCCCTTTTTCTGCGAGCAGGCATTATCCACCCCTGTTGTTGCAATAGATTCGTTAAAAATTCTTGACATCTTAATCGATTATGACATTGTAGGAGATTATAAGAACTTACAGAAGGCATTACTGCATGAAAGCGATAATGTTGCGCATCTGGCATTGGATCTTCTCAGAAAAATTGAAGGATCGGCTATCGAAACAGGAGTAGAGAGCAGTCGCGAGGGCATGGAGATAGTGCCTGAGAAAAAAGACCAGGAAATTGAGGGAACAGACCTCCAGGGTCGAATCTCTAATGTCCTCAAGAAAAATCCCAAATATGTAGAAAGCCTCAGGGAAATAAAATCAAAATACAATATTTAATATAAAAATGTCATTTATTAATCGCATTTTTTGGTGGAGAAGGATTTCAGAACTTGAAAATCTGGTTGAGAAGCAGCATGAAATCATTAAGGAGCTCGGGGAGCGCGCCAAAGAAGCTGCCATTTCAGGCAGGGATCGGGAGGAAACAGAGAAACTCAAGAATGATATCAAACAAATTAGCAGTGCTCTTGAAAAAGAAATGGAGAGAGCTTCGAGTTTGGCAAGGGAAATCAGGAATGAAGAAAGGATTAATAGCGAGCTAAAGGAAGAGATTGAAAGAAAAACAGCCTTAATCAACGAGTACGAGGAATCGATAAGGACTATCAAAGGACAACTTGAGGAAGTCAATGACAGGTATCAGGAATTAATTGAAAAGTTTGAAAAAGAAAAGCAAACTGCAATCTGTCTTGAAATGCTGATTTTGGACCTGGATAAGGAGTTAGGATTAATGGATATTGCAAAGAAAATTGAGGTGGTAGAAAAAGCACCAGAGATTACGATTAAAAGTCGGTGATCCTATCAACAACTAACCTCTTCCAATTGCTTTCATGAACCTCTGTCTAATCTCATTTGCAGAAAAGGGGATCTCTCTGCAATTAACGTTTCGTGGTTTCACGATAACGTGAATAAAACCCACTTGGCGAAGCAGCGCCTCTTTTAATTCCTTTTTTGAATGCACTTTTATAGTATTCTTTATTCCGCTTGCTCTTGCGAGGAGTTCAAGGTCTATCTGGCTGTACGTGCACGTTCCCTGATTTCCGGTTGAGCCGTACGCTGCATTGTCGATGGCAATAACACTAAGGTTCTGGGGATTATATCCTCCGATGCTGATCAACACATTCGGGTTCATGAGAAGGCTTCCGTCACCGTCAATCACATACACATGCTTTTTTTGAAAAAGCGACAATCCAAGCCCGATAGAGGATGCCAGCCCCATCGAACCCAGCATATAGAAGTTAAGCTCCCTGTCCTTAATCGTATATAATTCCTTGGAAGGGAAACCAAGGTTTGAAATTATAATATCGTCATTGGCAGAATCTGCAACTATCTTAATTGCATCATATCTTGTCATCACTGGTTTTATTATCTTTGTTTTAAAATTCAATTCCGAGATTCGCGGGGTTATCTCCAGAGGCTCCGGGATGTCACCTGACGATTTTCCCCATGCAGCAGGAGAAATCAGGATAATATGGGGGCGGTTGCTGCTAAAAGAATCCCTGATTGCAAGCTCGATATTACCAAGTTCATCACGGGATTCGATTATAGTAGTCCCTAAGCCTGCTGATTCCAGAATCTTGGTCATTCTTTTTCCAAAAGGTATCTGGGCTTCTATTGATTCCCTGTAGATACCACGCCAGCTTGCCAGTACTGGGAGAGGTATACCGTATGTAAGATTGAGGGAAAGAAGGGCATTTATCATATTGCCAAGACCGGTGCTCTGGATAACCATGAGCGGTCTTCCACCCCCAAGATAAACACCCGCGCATATTCCCACGCCGTTTTCCTCGCGGGTGAGGGGAATGGTATTTATGTTCTGGCTTATGAGGGGAAGCAGCGCTTTTATCCTGTCACATGGCAGTGTAGCTGCAACATCAATCCTGTTATTTTTAAGAATCTCAACGACCCTGCGTTCCGGACTTTCAATCAAGTAAAAACCTTTTTAAACTATTTCAGAAAGTGAGACATTTGCATTTTCGGCATGTGCTGTCGGCTCTATCTTATAGAGATGATAATCCTGCAGAAGTCTATTCACTCCCCCGCCTGTTATATTCAATAAAATATGTTCATCAGCTTCTACTTTTCCATTCTCCACCGCATGGATTAAGGATGCCACTGCGACTGCTGCAGGCGAGAATATATCTATTCCTTCTACGCTTTCGAACAGTTGCTGTGCAGTCTTCGTTTCGCTGTTGGAAATCCCGTACATGCACCCGTTGGTGGAACACAGTGCGTCGTACACGCCGCCCATGACGGAATAAGGCGGTTCCCGGTTGGAGAGTATATCTGCGTACATCTCATGGATGAGTTTTTTCGGCTCTGGCATATCGATATCCTTAATGATTTCACGTCTGCCCGCCTTCCAGGCATTGAGCATTGGCGCAAAAGGCAGGTTCTGGGAAAGATGAAGCTCAGGCAATTTCATTCCGAATCTTCCATCCTCAAGGAGCCGGAGCGAGGCTTCCCATGCTGCAATACCCCCCGTTCCGCTTCCGATTGCCTGGAAGTAATGGTCTGGCATTCGCTTCATAAAAATCGAGGCGTCAAGCATTACAGTTCCCATCCCATCCCTGCGCGCTACATTTCTCGCCCCGCCCTCTGCCCGCATTCCCGGCAGTGCAGAAAGTCGCTCTGCAAGATGTATGGAATCCGTGTAATCGCAATTTTGCCCCATCTGTATAAGGCTTATGGAATCGGTGGGCTCTTCTGGAAGCCACATCCTTAGGGCTCCGCTTGCCGGGATGACAATGTACACTTTTACCCCGGTTAATACCGATACATGCGCAAACGCACGCGCAGTATTCCCTGCTGAAGCAAGGACGAGCGATTTAGCGGAATTCCTGAATTTTTGTAGAGTGGGGAAGGCTTCAAGCTCCTTGAAACTGCATGTTTTTATAAAAGCCCCCCGTTCTGGCCAGTAACCATTAAAACCGATGTACAGATTCTTCAGTCCAAGTTCAATTGCAAGCTCCGTGCTCTTGTAGGTGACAGGACCTGAATCCGAGGTTATTATCTCGTGCACGGGAAGCCAGTCATGGAATTTTCCCATTCCAGGGACATTTTTCAAATTGAGTTTTTTATTCCTGTAGTTTGTGCGCAGAAGCGCATTATCAGAGGGACATTTCAGGCTGTCGTCGAAATAAACGCCACCGCAGCCTGTGCAGACAAGGTTGTATTTTGAATCCGCGGGTATTGAGATAACAGGGTTAAAAATGCTCTCACTACATGCAGTTTCGCTTTCTGTCATAATTAATGGTTTGATTTAGGAGACTATTTATGTCTTTCCATTTAAAGAAGATTTTTTTCCTTAATAGGATACATAATTTGCAACAAAATACTTTTGTCCACGGCTATCATGCTTTATAATTATTGCAGTGCCGTAAAAACTCCCCAAACGAATTCGAGGCAGGATGGGTATGCATATAGCTTGCCAGGGTGTTATGCTCGAGAAGCCCATCCTTCCCTGGACTAATCCCTTTCCCCCGCCTCAGTTTATAGGCAAAATGCGCATCCCTGTCGCATTCGGTTACAGAATAGTGGAACTCATGCCCTCTGATTATTCTTCCTTTTCGTGCAATGGGCGAGTCGGATGTTGTCAGAGCCTCGGTATAACCCAGAGCCACAAGCTTATCTGTCATCCCTGAACTTGCGGGGAGTATGCCTGCCATTCTATAACTTCGGTCGGTTTCAAGGCTTTCGTTCAGGTACAAAAGTGCTCCGCATTCGCCGTATATTGGCATTCCGCCATCTGCGGCTTTTTTTATCTGGAAGCGTGTCTTTGAAGCTTCAAGTTCCTTTGCATGCAGCTCGGGATATCCACCTCCAAGATAAATTCCATCCACCTCAGGTAAACTGTCGGTCATCGGACTGAAAAAGATAAGCTCTGCCCCTAAATTCCTGAGGGCATCGAATGAGTCCTGGTAGTAGAAGCAGAAGGCGCTGTCCTGTGCTATGCCGATTCTGACATCGAATCTTTCATCGGGCTCTTTTAGATCGACATCGGGTGAGGTAAAATTGCCTGCTATTGTTTTTACCGATTCCATGTCGATATTCTTTTCGATAAACTCTGATAATAGTTCAGTCCCCGTATTTAAATACGGGGTTTCATCTGCCATGTGAAGACCAAGGTGCCTCGACGGGATTGATAATTCAGGATTCCTTGAGAGTGCTCCTATGACAGGAATCTTGATGCCTGCGCTTTTAAGGGAATCCATTATAAGTTTAACATGCCTTTTGCTACCGGTGTTATTGAGGATTATTCCCTGAATATTGATATTGTCAAATTCACTGAAACCTTTCACAACAGCAGCAGTGCTGCGCGAGACTCCATGTGCATTTACAACGAGCACAACGGGTACATTCAGAATTTTGGCAACATGGGCTGTGCTTGCAATCTCGGTGGAATCAAGCCCGTCGAAAAGACCCATCACCCCTTCCATTATGCAGAAATCTGCGCCCTCTGAAGCGCGCCTGAATGTTTCAAGCACACCTTTTTCTCCCATAATGAAGCTGTCAAGATTCCTGGATGGGCGCCCGCATATCTTTGTGTGGTGGCTTGTGTCGATGAAGTCGGGTCCCACCTTGAAAGGCTGGACTTCGTAATTTTTGCAAAGCGCAGACATCAATCCCATGGCGACTGTGGTTTTTCCAACGCCGCTGCCAGTGCCTGCGATTAGGAGCGCCCGGGTTTTAGGAATGGGGATCACCGACCCTCAAATTTGGTTAATATTATGCCCTCGACCTCGGACAAAACCTCAGCGAATCCAATCTCCTTTGAAGGTTGGACTCCGGAGCTTATATGTTTATGGTGCGGATAAGTATCGACTTCCTTATGATGTGCGGCATTATCGTATCTAAAAATCATATTACCTCTGCCATCAGTTAGATTGAATCTATACTTGGGTCGCTCTTTTCCTGTCTGTATGTATTCCATAAAAGTAAGCACGTATCCACCCAAGAATAACAACCGCCCTCTCACCATACCTTCATCACTGCTGAATTCTTTAAAATCAACTGTTTTATCTACAATGAGCTTAGAGTCGCTCAGCAATCGCTCTACTGCTTTGAAATAATCTGCGATTACCAATAAGTACTCACCGCTTTAGCCTTGTTCAGCCTTTCTTCTAATGTCTTTAGACCCTTTATCAGTCCCCACCACTCAAAATAATCCTGTGAGTCCCCAAGGTCTCCTTTTTCGAACTTCTTCAGGAATTCGGGTGAAGCAAAATGATACTTTCCTTCGAACTGCTTTATTTCACTTTTCACTAAACTTATTTTGGACTCTAAGAGTAAAATCTCGCGGTGAATTGAGTCCTTTATCACAGGCGCCACGTCTTCGGAAATAGCAACGTCCATGATTCATTTTATGCTGGTATTCTTATTTAACTTTTTGTGATGACGTGCCGAATGGAGTGTGTATAGCCTCCAAGTCGGTAGTGCAGTACTGCCAGTGCATGCGATTAGAAGATTTCTGGTTTTAATAGGAATTACCCCAGGGATTGCCTTACAATAAGCTCTCTGACTTTAGGAACTAATTGAACAGGGATATCCATCGCTGTTTGAGTTCTGGTCTCATAAGCCGCCTTGTCCTCTGCCACGGCTTCATCTTCGGTTTGTTTTTCATAATGAGATAGAACCCTTTTCACCCTCTTCTCATCCCAACCTTCTGGAAATTTACTTTTCTTCATTTTTTCTTCTGGCTCCTGCGTTTATAAGCCATTAATGGTTTGCCGCTCAGATTAAAGGCAGTTATGACAAAAATACTTTCTGGTTCAGGGTCAGGGACACCCTCGCCGCTACCTGTGCCTGCCAATTAGGAATGTGCATGTTTTAGGAATGGGCATCACCGCATAAACATCGAGTTAATTTATTTTATAAAATATTCCAAGGTTAACTCTCGGCATTCCATTCTTTTTCCCTTTAAAAACTCTATTATTGTATCTGGTGAATCGAACGGTACTGCGCCAAGCTTAATAAATTCGGTAAAACCGTTAATAGCTTGTTTATCTGCATCTAAAGGTTTCATAACAAACACTTTTCGACCCTGTTCTATTGCCCAATTTACCTGATGAAATGTGCCACCACTTCCGTTGGACTCGATTACAATTAAACATTCAGAGATTCCACTTGTCAATCGATTTCTATCAATAAAACGCCCCTTGTGGGTTTTTTCCATGGTTGAGATTTCACTTATAATTGCCCCGGACTCCATTATATTAGAAGCAAGTTTAAGATTCTCTTTAGGAAAGATATCATCGATATTGCCCGCTAAAACAGCTATCGTTTTTCCCCCTACATCCAGTGCGCCACAATGTGCTTCTGTATCGGTTCCGCGTGCTAAACCGCTAACTATGGTGTATCCGTTTTTTGCTATAATTCCGCTAATCTCTCTAGCTCTTTTATGACCATAATGTGAAAGATTCCGTGTGCCAACTATAGCCACACAATTATTAAAATCCATCAGTTTGCCTTTGTGGTATATGAGAATGGGTGGATCTGGTATGTCCCTAAGTTTTTTAGGGTAGTTTTCGCTGTAAAACGGAATGAGATTTACCCCCGAATTTTTTATCCGTATTATTTCACTTTTATATGCTTCAAAATTAATTTTTGAATATAATTTAATAAACGAATTTATTTTTTCTGAAATGTTAGAATACTTTGGGTTATTCCGAATTTCTATGCTTTGGGATGGATATGCGAGAAAATCTTCAATTGAAGTTAACTCAGAAAGAAAGTTAATTAACTCCTTATTTTTGAATTCTTGCTTATCATTTATCAAAGCCAAAAAGGGCAGTTCATTGTTCATAACTCTTATTTAAGGTTTCAATGTATTCCATATGCGTCTTATCGACAGCTCTTCCAACTACTAGTCCACGAATTTCTTTAGCACCGCAATCCTTCAAAGCTCTGGCGCATTCATTTTTTGTATCCCCTGTAATATAAGTATCATCGATTAGTAAAACCTTTTGTCCAGTAATTTTTTCTTTGCATTCAATTTTGCCTTTAACATTGCTTTCTTTTTCTTTTAACTTTACAGAATGTTGGGGTGGAAATTCTTCTTTTTTGTACAATATATCTTTATAAGGAATTCCAATACGCTCTGAGATGTATTTTGCTAACAATGCTGCTTGATTATACGGTCTTTTTGAATCACCGCTTGGTACTGGAACTACTACATCCATTTTTTTCAAATCCTGATAGCGGTTATTTATTACGTAGACCATACATTCTCCTAACTTATCTGCAATCGAGGGATTATTTTTAAGTTCCCAAATCTCTTTACTTAGTTGAGTATCCGCTGTTTTTAAGACGTAAATACCAACTGCATTAATCTTTATTAATGGTTCATAAATCTTTATTTTTCCTTCAGTTATTATGAAAGATTTCTTATCACATTCATAGCACAAGCCGTGGTCACGATAGCTTTTAGGTATAGGCTTACTGCACCACTTGCAATATGGTTCAGGGATTAGATCTATTTTTATCCCATCAGACCGAATAAAGAAATCAGTCATTGTTAGCTACTAACTTAATACCCATATTTATCCTTTATGTGAGCAAAGTGAAACTAATCATGAACTGATTGTTCATAGCTACTGTATGAAAAAATTCGATTTTTCATACAAAGTATTTCATTCCACCAGAAAAAATAAGGGAACCCTCGTTAATTTCTGAATTTTACCCGCCCTTCATCTTCGCCGCAAAGCTCCTTCCGAACTCCACGCACTTCTCAAGCTCATCCTTCATCGGCTGCCACTTGAACTTAATGCCTTCCTGCACCACTTTAATCCTTGCCTTCTCCAGATTCTCCTCTATGAGCTTCACGTTCTCCCCGCTCCAGCCATAGGAACCAAAGGCAGCGCCGAGCTTGTTTTTGAACCTCAATCCCTTCAAGTCCTCAAGTATGGGCTTGATTGTAGGCAGAAGACCGTTATTCAGCGTGGGTGAGCCTATAAGTATCCCCTTCGCTTTGAAAATCTCAGTAATCACATCATTTCTATCGCTTACAGCCATGTGGAAAAGTTTGTGCTTCACCCCCTCCTTCTCAAGCCCTTCGGCTATTGCAAGAGCCATTTTTTCAGTGGCATTCCACATGGTATCGTATAATATGACAGCAGAGCCTTCGTTCTTACCCGAAGCCCATTCATAATATTTCTCCACTATCTGCATGGGATTCTTTCTCCATATAATGCCGTGGCTCGGGGCTATAATATCCACGGGGATATTCATTTTCTTGAACTCATCTATTTTCTTAATTACCAATTCGCTGAGAGGAGTTAGTATGTTTGCATAAAATTTTATGGCTTCCTGATAAACCTCGATCTCATCCACCTCGTCATTGAAGCGTCCTGACGAGGCATAGTGCATCCCGAAAGCATCGTTGGGCATCAGGATATTCTTGCCCGTAAGGTACGTGAACATGCTGTCAGGCCAGTGCAGCATGGGCGCGCTTACGAAAACAAGGCTGTTTTTCCCGAGGCTTACGCTGTCGCCAGTTTTCACCACTTTGAAATTCCAGTGCTTGTGGAAGTGCTTGTATATGTTTTCTTTTCCTTTTTCCGAGACGAATACCGGTACATCCGGTATAAGCCTCATAAGTTCGGGAAGCCCGCCTGAGTGGTCTACTTCCGCATGGTTCGCTACCACGTAATCTATTTTCTTGACATCAATTATCTCCTCTATATTGTCGATCATTTTCTGCGGATAAGGACCATGGGGACCGTAAACCGTATCCACAAGAGCAACTTTTTCATCGACGATAAGATAGCAATTATACGTCGTGCCCCTGTGCGTTGAATACTCATGCCCGTGAAATTTCTTTATGTTCCAGTCAACCGCGCCTACCCAGTACACGCCTTCTTTTAATACTACAACCATTTTATCACACTCCTTTTTGATACCATTTAGTTTTATTTCTATTAAACGCTTCTCACTGCCTCTTTTGCCTTTTCCCTTTCGGGCAGACCCAGGAATGCAACCTTATCATCGATCAAAGTAGCTGGCACAGAATGTAACGCATATTTCTTCACATACTCCATACCGAGGGGCGATGTCAGGTTCACTTCTTCATAATCAAACTGATGTTCCTTACTCAGCTCATTCCACAGCTTCTTGGTTGCCTGGCAGACAGGACACCAGTCGGCATGAATCAGTGTTACTTTCATAATTTTACCTGATCTAAACCAATACTTTGCGCTCTTGGCGTGCTTTGCGGTGGTTCACCGCAGAGAGCGCAAAGGTCGCAAAGATTACTGCTATTTTTCATTCAATGCACTTCACATCTCTGGAATGGCATTTCGGGCAGGTTTGACCGGCGCCTATGCCTTTGAATTCCTTGCCGCAGTGGTTGCATACATATTGGTGCGGCTCCATGCCGCCTTCAAGCTCTACTCCGAATGAATCTCCTACGCTGCACATAACACCTCCTTACCTCTTGATTTGACATGCTAACAGTGAACCCACCCTCCTGCATAACTCAAGCTCCTCATCTCCAGGCATCCTCTTAATCAATAAATCCTTAACCATCTCCATGCCATAGGATGTTAATATTTTGTTGATATCATCTGTGGCTTCAAAGCTCCAGCCGTACGACCCGAACGCAAGACCAACTTTCCCGGATAATTCGATATCAGCAAGATCCTTCAGGAATTTCTTAACCGTAGGCATCATGGCATGGTTATAGTTGGGTGAACCTATGGCTACAGCATCCGCATCCCTGAGTTCATTCTTGTCTGCATCGTTGACATTTTTCAACACGGTCTTTATGCCTTCAGCTTTTGCACCTTCCTCTATCGCAACTGCCATCCGCTCTGTATTGTGCGAACCTGTGCCGTAGATGATTGCGAGTTTTGGCATGCTCCCACAATTTATAATTATCATCCGTGGTATTTCTACTTTTTCTATGAGAAAAAAAGCATGCTTAATAATGGATACGATAATCAATGGGGCAGGATGATAGACCCTGTTAACAAGTTTCAAATACCAGATGAATGGGCTGCAAGAGCCAAGATACCCCTGAAAGAGCTCGCTCAAAAAATATCCTGCGGGCGCTATGTTCTTCTCTCAGACGGCTCGCTGCTGCGCCGTGGCTATACCACAGGAACAACAGCAGCTGCTGCAGCAAAGGCGGCAGTACTTTCGTTAAAAAAGGAGGTATCGGAAGTCTCAGTCCCCATACCAATCGGGCTTCGTGCAATGCTTCCTGTTGTTGCTAAAAACGGGAAAGCATCGGTATTTAAGGATTCAGGCGACCATGCTTTTGATGTGACAGCAGGATTGGAAATCATAGCAGAAGCAAGGGAATATGATAATGTTACAATAAAAACAGGCACAGGCATCGGGTCAAAAAAAGGCAGACCTTCAATAACCCCATCCCCCATGCGCCAGATAGAAGAAGCCATAAAAGAGGCGCTTTCTGAGACAGGAACAAAAGGCGCATACGTTACCATTTCAGCTCCGGATGGCGAAGAAGTTGCAAAGCATACGCTTAATGCAAAAATGGGAATAAAAGGAGGGATATCCATTCTCGGCACTACTGGTTTTGTGGAGCCGTGGAACGAACATCTGGGAGAGATGAAGGAAGAAGTCATAAGGAGCAAAGACAAACTCGTTCTAACTACAGGAAGAATGGGGATGCGTTTTTCACACTTGCTTTTCCCGGATTACGAGGTTATACTTATCGGAAGCGATATCTCACGAGGATTGAGAGCTGCAAAAAAAGATGCAAAGGTGATAATCGCAGGGCTTCCAGGGCTGATACTGAAATGGGCGTCTCATGATATATTAAAAGGCAGCGGATACCTCTCGATTCAGGAAATGGTGGATGATGTTCCTGAAAATCCTCTCATCGACCGTGTATTTGAAAAGGCGGTAAAAAAATCGGGGAAAAGGGTTGTGCTTTTTAACAGGAACGGAACATTGCTTCGAGACAGCGGTGAGCCAAGATTGGGACGTGACGCTTTATGAAAATAGTAGGCGTTGGTGCAGCCCCGAATCTTCTGACGCAGGAGGCAATATCTGCAATCGAGAGTGCAAAGATAATATTCGGCTCAAGAAGGGCGATAGAGCTGGCAAAAGAACATATTAAATGCGAGGCGCATGAGATCACGGATTATACCCTTCGCTCTCTTCCTGAAAATGCAGTTGTGCTCTCCACAGGAGACCCTATGCTCTTTGGTCTTGGGAAATATGCAAGAAAAGGTGATGAGATTATCCCCGGGATTTCCTCGCTACAGCTTGCCTGTGCAAGATTGCACCTTGATATAAAGCAGCTTTCTGTAATCACAGCCCATGCGCGCGATATCAGCATTGTAAAGAGCATGCTGTCAACGGAATTGAGAAACGGTAAAAATGTTTTACTTCTTCCCGACTCCTCCTTCGGGATAAATGAAGTTGCAGGTCTTCTGAAATCTCTGGGTCTGTCAAGGCGTATTTTTGTATGCGAGAAGCTCGGCTATCCAGACGAGCGGATAGAAAAAGGTACGACTGAAAAACCTCCGCATACCGACTCTGAGATGTACTGTGTAGTTATCAGCAAAGAATAATCTCAATCAAAGAACACGTTCTGGGAGCCGCATTTCCTGCATATCGCCGAATCAACGAATCCACTGTTGTTCCCGAACACTCCCACAGCATAGTGCTCTACTCCGTGCTTTTCCATGAGCTTATCAAGCCGCTCCTCTTCCTCGCTGGTTTCAGGGCATCTTGAAAGGATAAAATACCTCTCATTGAATACTTCCTCGTTCTCGCAGTCCGAACATGCTCTGGGTGCGAAACCTTTCCACGCCTCCTCGAACTCCTTTGAGCAACGAAGCTCCTCAAGAGATATCTCCTCTACCTCGATTGGCCTTGCTTTTTCTTCCTCAACCTTCTGTGCTGCCACGAAAGCTTTTCTTGCGTCATCATGGCGTTTTTCAATCAGGCACTTCTCGCCGCATGCACGCAGCATCTCCTTGGTCGGGGTCTTGTTGGCTATCTTGTAAGCCTCCAGGCCCGTGGATGTTCGTCCTTCATCTAAACACCTGTTACCGCAGATAACCAGTTCTTCCTCAGGCGGAGTTTTATTAGCTATTCTGTAAGCCTCCAAGCCGGGATACAGCTGCCCTTCTTTAAAACACAGGCTGCCGCAGATAACCACTTCTCCATCAGGCGGGTTTTCTTCGGCAAGCTTGTATGCTTCCATTCCCTGTTCGAGTTTCCCTTTCAGCAGGCATTCTCTGCCAATCATGACGATTTTATCCTTTGGAAGTGGCATTCCGATTATTTTGGAAGCCTCTATGGCAGAATATATTCGCCCTTCTTCAAGGTATTTATTGACATATCCAGTAAGAACTTCCTTTGTAAGCTCTATGCCGGAAGCTTTGGAGCCTGCCAAAGCCTTTGACATCCAGCCTTTTTCAAGATATTTGTAAATGTAAGCTGTGAGCTCTTCTTTTGAAAGCAAAACCCCTGTAAGTTTAGCAGTTTCTACTGCTTCAGACATCCGCCCTTCATCAAGGCATTTATTAATGTATATAATAACTTTTTCTTCACTCATTTTTCTTAAAGGAAGACTTTAAGCCTATTCTTGCAATATATTATATTAGCCTTTGGGCTGCTATGGCTGTGGGACAGAATTAAGTGGTGGTATACAAGTTCAACAGATTATGCCAGACG
>CAYXIP010000029.1:0-17209 GCA_964465515.1 uncultured Candidatus Methanoperedens sp. | reverse complement strand
CTCGAAAGCTTGATGTACCTTTCGGACTTTAATAGTTTCAAATGGCACAATCATCGCACCATGTCTGGGAAGATTTCTTCAAACGCTATTACTGGGAGAACATACTCGAGCTTGCCAAGGATTACCCCGAAAAACGCACCCTGTTCATCCAGTTCCCCGACCTTGAGAGGTTCGATATGGAAATTGCGCGGGAGTTGCTTGAGCATCCCGACCATGTTTTAAAACATGCCAACGAGGCTCTTCTATCAATCGACCTTCCTGCCGATATTATTTTTACCAGCACCCATGTCAGGATAATAAAGCTGCCTGAACGCATCCAGATAAGGGAACTTAGAAGTGCCAACATCAATAAATTCATAGCAGTTTCGGGTCTCATTCGAAAGGCTACGGAGGTAAGACCCAAGATTATCAATGCAGCATTCAAATGCCAGCGGTGCGGGAATATCACAATAGTTCCCCAGGCGGAGGGCAAGTTCGTTGAGCCTTTTGAATGCGAAAGCGAGGCATGCGGAAGAAAAGGTCCGTTTAAACTTGTACATGAGGAGTCGGAATTTATAGATGCACAGAAGCTGCGAATACAGGAATCGCCTGATGAACTTCGTGGTGGTGAGCAGCCCCAGACGCTGGACGTGGATGTTGACGACGACCTTGCAGGGATTGTATCACCGGGTGACCGCGTTGTCATCTCAGGAATACTGCGCTCATACCAGAGAAGCACTCCTCATGGGAAAAGCACTTATTTCGACCTTGTTCTTGATGGAATCTCGATTGAAATCGAGGATAAGGAGTTTGAGGAGATTGAGCTATCAAAGGAGGACATAGAGAAGATTCTTGCCCTTGGAAAAGACCCCAAGGTCTATGAAAAAATAATATATTCGATAGCTCCTTCCATCTATGGCTACGAGGAAGTCAAGGAAGCCATGGCACTGCAGCTCTTCTCAGGCATCCCGAAAAACCTGCCCGACGGCGCTCGAATTCGAGGCGATATTCATGTGCTTCTTGTGGGCGATCCGGGTGTGGCTAAATCGCAACTGCTGCGCTATGGCGTGAAGCTTGCACCCCGTGGTATATACACAAGCGGAAAAAGCTCAACCTCAGCAGGTCTTACCGCAACGGCGGTCAAGGACGAGTTCGGGGAAGGGAGATGGACGCTTGAAGCCGGGGCGCTCGTACTTGCGGATATGGGTCTTGCCTGCGTGGATGAACTTGACAAGATGGAAGCTGATGACCGAAGTTCAATGCACGAGGCTATGGAGCAGCAGACCATAAGCATAGCAAAAGCAGGCATTATGGCGACATTGAAATCGCGATGTGCGCTTCTGGGCGCAGCCAATCCCAAGTTCGGAAGGTTTGACAGGTATGAACCTATTGCAAAGCAGATTAACATGCCCCCTGCGCTTCTGTCGCGGTTTGATTTGATTTTCATTCTAACGGATGAGCCTCTGGTGAGCAGGGATACTGCAATCGCAGAGCATATCCTGAAAGCCCATTATGCAGGCGAGCTTGCTTTGAGGAAGGACAGTATCATTAATTCGGGCATAAGCCAGAAGGAAATAAACGCAGCGATGGAGGTCATCCAGCCTGTCATAGAGTCCGAGATGCTTCGGAAATATATCGCTTATACCAAGAGAAATATCTTTCCCATCATCCAGGACGATGCCAGGAAGCAGTTGATTGACTTCTATCTCGGCTTGAGAAAACAGGGCGAAGACCCCAATTCCCCTGTGCCTGTGACAGCCCGTCAATTAGAAGCCCTCATCCGTCTTGCAGAAGCCAGCTCTCGCGTGCGATTGAGCAACGAAATAACCACCGAGGATACCTCGCGCGTGATAAGAATCGTGATGGCAAGCCTGAAACAGGTAATGACAGACCCCGAAACTGGAAAATTAGATTCAGATATCATAAACGTCGGGATAACCAAGAACCAGCGCGACAGAATTAAGATATTGAAAGAAATAATAAGGGAGCTTCAGGACGAGCATAATGGTGTAGCACCCATCGAAGAGATTATATCCAGAGCGGATGAATCAGGCATTAAGAAAGACGATGTTGAACGTGCTATCGAAGCATTAAAAGCCAGTGGAGAAATATACGAACCAAGCGCCAGAGATAAGTTCAGGGTGACTTGAACATGTATATGAAAAAATACGACACTGAAGGGCAGCTCATCGTGGCGGTCTGCGACAAGAATATTATCGGAAAAAAATTCAGGGAAGGTGAGCTTGTACTTCGGCTGGATGAAGGCTTCTATAAAGGTGAAGATGCCTGGGAAGAGGAAGTCAAAGAAGCTCTCTTGGATGCCACGATTGCTAACATTGCAGGTGAAAAATCAATAGCTTGCGCTGTTGAATGCGGATGCATAGACCCTGATAATATTATATTTATCGAAGGCATCCCCCATGCCCAGATGGTGAAGATATGACAGAAGTGATTGAAAGCGATAGATTAATCGAAATGGTTATTGATAAGCATAATCGGTTTCTTCTTGCATTTAATTCTGAGTTTTCAGAGCTTGAAAGCAAGCTCTCTTCTGTCAAACAGCAGGCTGATATGGTTAAAAAAGAGTTAGAAGCCACTGAAACAAGAATCACAGTTCTGAACGAAAAATATTATCTCCTTTTTCACCAGGCAAAAAAACTGAGGGAAGAGATATTCGCTCATGTACTTGAAAAGATGCGTACCGATAAGTTCGCCGACGTTCAGGATATAATTCGGCTGGGCAGCAGGATAGATGAGTTTGAGAAAAGGCTTCAAAGTTGCAAAAGCATTGAAGACGAGGAAAGGACGATAACAGAGATAAAAAAGCTACTTTACGATTTAGAATCTGCGGCTAAGAAAGCAGGAATAACTGTTACATGCAAAGGGGTTGTGGATAAATTAAATGAAGCCAATGCTTCACATAATGAACTCCTCTCCATTCAGAATAAACCGAAGCAGGAGACCACTTCTCTCAAGGATTATGATAAGCAAAAAGATGAAATCGAGGGGCGATACAACTGGTTAAAAAAAAGGATTGAAAGCCATACAAATGCCCTTGCATACTGGGAAAAACAAAAAGGTGGGATTAACGTTGGCTGAATCCGAGAATGTGCAGGTACAAGCTGCAAATGAGGCTCGTGTTGAAGTTTCTATTGAACCTGTTATCGAACAGACGCAGGATATTAAAGTTAAGGCATATCCCAAGCTTTCGGAGCGGGAGTTAAAAGAAAAAATCAACCTTCTCAGGCAGCGGATAGAGCAGAGCGAGAGGGAACTGAAAAACACATTTCGCGAAATCTCCCTCCATAATACAGGCGGCAGGGAATTAAAAGCCAAGCGTGATGACCTTAATGCCAAGATCAAGGAAATGTCCAAGAAAGCATCAGAGCTTAGAAAAAAGCGTGATGAAACCAATTCAAAGATTGCAGAATTAAAAGCGGTCCGCGACCAGTTGAGGAACAAGGGAAAGGAATTTAGCGGAAAACTCGGTGAACTTAAGAAAACCCGCGATGAGCTGAACCAGGCAGCCCGCGGGAGGCTTGAAACCCTCGGGAAAGCGTACGATGAGGAGCTTAACCTTTTTCTGACAGCCGACCTGCCGCTTGAGCATGAAATAAACATCTTTAACCGCCTGCATGAGTTAAACAAGAGGCTTCTGGCATCAAAGTCGGCTAACGAGATCCACAGCGAAATAGGAGTGGAGTATAACAAGGCTCGGGAGATCTACACGGATATGGATTCTCTGCATGCGCAGGTTCAAGTACTTGCGCAGGAATCCCAGAAATACCATGAGGAATTGATTGCCTTTTATAAGGAAATAGATACACTTCGGAAGGAAGCGGACTCGTATCACTCCCTGTTATCTGAAAAATACAAAGGTATTGCGCCGCTTCGCAAGAAAATAGCAGCTATCAAGGCTGAAATTCCGAAACTGCGGGATGAACTGGGAATATATCTTGAACAGATGAAGGAGATCCAGTTAGCCAAGGAAGACCAGAAAAATGTGGGTAAACGGGAAGAGGCGAAGGAGAAATTCCAGAAAAGCGGGCGCGTCAGTCTTGAGGAATTCAGGATTCTGGTTGAGAACGAGGATATCAAGCTTTAGACCATACCCCGGTCGCCTTCCCACGAAGCGCCAGTTCGCCCATTACTTTATCCGCGTCTTTAGATAACGGCGCAGGCTCTCTGTTCCCAAGCGGCGTACCGGGAAGCGGCAGAAAATAGTGCGAATGTATTCTTGCCCCTTTTCCCGTGAGCCATTTTATGAGTTTGAGGGTTTCAAGTTGTTCTTCCTCTGTCTCACCCGGCAGTCCGAAGATGAAATCCACCACAGGGGTGAAGCCGTGCAGGAGGCATTTCTCAGCCCCGATAACAATATCTTCCACCGTATGACCCCGATTAATCCTTGAAAGCACACTCTTGCTTCCCGACTGCCCGCCCATGTTTATGGTGGTATTTGTACAATACTCGGATACAAGTTCAAGCAGTTTATCGGTTATGAATTCAGAGCGCACTTCAGAGGGGAATGTACCGAAAAATATTCTGCCGGATAAAGCCCGCAGCAGAGCTTCAACCTTTTCAACTCGTGGATGGATACCATCCGAGCCGTAGGCAAAGGCATTCGGCGACGTGAACCTGACATCTTCTAAAAATTTTGCATATCTTGAGATTACATCAATGCTGCGGTGCCTCATTCTCTGACCGAATAACTGCGGGGTCTGGCAATAAGCGCAGGAAAAAGGGCAGCCGCGAGTGATTTCTATGCTGCTGTGCATAACGTTCGGATCAAAAGGCGGATAGTCGTCAAGATTAACGTGTTCCCTTTTTTCTGTGAAAATAATTTTGTTATCCTCCTTATATGCAATGCCCTTGGTATGTGAAATATCCATTCCGTTCTGGAGCGCATATATCAATTCAGGCAAGGTCTTCTCTCCTTCTCCGAGAACAACATAATCAAAAGCCCCAAGCGTCTCCTCGGGGCATGCCGAGGGATGTGGCCCTCCTGCTATGAATATGGAACGAGTTTTTGAGCGTTCAACCTCCTGAAAAACATAGGGTGCCTGCTGCGTTGCAAAGCTGTATAGCATTATGCCGTCGCACGGCTGCCTGACGAGTTTTGTTTGAGGAAGAAGAGGCAGCAGGGCTGCGATGCTCTGCATGTTTTTCTTGAAATACCTGAAATTAAGGCTATCTCTTAATGCTGATATTGATTGTCTTCCATTCATTTCCAACCCCGCGCAGCGTTTCAACCGAGCCAACAATCATCCCGCACAGGATTTTCCTGACAAACTCATTCATGGGGATTTTTTTCCCGTCTATCTCTAAAACGATTTCTGTATCCATGAAGTGCCTTATACAAAAAGGCTCATAATAGGTTTGCGGTTTTGCGATAAATTAGAAAGATTTTATCATATGGAAAATAATTCTATGAGCTTATGGAATACAGGCTGAGAATCCGCGACATGCAAAAGGACGAAAGACCAAGGGAGAGGCTGATAAAACACGGTGCTTCAGCACTTGGCGATTCGGAACTTCTTGCCATAATCCTGAGGACAGGTACAACAAAGGAGAATGTGGTAAACCTGTGCCAGAGGATATTATCGCAATACAACCTCAAACAACTTTCACAGACAAACCTTGCCCAGTTAATGGAAATCCACGGAATAAAAGAAAGTAAAGCAGCGCAGATTGCAGCATGTTTTGAGATTGCGCGGCGGCTTGAAGCTTTCAACGAAGAGGCAAAACCCGTAATCCACTCGCCTGAGGATGTTTACAGGCGAATCTATCCCGGATTGCGCGGGCAGAAGAAAGAAAAGTTCATTGAACTCTGCCTCGATACCAAGAACCAGGTCATAAAAGAAGATATAATTTCCATTGGTTCACTCAACGCAAATATCGTACATCCAAGGGAAGTATTCAAAACCGCACTTGCCGAATCTGCTGCGCATATAATCGTGGCTCATAACCATCCATCGGGCGACCCGTCGCCAAGCAAAGAGGATATTGAGATAACAAAGAAACTGGTAGAAACCGGAAAGATAATGGGAATAGAGGTGCTTGACCATATTATAATCGGTGACGGACGGCACTTCAGCATGAAAGAGGCTGGACATATCTGATTATGTCTTCTGCGCTTATACTCGCAGGCGGCATGGGCAGCCGCATGGGTTACCGGGAAAAAGCCCTTATAGACATTAACGGCAAACCCCTCATAACTTTCGTTATTGAGAACCTTGAGAAAGTGGTTGATAACATCATAATTTCAGTGCGTGATAAATCGCAGGGCGAGTTGTTTGAAGCATTTTTGGGGTACAAATTTGCATACGATGCATATAAAAATAAAGGACCGCTTGCTGGCATCCTTTCCGGACTTGAAGCCTGCATGGATGAGTATTGTTTTATTGCTGCATGCGATATGCCCTTCATAAACGAAAAGGTAGTGAAGCTTCTTTTCAGGGAAAGTGCAGGATATGATGCAGCCATCCCGCAACGAAAAGGCGGATTTCTTGAGCCACTGCATGCAGTTTACAGGTGCAAACCAATGATACGGGAGACAAAAAACGCCATTGAAAGTGGAGAAACCATAATTCTTGCTCCTGTATTCAAATTGCATGTCAATTATGTAGATATGGATGAAATAAAAAAATTCGATCCTGAGCTAAGAACGTTTATGAATATCAATACCCGCAAGGATATAGAGGAAATATGTACACGAAGCAATACAAAGCAAAGGAATTAACCGAAGAAGCCCACGAAAAAACATATACAGTAGCAGTAGAGGACACCGTTGATCTTTTTGTTAACAAGCTCCACATGGCTTCTATCCTTGCCACGCCTGAAATGTTAAAGGAGCTTGCCATCGGTTATCTCATCTGCGAAGGCGTGGTGAAAAACCAGGATGAGATTCGAGCGCTTCGCATAGATGGGAAAACGATACATATCGAGATAGAGCAAAGTGAACATCTTGAACTCTGGCGCGAGCTTCGCTCCTCGGGTTGCGTGGGTGTGAGGTGGGACGAGAACGAGGAAATCTCGGTCATGCCGGATATTGTATTCAAAAAAGATGTCATTAAAAAAAGCCTTGTTTTTCTGGAATCCGATATTTATGAAAAGACGCATGGAACGCATGCTGCATGCCTTGTTAATGACGAAGGGAAGTGCGTGATAAAAGCCATAGACGTTGGCAGGCATAATGCCTTCGATAAGGTTGTGGGCAGAGCAATTCTTAAGGGCATAGATGTAAGCCGCCATTTCCTTTTATCCACGGGGCGGCAGTCCGCAGGGATGGTGATGAAGGCTGCGCGCGCAGGCATTCCTCTTGTGGCAACAAAGACAGCGCCCCTCTCTACAGGTATTGAGGCAGCGCAGCGCTCCGGAGTTTGCCTTGTATGCTTTGTGTCGCGTGACAGGCTCTCGGTTTTCACGCATCTGCAGAGGCTTGAGTAATGTTTATAGCCTGCGTCGTGGGAAAGAACAAGAACGCCAAGGCAAAGCTGATGGAGGCGCTGATAAAGGAACTTAAGAAAAGAGGTCTCTCGGTGGGGGCTTTGAAATACCACAAGCACGGCGATTTCGAGATGGATATCGAAGGAAAGGATACCTGGAAATATGCAAAAGCAGGTGCAGATACTATTGCGATTTCATCGTCGGTGAAATTTGCGTTAATAAAAAGAGTTGAAAGGGAGATGGAGATTGATGAGATATGTGATAGATTTTTTAAGGATGAGGATATTGTGCTTGCTGACGGGTTCACGCTCTCTGATAAGCTGCGTATAATCGTTGCAGATAGCAGCGAGGAGATCGAGAGCTTCAAGCGGGGATGCGGGGTCTTGGCGGTTGTGGGGAGTGGTTTTGGATTGGATGAGGTGGAGGAAATTGTGGGGAAGTTAATAATGCGGGGGAAGGGATTTGAACCCCTGAACTCCTGCGAGAATAGATCTTGAGTCTATCACCTTTGGCCGCTTGGTTACCCCCGCATGGGGCTTTTCAGAATTATCCTGAATAAACTTAAGGGTGTCGTTATTCGTCCATGAACCACGGAGGCACCGAGGTACAGTGCGGTTCTTTATCTCTGTGTCTCTGCGTCTCCGTGGCGGTAGCTTCCAAAAGTATTAAGTATCCAATGCTCTATTTAACGCCTGATTTTGTGAACCTATTCATATTCAAATCCGGAGGAAATTAATTGGCAGTAACAAAAGCAGCAGAAGGCTGGAAAGCCAAACAATGGTACAACTTGGTTGCACCCGAAATGTTCGGTAAAACCAATATCGGAGAAACAGTGGCTGAAGTGCCTGAGAAACTCATCGGAAGGGTCGTTGAAATAACCCTCGGGGAATTGACGAACGACCTCTCAAAGCAGAACACCAAACTGCTTCTGAAGATCGACCGCGTGGGCGGCGACTCGGCATATACGAAATTCATGGGGCACCAGCTTACACAGGATTACCTGCGCTCGCTTGTAAAGAGGCAGACCTCGGCAGTAGAGACGAACGTTTCAGTAACCACCAAAGACGGCTATACCATAAGGGTAAAGCCCTCGTGTTTCACCATCAAAAGGGCAAGGGCGAACCAGGTCAAGGCTATCCGCTCGATAATGAATAACGTCATCGAAGCAAAAGCGAAAGAAATGGACATGCCGCAGTTCGTCCAGGAAGTCATAACAGGGAAACTCTCGGCAAGCATATATCACGACGTGAAGCCGATATATCCTTTGCGCAGGGTAGAGGTAAGAAAGACGGAAATCGAGGCTGAACCGATAGCCGCTTAATTTTATAACTCTTTTTCTCTTTTTACTTCATTTACTTTTTCTTTCAACCGCTCGTTATCGATCTTCAGCAATATCAGCGATGCCAGGAGAAGGAAATAAGCGACGAAGTTTAACAATAAAGTAACAAGCATATTGGATGACGGATGAAATTCCATGACAGGATGCAGCGTAGCCTTCGTCCACAGTCTTATGGACATATAGCTGAGAGGCACGCCTATAAATCCAACTATACCAAAAACTGCTGATAGTCGTGCCCTTTTCTCAGGTTCTTCGACAGCCTGACGCACCATGAGGTAGGAAAGGTATATCAAAAACAATACAAGCGAGGTATTCAGTCTTACATCCCACGGCACCCACCAGCAATTGCACGACCATGCACCTGCGCGTATCCAGACCGAGCCACTAACGAGGGTTAAAAGCGCAAGAATAACACCGACTTCGGCAGCCGAGACTGCTACAATATCCCATTTTTGGAGTTTACTGCGCAGATACAGAATGCTTGCTATAAGCACGATTGCAAAGGCAAGGTAAGCCGATATTGCTATCGGTAGATGGAAGTAGAATATCTTGAAGTCATTCGGGTTTTGCGCCAGTCTCCTGCGGGTTAATGGGAAACCTGGGCGTAAAGAAAAACAAGGTATGCCGAAATAAGCACAAGAATAGCGGTTAGTGTGTAAACGGCTTTTCTTATCATAGTCTTCGTTTAATCGATACACCCATAATAATAGTATCCTTCAAAAAATCTTCAGTCCTCGATGGTATATTCAAATACAAGCTGCGCCACAATGAAGAAAATGATATCATAGACAGCAAGTATCTGAAGCTCACCCGCTATATCTGAAATTCCACCGCTTGCAAGCATTGTTCCTGTTGCTGTTACAGCAGAGAGTATCACAGGAATGAGGACAGGAAACAGAATCACTGGAAGCAGGATTTCGCGCGTTCTCGTGTTTACAGTTAAGGCTGAAAGAAGCGTGCCCACAAAGATAAATCCGAAAGTCCCGAGTATAACAACAATGGCAAGGCCAGGAATGTTCTTGATATCATAGCTGAAAAGCACGACAAAAACTGGTATTGTGACTATCTCCATAAGGAACATCAGAAAAGCATTGGATAATACCTTGCCGTTATATATCTCGCTCCGCTCTGCTGGGCATAATTTTAAGCCTTCAAGGCATCCTTCTTCTTTCTCGACAGCGAAAGACCTCGAAAGACCAAGCATTCCGGCAAAGGTGAACGCAATCCAGAGCATCCCCGGTGCGAGCAAATCCGTTATTTTCCTGTTAAGTGCAGGAATAATTATAGAACCCTCGTTCCCGAAAGCAAAACTGAAAATAACAATCACAAGCAGCGCAAATATCATCATGGAATTGAGCATCTGCTTTGTCCTGAATTCGGCTTTTAGGTCCTTGCGCGCAATTTCAAGAAATTTCATGCGCCACCAACATATTTTTCATAAATCGCCCTGCACTGGAGAAGGTCTCGAATCTCGCTCTGGCTCATTTCATGTGCAATATGTCCATTGGTGAGAATGACTGCACGGTCACATAATGCAATGCCACGCTCTATATCATGGGAAATGAGAACACGGGTCTTGTCGTGGGCATTCATGCCTCCTAAAATCTTATCGAATGTGGCGCTGGCATGCTGGTCTAAGCCTGTGTAGGGTTCATCGAGTAATAGTATTGCAGGGTCGTGGATTAAGGCTCTTGCGATTGAAAGGCGCTGTTTCATCCCGCGTGAGAAAGTCCGAACACGGTCGTTTTTCCTGTAGGTCAAGCCCACCTGTTTAATCAGTTCGTCTATCCGCTTCTCGAGTTGCGGTACTTCATACATCCTTCCAAAGAACCGCAGATTTTCAGCAGCCGTTAGTTCATGATAAAGGTACGTCTCATGCGAGATTACCCCGATTTTCTTTCTGATTTCAATCGGGTTATCTTTGATATTCATATCGTCTATAATAACCTTACCTGAAGTGGGACTTACGAGCGTGGAAATTATTTTTATGAGTGTGGTTTTTCCTGCCCCGTTTGGACCGAATATGGTCAGGAATTCTCCTTTTCCTATCCGCAGATCAATATTTCTTAGGACAACATTGGTGCCAAATGCCTTTGAAAGCTTTTCAATAGAGATTATATCGAATTCTCCTGCTCTTGTCTAAATAAAGCATTCAGGCTTTATATTTTTCTAAACCATTAAAGCTTTAATCACACACGCTAATTTATTCAATGGTGATGTTATAAAACCCATACTGCAGGTAGCTCTCGATGTTCTTGAAACTGAGCGTGCCATCCAGATTGCAAAAGAGGCAGTTGAGGGAGGAGCGGACTGGATTGAAGCTGGTACGCCGCTTATCAAGAGCGAGGGCATGGATGCGATTAGAGAACTAAAAAATGCGTTTCCCGGGCATGTTATTCTTGCCGACATGAAAACAATGGATACAGGCGCTCTTGAGGTTGAGATGGCAGCCAAGGCAGGTGCAGATATAATTATCATGCTCGGTAGCGCCGATAATTCCACCATCCAGGATGCAATAAGGGCAGCCCGCAAATACGGTGTGAAACTCATGGCGGACCTGATTTCCACAAGTCATGCAGAAAGAGCAAAAGAACTCGTAGAATTCGGGATTGATTATATCAATATACATGTGGGAATTGACCAGCAGATGATGGGCGAGGAGCCTGTCAGAATCCTCAAGAAGCTCAAGCTCAACGTGCCTGTTGCAGTCGCCGGCGGTCTTGATGCAAAAAGCGCTGCGGATGCTGTACTTTCAGGTGCGAGTATCGTCATCGTTGGCGGAAATATCGTTCGATCATCCAATGTAACTGAAGCAGCAAGGGCTATCCGTGAAAGTATAGACAGTCCCTCTATCATAGAAGCGGAGGAGAAATCAATCGATGAGAAAACCATAGAATTACTGAAACGGGTTTCCACACCCAATATCTCTGATGCCATGCACAGGAAAGGTGCAATGAAAAATATTCATTCCATATGCCCTGGAACAAAAATGGCAGGCAGGGCTGTAACAGTTGCCACATTTCCGGGCGACTGGGCAAAGACCGTGGAGGCAATTTACATTGCAAAGGAAGGCGATGTTATTGTAATCTATAACGGCAGTCCCCACGTCGCCCCGTGGGGCGAGCTTGCGACCTTAAGCTGTATCAATAAAGGTGTTGCAGGCGTGGTAATCGATGGCGCAGTAAGAGATGTGGATGATATAAGGCGCCTCAAATTCCCGGTCTTTGCAACCTCAGTAGTGCCGAATGCAGGCGAACCCAAGGGATTTGGAGAAATAAATGCTGAAATAAAGTGCGGAGGAAAGACCGTTAAACCCGGCGATTTTATAGTTGGAGATGACAACGGTGTGGTTGTTGTCCCGAAGGAACGTGGATACGAAATTGCAAGAAGAGCAGTTGAAGTTGAAAAGAACGAACGCAGGATAAGGGATGAGATAAAAAGGGGAAAAACCCTCTCGGAAGTGCTGTATCTTGAGAAATGGGAGAAAAAATAAGGCAATATTAATTATATGAGTTCAGTTAAAGCAAAAAGGTGCTAACTGTCATCATCAATAAATATATATATTGACCGCTTCTATACTGACAACGTGAGAGTTTTGAATATATGGAGCTTACACCAATCCAGAAAGAAATTTTAACTGCCCTCATCAATCTGTACAGGACTAAAAAACAGGCTGTCAAAGGAGAGGATATTGCAGAGATTATAGGAAGAAATCCGGGCACAGTTCGGAATCAGATGCAATCGCTCAAAGCGTTAGGATTGGTTGAGGGAGTACCAGGACCGAAAGGCGGATACAAGTCAACAGGCGCAACCTATCGAGCCCTGAGCTTAGCTGAACTGGACAAAGAGACAATAGTACCGATAAAACGGAATGACGAGGTAGTGGAGAATGCCACAGCCAGCGAAATCAGTTTTACCACGGTCAGGCATCCTGATCTGTGCAACGCTACCGTGCACGTTATAGGGGATATACGAAAATTTGATGTGGGAGATAATATCGTGATAGGACCAACACCCGTGAACAAACTGGTGATGCGAGGGGAAGTGATTGGAAGGGACGACACCCAGAATTCAATATTATTCGTTATAAATGAAATGGTATCACTTCCCAAAAGACCTGTTAAAAACTATGTGAAAGAAAATCCAATAACAATTCCTGCGGCAGCAACGATACAGGAAGCCTCAAGAATCCTTGTCAAGAATAATATCCACGGGGCTCCTGTAAAGGATAAGGAAAAGATTGTAGGCATCGTTACCCTTACAGATATCGGGAAAGCACTTGCTGAGGGCAAAACCAGCCTGAAGATAAAGGATATTATGACAAAGGAGATAATTTCGATTGAAGGCGAAACGCCTCTTTACGAAGTGGTGAAGGTCTTTAACAGGGAAAAGGTGGGCAGGCTCATGGTTCGGGTTAACGGGGAATTTGTCGGGCTCATCTCAAAAACAGATATCCTGGGTAAGCTTGCTGTTTATTAGTAAACCCCTTATTTAAATACGCGGTATTACGGGACATTTGCCAGACCGTTTTCATCTTCTTTTTTGAGCCTCTTTGTAATCTCTATGAGAGGATGCTTGGCATAATCAAGTATTCTTATATCCGAGAGCGTGCGAAGCCCGGATGATGCTGCAGTCTTTTCCATCCCGAGGGTTATCTCATCACTTAGAGGGATGACATAGGCATCCATACTTTTTATTCCAAGTTTTTTTGCTGCTATAACCCTGTGATGCCCATCTACGAGAATGAGCCTGTTGGGTTTTTTTATCACCACTATGGGCTCAGCCAGCCCCTTTTTCAGTTCGTATATCCTGCCGTCGAGTTCATCCGCATATACCTTTGGCTGCGTGGGTATAAGCTCGTCTATATTGACCGCTTCACGTACAACATCCACATGGATATTATGGATAGCCTCAAGCGTTCTCTTGAGCGTCCAGACTTTCTGCGGGCTTGTCCTCTCGATATGCGAGCGTATGACGTCTGAATTTGTGATAATCCCGCGAAGATGTCCGCTTTTATCGACAACAGGTAATTTTGATTTTCCAGACCTGAACAATACTCGAGCCACATCGGTCATGTCCATCTCAGTATCAGCAACAAGTACATCGCGGCTCATGATATCTGAGATTTTTTCACCAAGTCCTTTTTCAAGCAGACAGGATGCTGATACATAACCCGCAACCCTGCTATCCTCCACCACAGGAAAACCGTCATGCCCCGTTTTCCGTATAAGCTCTATGACGTCCTTGACCGTGTTTCCAGGAGAAACAGTATCCACTTCCTGGGTCATGTAGTCCTTGACTTTCGGATGGTCTGTCATTGCTGGTAAATGGCTTTTCCCCCTTAAATAGCATTATATTTATTACCTATTGAAATCAACCTCTATGTGGGTGAATAATACGAACCAGAAAGAAACGCTTCTTGACATTCTGACAGAGGCGATAGCGATTGAGATATATGGAAAGGAATATTATTCGATATTCAGCGAACTTGTTGAGGATGAGAAAGCACAGGCGATTTTCAGGGGACTTGCAAGGGACGAGGGAGAGCACAGGGAACTGCTTGAGAAGGAATACAAAACAATATCAGGAAAGTCCATTGATCTAAGCGTACTGGATGAAGAGAACCGGGAAAAAGCGAGGCGAATCTTCCCAGAATCCCTTGAGCCAATGGGGATAGCAGAGACAAAGGATGTTCTGACGCTTGGAATAAGGACTGAAAAGCGGTCTATTGAATTATATTCCAAGAGCGCACAGAAAACTGATGTTAAATCAAGTAAAGACCTGTTCTTGAAACTTGTACATTTCGAGGAGGGACACAAGGAGAAGCTTGAGGATGCGCTGTATTATCTTGAGCAGGAAGGTTCGTGGTATGGCTATTCCCCTCCAACGATAGAGGGTTGATGGAATTACTTTTTGGAACGGCAGGCACACCAATCAGCTCAAGAGAAAACGGCAGTCTTTCGGGTATAATGCGAGTCCATGAACTCGGTCTTGGCTGCATGGAGCTTGAGTTTGTCAGAGGCGTCAAGATGGGGGAGAGGACGGCGCGAAAAATTAGCGAAAAAGCGAAGCAGCTTGATATACAATTGAGCGTGCATGCCCCGTATTATATCAACCTCAATGCTGAGGGTGAAACGCTTATCAAAAGCAGGGAACGAATCCTGAACTCTGCAAGGATAGGAAGCATTTGCGGGGCGAAAAGCGTGGTAATCCATGCGGGTTTTTGCAAGAGGAAGCGTGAGGCAGTATATGAAAAAATAAAAAAAGAGCTTACGGCGATTACAAAGCAATTAAAAAGCGAAGGCGTGGTTATCGTATTACGCATCGAGACGATGGGGCGCTATTCACAGTTCGGAACACTGGATGAAGTGCTTGGTATTACAGACGTGGAAGGGGTTTTGCCGTGCATTGATTTTTCGCATCTTCATGCCCTGACCGGGAAATTTAATTCCCGTGATGAATTTGCCTTTGTTCTTACTCGTGTGGAGGATAAGCTGGGGCGAGAAGGGCTTGAGAATATGCATATACATGTTTCAGGGATAGAATATTCGGATAAAGGTGAGAAAAGGCATCTGGTGTTCGATGAATCTGATTTTAAATATACCGAGCTTGCGCAGGCTTTTTGTGATTTCGATATCAAAGGTATGGTGATAAGCGAAAGCCCGAATCTTGAAACCGATGCGCTGAAATTAAAAAAAGAATATGAAATGAACAAAAGTAATATTAAATATGCATAAAACAATACAAAAACAATGCTTGAAGAGATAAAGGAATTTATCAGGGATGCATTAAGACCCCTGGCAAGAAACATTACTGAAATAAATCCAAACACCATAACCATTTTCGGACTCCTTTTAAGCCTTGTCTCAGCGGCTCTTTTTGCAGAACGAAAGATTTTCATGGCAGGAGCTTTCCTTCTTGCAGGTGGGTTTTTCGATGTACTCGATGGTCTTGTTGCCCGCGAGAATAACAGGATAACGCGATTTGGTGGCTTCATGGATTCGGTAAGCGACAGATTTGCAGACGCAGCTGTCATAATCGGGGCAATGTACGGCGGCTTGACCGCCTTTTCTCTTTTCCCTTACTGGTTCATCGGTGCGCTTGCAATTGTGGGTTCGCTTATGGTGAGCTACACGAGGGCAAGGGCTGAAGCAGCAGGCGCAGATGCATCGGTAGGAGTGGGGGAGAGGGCTGTAAGGATGCTGATCATAGTCATTGGTGCTTTCATTGCTGAGGTTAACTGGGCGATTTTGCTCGTGGCGGTAATTTCCTTCATTACAGTGTTCCAGAGAATTGCGTATGTCAGAAAAGTACTTAAAGACCCCGTATTAAAATACGAGGACTAATAACAACTTTTAAGTTGGAGAAAGAATATCAATGAGCGGGTATAAGAGGAAATCTGATGGCTAACATTCGCGTGGCAATCGCAGGCGTAGGTAACTGCGCTTCTTCGTTGATTCAGGGACTTGAGTACTATAAGCATGTTAAAAACTCAGATGAACTCGTACCCGGATTGATGCACAATGCCCTCGGGGGTTATCTCATTTCTGATATAAAGCCCGTTGCTGCTTTTGATGTTGATAAGAGGAAAGTAGGAACCGATTTATCCGAAGCTATCTTTTCAGAGCCCAACTGCACCAAGAAGTTCTCTGACGTATCGGAGATGGATGTTCAGGTGATGAAGGGCAAGGTGCTCGACGGCGTTGCGCTCCACATGAAGGATTATTTCAAAGTGGATGAAAAGCAAAAACCTGTGGATGTGGCATCGGTCTTGAAGAGAACAAAAGCCGATATATTGATAAATTATCTTCCAGTCGGCTCCGAGGAGGCGGTGAAGTGGTATGCTTTGCAGGCTCTTGAAGCAGGCTGTGCTTTTATAAACTGCATCCCTGTTTTCATTGCCTCTGATAAAAAATGGGCTGAAAAATTCAAGGTAGCAAAACTTCCAATAATCGGGGACGATATAAAAAGCCTTGTCGGGGCAACGATTGTACACAGAGCTTTAACGCAGATAATTGTGGACAGGGGGGCGAAAATCGACAGCACCTACCAGTTGAATATCGGGGGCAATACGGATTTCAGGAATATGACCGATCAGTCAAGGCTTGCGTCCAAGAAAATCTCAAAAACAGAGTCGGTGGCTTCGCAAATCCCTTACGATGCGTATGTTTATGCTGGTCCCAATGGTTGCATAGACTGTCTGAACGACAACAAGATATGCCACCTCAAGATTGATTTCAGGCTCTTCGGCGATGTTCCGGCTTATATTGATCTGAAACTCTCAGTCGAGGACAGCCCCAACAGCGCAGGCGTGGTGGTTGATGCCATACGCGTGGCGAAGATAGCACTGGATAGAAAAATCGGAGGAGCTCTCTTGCCAGCATCGGCTTATTTCATGAAGCATCCTCCAGAGCAGATGCGTGAGGGAGAAGCAAGGGAAAGGCT
>CAYXIP010000028.1:0-17676 GCA_964465515.1 uncultured Candidatus Methanoperedens sp. | reverse complement strand
ATTTTGACAGGGTCGATTTTCTGAAAAACTGGAAGCTATGATTTTAGCATGGAAACGGTTGTCATCCGCACCCTCGCACTCGTAGCCGCAGCGGGAGGGCGCGCGCTTGCAGGAGGGCGGGTCGGGGGCAGAGGGAAGAGGGAGGCTGGGATTACAGGGATGGGAATGAAGGTTTTATCGGCTCGAACCTGCCGCACATATTTTGACAGTCTGCGGCGCCCGATAGGAAAACGATGTAGCCACTGCTCCAAGGTCGGTGGTTCGATTGAACGATTTACAAAAACTGGCAATTGCCTTTCCTTTCTATTTTATAGATTCCTATCAAATATGAATAATTTACAGTTTTGTATTTTCTAAAATGTGCTGTGCATTGACATTCAAGCGAATAATTGGTATCAGAAGATTTTATGTGTATTCGGGCTAGTTCGCATTCAGGTGGCTCATCAGATTTTATTATCTTTCGATTGAAAAGTTTTTCATTTAGCGAAAACTTCTCGATATCAAATTTCCTTGGTGTTGCACATATGCAGTTGTACGGACTTTTTTGAGACGACCTTGCATTTGGCCTTATCCACGCAACAAAAAAGTTTTGGTCACGATGATCCCGTATTAAATCTAGTTCTGCTATTCTTAAAAATGAAGATTCTACGCTTGTTCCGAATTTTTCTGCGATATCATGTATCGTTTTGAAATAAAAATCAGATTTAAAGATCTTTTGATTGAACATTTTTTCTTTAGGCATAAGGAGATTAGCCGCAAATATATCGCAAAGTCGTTCAATGTCCTCGGAGCGCATTGACTCGATCGGCGCAATTGTACGAGGTAAATCATTGATGTTATAAAAATAAGTGTGTCCAATTTCATGGGCAATAGAAAAATTTCTTCTCCCTTTGTTTTTTTCGACGTTTGAATATACAATTACAAAGCCATCTTTTTTTATTTTTAACAGAGCTGAGGCGTTCATATCGCCACTAATTATTGAGTTTACTTTACGTAGTTCGCCCATCTTTTTTAAATAGGCAATGCTAGTGTTTTCTTTAGCATGTGTGTGTTTTTTTTGATAAGATTCCAAAATATTTTCTGCATTTTTCACCATACCTTCGCGAGAAATGCCGAATTTTTCAGACAGCTTATCTAACGATGCATTGTTCCAAATAGGAATATCTGGTTTTAACCAAATCATGTGGGAATGGAAATATAACCGAGTTTATAAAGTTCCTTACAATGAGGTAAGTTACATATTTTCGCCGGTACTTCACCAAAACGGGCCTCTATTTTTGCTGAAGCCACATCTTCTAAAAATTGTTTGGGGGTTATCTTAACTGTTATCCCATGTTGTTCTAGATAAAATTTTTGCAGCTCAGTTACATAAAGATGATCACAAAACTCATTTAATGTTTTTATTTCTTTTCTAGCATTGATAAGATAACCAGTCCATCTATTCTTATCCTTAATGATATCTCTAATTTGTTGAACAATATGTGGATCAGGTTGGTTCAACCATTTATCCCCACTATCTCTTTTTTCATTTTCCCATTTTTTTAAAACATTTTCTGGTGAATTATATTTGATAGCAAATTTTTCTTCGACAAATATTTCGTTAGGTAATTTTAAGCCAGGCATTAATTTTTCTAAAAATTGACAAATTTTTACAATTATTACATGTCGGGTCAATTCGTTTTTGTAATCTTCAGGATGAATAAAAATTAAAAGTTTCCATAATAATGGATAACTTTTATTTAAGTTTTTTATACGATCGACTTTTGGTTCAGGGATGATACTCTTCCCTTCTATAACTCGACTCAGAGGGGATACATCTCTGTCAGTTTCAACAAAAACCCCTATTTCTTTTGCATGGGGTTTTTTTGGTGGACAAAAGACTAATACATGCGCTTTATCGTCGTTAAAAATATGATTAATTTCTTCTTCGAAATCATGAATATTTTTCTCCGAATCCTGTGCTTTTCGAAAATGTTCATACAAAATAGTGCGGTCTCCTGCATTAAGTTCATTTGGGATAATTATACAGGATTTATATAAATTCCTATTTTGTATCATGTTTAAGAGTTCTTCGGCGAACAATTTTTTTTCTGATCTAGCCCTTTCTTGAATATACGCATAGAGATTCCATTCCCTCATTGTATTAATATTATGATCCATGGTATCCACATATGGATTTGAATCTGAGGGTTTTTCAACTATCTCAAGTAATTTTCCCAGCATAACATCTGCTGCAACCTTAGTTTTATGATAATAGACTTTCTCAGCCAGCGCGTAGCGTAACTCCATTAAATCTATTATCGCAGAAATAGTATCTGGTCTTAAACCTTTTTCACCCATCAACTTTATCACTAAATGATGTTTATCAGTTATAGCATCTTTTTTTATAACAAAATATTTTTCGATTCTTGAATCAATACTTGAATCCAACCCTGTCCCCCAAACATCTCTTTTTAAATATTCGAGTAGGTCTGCCGATATAGTATTTGAGATTATTTCGCTCATAAATGGTTCAAACCATAGATTCTCTTTGCTGGTAAATTTTTTATAAATATCCTCTAATTTAAGAATCATTTGCTTTTGTGAATCATCCACTATTTCCCGCTTGGTTACTTTTAGGATTTCCTCAAATGGAATATAAGATTCATCATTTGGATTATATTTATATTTGAGAATCAAAAAAATTAAATCTCTTAAATCATCATTGGATATGAATGAAAGATAATTATTCGGGTTTGAAAAAATTTTACAAAGGTTACTATTTTTATCATATAAATAATTATACAATCTTAAACTTTTGATATCGTCATGTTTTAAATACAAACTTTTTAATTCATCCTCTAATGCGTGACCCGATGGTATATGAGTTATATCATGTAATAGTGCTGCAATTCCGATTATCTCAACAAAGGTGTTGAATTTGTTTTCACCATTTGGGTGCAACCCTGTTAGAATATTTTCAATAGGTGGCATATTAAATCTAACGTGGTTGTTTCTTATTGTTCGGATCATATTTTTGGATTCGTGGTATATTCCAATTGAATGATCAAATCGAGTATGTTTGGCGTTTCTATACACAAAGCTGGCAAAACCCAGTTGTTGAATTCCGTCTAGTCTTTGAAATTCTGGAGTGTCTATGATATCTACAGCCAATGGTGTTAATTCAATATCCCCAAAAATTACGTCTCTATAAAGTTTATTGCTTCTAACAGGCTTATTTTCCCCTGAAAGGGGCGTGTCATTTAAAATTTTTTGTTGCATATTTAAAGCTTCTACGTGTTATAAAACCATATAGATTTCTATCAAGTGGAATTAATTTTAAATATGATAAAAAATATTATAAAAATTAACGGAAGTGATAATTTGCCAGAGGAACCTGAGGAAGAGCTTTTACCAAGATTACTTGCGGGAACACTTTTAGGAGATATTCTTAGAGTCCATATGCAACTTAATGACACGTGTGATAAAAAAGCCAATATTACACTTGGTATTTCAGGAATAATTTTAGTAATTATGCTGACTAAGGTAGTTGATATTTTTAAACCTAATTCTGACTACGATATTATTTTGAAAATTGGTTTTATTCTTACCGTTTTAGCTTCTATAATTTCGGCAATTTTAAGCATCTATGTAATATATCCCAGAAAAATAGAAGATAAAAGTAGATTAAATCTATTTTATTTTGGTAGTTTTACAAATATTTCAAAGGATGAATATGTCTCTGAAATCAAGAATTTGCTAAATGATAGAGAGCGTATTGCAACACAATATGCCGAGGAAATATACGATCTGGGTCAATCGGATTTAATGCCAAGATTTAAAACTTTAAACCTCGCTTCAAGAGTATTAGTGTGGGGATTAATATTCGGAACCTTGACTATTCTAATATACCTACATCCACTTGAACTTCTGAATAGAATTATTGGATCAATAATATAGAAATATCTTACAAAGATAGCCTGTGCTTTTCGCAAATATTACTCATAATCTATTACAATTTGTGAATAAATACGGTTTTAAGGTTGCAGGACAATAAAGTCCCGTGAATTTCAGAACAAAGCAGTTTCTCAGGAAGAGATTCGGGGATTATTACCAGACTTGCGGGCTCACGATGCCTCCAGAGCTTACTAAACGAGAATGGGGGTTTATATTCTTTGATGAACTTCCAGAAGTGGTGATGCGTCGCCACAAAGCATTCTCAGGAGAGAACGAAACGATTGAGTACCTGAGAGGAATGGTTCCTGCGCACGTGTATCACTCAGCAGCATATTACCAGTTCCCAAGCGCAGCTACCATGAAGGAGAAACAGTGGCAGGGTGCTGACCTGATTTTCGACCTCGACGCCGACCACCTGCCTCCTGAGGTGAGGGGAAGGTCGTATAAAGAGATGCTCGATGCCGTGAAAAAAGAAATGAGCAAGCTTCTAGATTTTATTCTGGAAGACTTTGGATTTTCAGAGGACAGCGTCAAAATCGTGTTCTCGGGCGGGCGCGGGTATCATATCCATGTGCGCGACCCGAAGGTGCTGACGCTTGAGAGTCCGGAGAGGCGGGAGATTGTGGATTATGTTACCTTGACAGGTTTCGATGATAAATTTGCATTAGGTAAAAAGAAAAAGAAAATTAAAATTCATGACGGGTTGAGACAACATCCAATGGCGCATGAAACAGTTTACGAAATGGAAGAGATGTCAACCATTGGAAAACGTGTTGCAGAGGAAACCATAAAATTTTTTGAAAGAATTAGATTATTAGAATATGAAGAGGCTTTGAAAGAATTTAAGAAAATCGAAGGCATATCGAAATTCAAAGCAAAAAATATCGTGAAAAGCCTGCAATCTTTTGAATCTTACGATGAACTTCGAAAAGCTATTTTGGACACTGGATTGGATCTAAACCAAAGTATGTGGTCGGTTCGTCCAAGCATAATTGATTATGTTCGGGTTAAAGCTGTAAAAAGAGATACAGACGAACCCGTCACGGCAGACACAAGGCGCCTCATCCGCATGGCTTCCTCCCTTCACGGAGGCTCGGGGATGCGGGTAGTTCCCCTTACGCGCTCGGAATTTGAAAAATTCGAGCCGCTAAATGATGCCGTTGTTTTTAGTGAAAACGAAATAAAAATAGACGTTATTTCTCCTCTGAAACCCCAGAATTCAGTTGTCGAGATGAAAGGAAAAAGCTTTAGAGTTACCGAAGGCATCAATACACTGCCCGAGTATGCGGCAATATACCTCCTGTGCCGGGGAGCAGCCGAATATGCCTGAACAACGCATCAACCTCAACGATATCTTAAGAGACGAACGCAAATCAAAACTCGTGCCGCTCGAATCCGATTTCTATGAAAAAGCTGCAAGGCAGATACACGAGCTTGAAGAAGAAAAAGGCAAGGTCGAAGACATATACGGCAGGAAATACGCGATCATCGACGATGAGCTTAGAACTGCACGGAAATCCATCGAGAACATCATCGAGCGGCGGATAGGCAAGATAATCAAGGAAGCCTCACTCCATGCTTCATCAAAACAGAAAGAAAAACTCGACCTCGATTCAATGACGCAGGAGGAGCGCGATTTCCATAACAGGCTCCTTGAACTCATGACAGAACTGCGCGGCGAACTCATCGACAAGATATTCAAAAAGGAAAAACCTCTGCCTCAGATTCAGGAGGAAAAAACCAAAGAAAAGGAAAAAGAATCCTCCGAAGACAAAAAGGATATAAGTAAAGAATACATTGTGGTGCGCCTGCTAAAAGACATTCCCACGTTCGTTGGAGTCGATGGACGCAATTATACTTTGGCAAAAGAAGATATTGCTGTTTTATCGGCAGTGAACGCTAAAGCATTAATAAACCGCAAAGCAGCCGTGCAAATTACAGTCAAAAGGTGATATTCATGAAAATACCCAAGAACTTCAATACATACTGTCCTGTCTGCAAAGCCCATACACCCCATGTGGTTGAGAGGGTAAAAAAGGGACAGGCTTCGACATTAACCCATATATCGAGGCAGAAGTACAGACATACTGGCATAGGAAACTCGGGCAAATTCTCAAAAGTGCCGGGCGGAGATAAGCCCACGAAGCGCGTGAACCTCAGGTACAGGTGCACCAAGTGCAAGAAAGCGCACCTCAAGCCCAAATGCTTCAGGGCGGGGAAATTCGAACTTGTGGAGGCTTGAATATGGAACCTAAAAGCAGGTTTTTAAGAGTCAAATGCAACGACTGTGAGAACGAGCAGATAATTTTCGGGAGCGCCAGCACGCCGGTGAGCTGCCTCGTATGCGGAAGGACGCTTGCCGAGCCCGCAGGCGGGAAAGCGCTCATTAAAACAGCGATAGTTGAGGTCATGGAGTAATGGAAAGAAGCGGATGGCCCGAAGCGGACGACCTGGTTGTATGCAGCGTTAAGAGGGTTACCGATTTCGGGGCATTTGTGGAACTGGATGAATACGGGCGCAAAGAAGGCTTAATCCATATCTCGGATGTGGCTTCGGGCTGGGTGAAGTACATAAGGGACCATGTCAGGGAAGGGCAGAAAATAGTATGCAAGGTGCTGTATGTGGATACGGTCAAGCACCACATCGACCTCTCTCTCAAGGATGTTAATGAACACCAGCGCCGTGAAAAGATTCAGGAGTGGAAGAACGAGCAGAAAGCTGAGAAATGGATACAGTATGTGGCTAAAACCACAAAAACGGGTAAGGAAGACCTGGATAAATTAATAGAGCTATTTTATGGGAAGTTCGGCAGCGTTTATTCTGCGTTTGAGAAATCAAGGTTTGAAGGGGCTGCACTCACAAAGATAGGTGTGAGCAAGGAAGTTGCTGAGGCTATTGCAAAGGTTGCAAACGAGAACCTGAAGAAACCGCAGGTGGATATCTCTGGCTATGTTGACCTCATAAACTATCTTCCCGACGGTATCGAGCACATAAAAAAAGCATTGAGCGCAGCAGGAAATGTGGACGGGGAGTATATAAATGTGAAAATCACTTACATTGGAGCACCAAGGTACAGGATTCATGTCACGGCGCCCGATTATAAAAAGGCTGAGGGCGTACTTAAAAAATCGGCGGTGTCGGCTATTAAGATTATTGAAAAGGCAGGTGGAAGCGGCGAGTTCCACAGATATGGCGAGCAAAAAAGCTAAAGCATGGTATCGAAAATAAGAAAGTGTCCATGCGGGAGATACACGCTAAAAGAAGTTTGTCCTGTATGCGGGTCTCTGACAAAATATTCACGGCCAGCGCGGTTTTCTCTTGAGGACAGATATGGCAAATATAGAAGGATAACAAAAAAACATGATTAAAACAACCATTTTACGCAGTAAAAAACCGAGGCTTAAAAACCCTGTACTTGTAGAGGGGCTGCCCGGAGTAGGGCATGTGGGGAAACTGGTGGCAGAGCATATGGTGGAGGAACTCGGTGCGAAGAAGATAATGGAGATTTACTCGCCGCATTTTCCCCCTCAGGTTCTGGTTGAAGATGATGGCACCACCAAGCTCGTCAGAAATGAGCTCTACGCATATAAATCAAAAGGAAAACACGACCTTCTGATACTGGTTGGCGACCATCAGAGCGCTACAAACGAAGGACATTACGAATTGTGCGGCATATTCCTCGATATTGCGGAGGAATTCAAGGTCGAGAGAATATATGCACTCGGAGGCTATGGCGTAGGTCAGCTTGTCGAGACCGAAACTGTTCTTGGGGCTGCAAATAACATAAAACTTGTCCGTGAACTTAGGGAATACGGCGTGGAATTCAGGGCAAACGAACCCGGCGGAGGTATTGTGGGTGCGTCGGGACTGCTTCTTGGCTTAAGCGAGCTTCGTGGTATAGATGCTGCTTGCCTCATGGGCGTGACCTCTGGGTATCTCGTTGACCCAAAGAGCGCTCAGGCTGTACTGAAGGTGCTGTGCAAGATTCTTGAGATAGAGGTGGATATGCAGGCGCTTGAGGAAAGAGCCGCTGAGATGGAAAAGATTGTTGCAAAGCTTCGCGAGATGGAGCAGGGTCAGATGCCTGCTTCAACGGAAGAGGATTTGAGGTATATAGGATAGGGAAGGCTTGCAAGCCGTCCTTTATTCAATCCTCAACGGCGTCTTCTTCTTGACCTCGGTCTTTGGCATTTTTATTTCAAGAACACCGTTCTTATACGAGGCTTTTGATTTATCTGGATCTATAGGCGACGGCAAGGAAATTGCGCGATAGTAACTTCCACTGCGCCTCTCCCTGTACACATAGCCCTTCTCTTCCTTTTTTTCCTCATGCTTTGTCTCAGCCGATATCTCAAGCCTGTCCTCGGTAAGATTGAGCTTGATGTCCTGTTTTTCAAGACCCGGCATCTCAGCGGTTGCTATTACCTCTTTATCTGTTTCGATAACATCGATAAATGGTTCGCGGTATTCGGCAGGTACTACTGCTCCTCTTTCACCCGACGGAAGCAGGCGCCTCCTGCTCGGTCTTCCCCAGAATTCCTCAAACATCCTGTTCATTATTTCTTCGAATCTTCTAAAATCATCCCATTCATCAACCATTGATACAACCTCCAGGATTATTATTGGCGTTGGTTGTACTTAAAAATTATGTCATAAACTATTTGATTTATTGGGTTATAATCATAAAAGATGAACAGCGTGGGCAGAAAGATAAAACTCTTCGGCATCTGCGGCAGCCCGAAAAAAGGCGCAACTGATTATATCGTACAGGAAGCGCTGCGTTATGCAAAAGAGAAATACAATGCAGAGACCGAATACTTCTCTTCGATGGGTAAAAAACTAAACTTCTGCATCCACTGCGATTACTGCATACGGGAGAAAAAAGGATGCATCCACAACGATGACATGGCTCTGGTCTATGAGAAACTCAAATGGGCAGATGCGCTCATAATCGGAACGCCAGTATATCAGGGCACATTGAGCGGTCAGACAAAGGTAATAATGGACAGGTGCAGGGCAATTGCCGCGCAGGATAAGAATTTTATCCTGAACAAGCCAGGCGCCGCGCTTGCAGCAGGCGGAGACCGCAATGGCGGACAGGAGCCCGCGATTCAGGCGATACTGAACTTTTATATCATAAATGAAGCCCTTCCTGTGGGCGGGGGTTCATTCGGCGCAAACCTGGGCGGAACTTTCTGGTCAAAGGATAAAGCGGCAGAGGGTGCAAAAGAAGACGAGGAAGGATTAAAAAGCATGCGAAGGACGGTGAATCGATTGATGAAACTGGCTTTAATGATAAAGGAAATAAAAGATGTTTAATCCAACCATCGAATCAGGAAGGATTGCCGCATCATTCTACAAAAGCTGGATAATGGCTAAAAGGAATTTCTTCACCATTTTTGAGGTGTTATTCTGGCCCTTTATCGGTCTTATGTCCATCGGTCTTATGGGAACCTTTTTTGCATTTAGCAGGAATACGATTTCTTTCATCCTGATAGGTGCAATCGCATTCAGCATAGTACAGGTCTGCCAGATAGATATCGCATATGTTATGCTATTTGATATGTGGAGCAAGAGCATTAAGCACACATTCATAGCTCCGGTGAGGGGACACCACCTGATAATCGGCTCGCTGCTGTTCGGCATACTGCGGAGCAGCCTTGTGTTTCTTATACTGATGATTATCAGTTTCTATGCCTTCGGTTTCAATTTCCTTGTCGCAGGCGCTGTGCCTGTACTGGTTTTTCTGGCAGGGCTTTTCCTGACCTCTGCTTCGATAGGTATTCTGGTCTGCATCTCCATCCTGAGGTTCGGGCAGCGCGCCGAGGTGGCTGCGTGGACGACAACTGGCATCATGATATTCATCAGCGGTATTTATTATCCAGTTTCTATACTTCCGCAGGCTGTTCAGATGGTGGCAAGGGCGATTCCGCTTACGTATTTCCTTGAATATATGCGTTCATTCTACGGATTTGGAGATGCAAATATCATGCTTGGCTTCGGGCTTGGGCTCTTTTATTTTGTTGCTGGTATTGTGGCGCTTGACAGGGCAATAATCATGGCGAGGCGGTCGGGTATCTTGTTGAGGTTATCGGAGTAATTATACAATCCCGTACATATCCTTCAACCCGTGCCCGGTCGCAAGGCACACAACCGTGCCTGAGAACTCTTTTTTCAGGAATCCAGCATAAGCCACCGCACCGCTTGGTTCCACGAAAATCCCGTTCTTTGCAAGCATATCGCGTGCAAAAAGCACCTCCTCATCGCTGACCTTGAGCGCAAAGCCGCCTGACTCCCGGATAGCACGAAGCGCAGCAAGACCATCTATCGGGTCGCCGCATGCTATGGCAGTGGCTATCGTGTTGGGATTTCTAACTGGAATTATTTCAGAAAGCTCATTTTCCCATGCATCCGCAACAGGAGCGCAGTTCTCGACCTGAACACCCACTATCTTTGGAATCCTGTCCGTAATCCCTACGAGTGCAAGCTCCCTGAAAGCTTCGTAGATGCTCCATATCAGAGTGCCGTTACCAACCGGTACCACAACATACTCAGGCACATGCCAGTACAACTGGTCTGCTATCTCAAAACCAACGGTCTTTGTGCCCTCGCTGCGCCAGGGATAGTCGCCTGTCAGAAACGAATCGCCGTGGGAAAGAACATACTCCTCAGCCCGCTTCATTGCAACAGAATAATCCCCGTCAACAATTATCGTTTCAGCGCCGTAGGCTTTTATCTGCGTGATCTTTTCTTTACCAACTATATCCGGGATGAAAACCGTGCACTCAAGCCCGGCAAAAGCCGCGTATGCAGCCACGCTTGCACCCATATTTCCGGTCGAAGCGAGCGCAACCTTGCGTTTCCTGAACTCAAGCGCCTTGGTGATTTCAAGGGAAGAACCCCTGTCTTTAAAGGAACCTGTGGGATTTGCGGCTTCGTATTTTATGAGCAATCTTCCTTTTTTGCCCAAATTTTTGTTCGGAAGTAAGGGCGTGCCGCCTTCTCCCATCGTTATTTTCTTGGAGAGGTCTTTTACAGGCATGAACGCCCAGTACTTCCAGTGGGTTGGCATATACCGCATGAATTCATCGCGCAGAATCACCTTCTGTATAGACTTGTAATCGTATTCTGCATCCACGGCTGAACCGCACTCGCATCTTGGTATGGGAAGACTCTCTATTTCGTGCGGCTTGTGCTTCCTCCCGCATCTGAAGCACCTGAAACCTGTAACATATACCATGAGTATTAATTCACTGCTTTTGTTAAATATTATTCGCTGATTAATCCAATAAAACCCGAATTTAACACAAAAACCTGCGAAATTTTTATTTTTATTGTAAATTTCAAAATAAAAATTAAAATCGCTATGCATTGAAGCAATAAGGTATATATGCTTTGAGAACAATTAGACATGAAGGTCGAAGGATGAACATTTAGATGCAATTAAAAAAATAAAATTATTTTTTAATTTATAAAGGATTTGATATGGCAGAAAATGAATACAGCGCAGAGCAGATACAGGTGCTTGAGGGGCTTGAGGCGGTACGCAAACGCCCCAGCATGTATATAGGCAGTACAGATGTGCGTGGACTCCACCACCTTGTGTACGAAGTGGTGGATAACAGCATAGATGAGGCGCTCGCAGGCTTCTGCACGAATATCGAAGTGTATATAAGACCCGACCACAGCGTCAAGGTGATCGATAACGGCAGGGGCATACCTGTTGAGGTGATGCCGAAATATAATAAATCAGCGCTTGAGGTGGTGATGACGATGCTCCATGCAGGCGGGAAGTTCGATAACCATGCGTACAAGGTTTCAGGCGGGCTTCACGGCGTAGGGGTTTCTGCTGTCAATGCGCTTTCGGAATGGCTTGAGGTGGAGGTCAAGCGTGAAGGCAGGTTCTACAAGCAGAGGTACGAATTCGGGAAACCTGTAACCCAAGTTATCCTTGTGGGGAATACAGAAAGCAGAGGCACAACTGTCACTTTCAAACCCGACAAAGCGATCTTCGAGACGCTTGATTTCAATTTCGAGACATTATCCAACAGGCTTCGTGAGCTTGCCTTCCTTAACAAAGGGCTGAAAATCTCACTGAAAGACGAATTCTCGGAAAAGGAGCAGGTGTTCCAGTACGAGGGAGGCATTGTTTCTTTTGTCGAGTTCCTGAACAAGAACAAAAACCTGCTGCACGAGAAGCCCATATATTTCCAGAAGCAGAAGGATTCCACGATAGTGGAAATCGCAATGCAGTATAACGACAGCTATACCGAGAACGTCTATACTTTTGCAAATGATATAAACACCTATGAAGGCGGCACCCACCTTGCAGGATTCAAGGCTGCCCTTACCAAGGTATCCAACGATTATGCAAAATCAAAAGGTCTCCTGAAAGGCGAGGAAAAGCTGTCAGGAGAGGATGCGCGAGAGGGATTGACGGCAATCATCAACGTCAAGCTCACGAATCCGCAGTTCGAGGGGCAGACAAAGACGAAGCTCGGAAACAGCGATATCAAGGGAATTGTGGAAACGCTTGTCTCGGAAGGCTTATCCGAGTTCCTTGAGGAAAACCCGAACGCTGCCAAGAACATCCTATCAAAGGCGCTTGAGGCAGCCGAGGCAAGGGAAGCTGCAAGGAAAGCCCGTGAACTTACGCGAAGAAAGAACGCACTTGAGGTCAGTTCGCTGCCGGGGAAATTGGCGGACTGCTCGGAGAAAGACCCGGCAAAGAGCGAGATATACATCGTGGAAGGAGACAGCGCAGGCGGGAGTGCGAAGCAGGGGCGCGACCGCAAGTTCCAGGCAATTCTTCCTCTCCGGGGGAAGATATTGAACGTGGAGAAGGCGCGCCTGACCAAGATTTTAAAGAACGAGGAAATCCGCGCGCTCATAACAGCCATTGGCGCGGGCATAGGCGAGGGCGAGGAGTTCGATATCAATAAAGCCCGCTATCACAGAATTATTATAATGACGGATGCCGATGTTGATGGAAGCCATATCAGGACGCTTTTGCTTACGCTGTTTTATAGGTACATGCGCCAGCTTATCGACATGGGGTTTGTGTATATTGCCCAGCCTCCGCTTTTCAAGGTCAAGAAGGGAAAAACGGAGTTCTATGTATATAATGAGGAAGAGCTGAATAAGAAACTGGCTGAGATAGGAAGAGAAGGCATTGCGATGCAGCGTTACAAGGGTCTCGGCGAGATGAACCCGCAGCAGCTCTGGGAAACAACGATGGATCCGGGGACGAGAACAATGCTCAAGGTCTCGCTTGAAGATGCGATAAAGGCTGATGAAATTTTTACCATACTCATGGGCGACAAAGTGGAGCCCAGGCGCGAGTTTATAGAGAGGCATGCCAGGGAAGTCAAGAATCTGGATGTGTGAGTCGGGAATTTAATGGCATATTTTAATGCAGATAAAAATTAAAAAGGAAGACCCTATCATGCCTTTAAAAATGATCCAAATTTCAAAAGATAAGAAAATCCAGAAAGCATTCACCGACATTATTCATAGCATAATCCGCAACTATGCTCCGCAGAAAATTGTGCTCTTCGGTTCTTATGCCAGAGGAGAAGCTCATGAAGGCAGTGATATAGACCTCATGCTGGTTAAAGACACATCAAAAAGGTTCATTGATAGAATCGCAGATGTAATAAAACTGAACAACACTTTGATTTCACTGGAACCATTGGTATATTCGCCTTTAGAGCTTGAAGCAATGAAAAAAGAAAAAAGAGACTTCATAATGACAATTGAAGAGGAAGGGATAGAAATATATGATGCGAGAAGCGGAGAGATGGCTTAATCAGGCAAAAAGTGACCTTGAAGCAGCGAAATGGAATTCAGAAGGGAAGTTCTATGCTCATGCATGTTTCCTCTCCCAGCAGGCTGCTGAAAAAGCACTGAAAGCTTACCTCTATTCGATTGGGAAAAGAAAGATAACTACGCATTCTACATTTACTCTTGCCAGAGAATGCGCACAAGAAAATAATGCCTTCAATTCAATTTTGTCCATTTGTGCAGAACTTGATAAACACTATATACCTTCTCGTTATCCCAATGGACTGCCAGATAGTATTCCTTCAGAAGTCTATCTCAAACAAGATGCTGAGGTCAGCATTAATAATAGTCAAAAAATTTTAGATTTCGTTTCAAAATTAATAAAAATTTAATATCAATTTGAGCTGATACCATGACAGAAGAACCAAAAAACCCACCACAGCAGCTTACACTTGAAAAAATTCCCATTCCAGTAAACATCGAGGAGGAGATGAAGCGCTCCTACATCGATTACGCCATGAGCGTCATCGTGGGGCGTGCGCTTCCCGATGTCAGGGACGGCTTGAAGCCGGTACACCGCCGCATCCTCTATGCGATGAATGAACAGGGCATGACCCATGACAAGCCCTACAAGAAATCGGCAAGGATCGTGGGAGACGTTCTCGGTAAGTACCATCCTCACGGCGATATCGCTGTTTATGATGCGCTTGTGCGAATGGTGCAGGATTTTTCGCTCCGCTATCCTCTCATCGACGGGCAGGGGAATTTTGGCAGTATCGACGGCGACAGCCCGGCTGCGATGCGATACACCGAGGTCAGGCTCGGGAAGATAGCCGATGAAATCCTCGGCGACATCGACAAGGAAACTGTGGATTTCGTGCCCAACTACGACGACTCATTAAAAGAGCCCTCGGTATTACCATGCAAGCTTCCAAATCTTCTCATCAACGGCTCGACAGGCATAGCTGTCGGCATGGCGACCAACATGCCGCCGCATAATCTTGGCGAGGTGATAGACGGCATTACAATGGTCATAGAGAATCCGAACGTTGAACTGAATGAACTCATGAAGGTAATCAGAGGACCAGATTTCCCCACGGCAGGTTTCATCTACGGGCGGCAGGGAATAATCGATGCGTACTCAACCGGCAGGGGCTCAATCAAGATGCGCGCCCGCGCCTCTATCGAGGAAGTGAAGAACAAGGAGCAGATTATAGTAACCGAGCTTCCCTACCAGGTGAACAAGGCAAAACTGATAGAGGATATTGCGGCTCTTGTGCGGGATAAGAAGATCATAGGAATCACAGACCTTCGTGATGAATCGGACAAGGAAGGTATCCGCATCGTGATGGAGGTTTCAAGGCAGACGCAGGGGAATATTCTGCTTAACCAGTTGTATTCGCATACACAGCTTGAAAGCACTTTTGGTGTGATCAACCTTGCGCTCGTCGAAGGCAAACCTCAGTTACTCACGTTGAAGGATATAATCGTCCAGTACATAGCTCATCGGAAGCAGGTCATCACAAGGCGAAGCCAGTTCGAACTCAAGAAAGCCCAGCAGCGCGCACATATCCTCGAGGGTCTGCGAATCGCGCTTGACAATATAGATGCAGTTATCAAACTCATAAAAGCCTCAAAGACGCCGGATGATGCACGCACAGGTCTTATAGCGAAGTTCAGCCTGAGCGAGGAGCAGGCAAAGGCTATCCTCGACATGAGGCTTCAGCGCCTCACAGGGCTTGAGCGCGAGAAGATAGATGAGGAATACAAGGAGCTTCTGAAGACCATAGCATGGCTCAAGGAATTGCTGGCAAGCGAGAGCAAGATGCTTGCTTTGATAAAAACGGAGCTTTCCGACCTCAAGACGCGATTTGCGGATAAGAGGCGGACTGAAATCATAGAGGATACAGGGGAACTTGCAACAGAGGACCTCATTCCAAAGGAAGACGATGTCATCACGATAACAAACAGCGGATATATCAAACGCATCGCTGTGGATGCATACAAGCAGCAGCGCCGCGGAGGGAAGGGCGTGGTGGGCATGGAGACAAAGGAAGAGGATTTCGTAAGCGACCTCTTCATCGGCAACACGCACGACTATATTCTTTTCTTCACGGACAAGGGGAAAGTCTACTGGCTGAAAGTTTACGAGATTCCAACAGCAGGAAGGCAGGCTCGTGGAACTGCGATTGTGAATTTGCTCCAGATAGAACAGGGCGAGAAAATCAATGCATATATCCCTATCAGCGGGTTCGATGACATGCACTATCTTTTGATGGTGACGAAGAAAGGCACAGCCAAGAAGACGGCGCTCAGCGATTTCTCAAATCCAAGGAAGACCGGGATTATTGCCATATCGCTGGATGAGGGGGATAAACTTGTAAGTGTGAAGCTCACCGACGGCGCAAAAGAAGTGGTAATCGGCACAAAGCACGGGAAAGCCATAAGGTTTAACGAAGCAGACGTTCGCGATATGGGGCGCGGCGCATACGGCGTGAGAGGCATGAAATTATTGGGCGAGGACGAGGTGGTGAGCATGGCAGTTGTAGAGGAGGGAGCGACGTTACTTACGGTCACGGAGAACGGCTTCGGGAAGCGCACGGGATTTGAGGAGTACCGAACCTCAAATCGTGGAGGGCAGGGCGTGATTACCATTGACGTGAACGTGCGGAACGGCAATGTGGTGGATATCAGGAGCGTGCGCGAGGGCGATGAGATAATGGTTACGACATCGAACGGCATCATTATCCGCGTGCCTGTGAGCGGGATTCGCGTGCAGGGGAGGGCTACGCAGGGCGTGAAGATTATGAATGTTGAGGAGAAGGACAGGGTTGTAGGGGTGGCGGCGCTGGCGAAGGAGGAGGAGAATGGGGAGGAGAAGGCAGTGCAGGAGAAGCTGAAGAATTCAGAAACAAAGCCAGGATGAAACATCAAAACTTAAATTGTTATTAGGAAAAATCCAATGAACCAGCGATCGCGCAGCCGAGATTCCATAGTGTAATGTATAGAATGTATATAATTTTTAAATAAATTTTTTGATTTTTATCTTTGAACATAATTGATTTAACTTTAAATCAATATTCGATTCAATTTTTTTTGGAATATTTTGAGGAGAAATTTGTATCTTCCCTTGGCTCGCAAGCTCATTTGTATGGTCGATGGCTTTTTTCATAGGCTGCATAATATATTTTAAAAATGGCATCGACTCGATTTGCTTTTCAACAGTACTTTCTTCCATTGAAAAATTAAGCGAGATTATGATACGTTTATTGTAAATTGCAAACGAATTATTGGTTTCATCAATTATTATATGTGTTTCTAAAGGTGAAGCTTGGAAATATTTTGGCAAAGTCTCCACAGGCACTTGATAAAGAGGAGTTTTAGTTAAAGTATCCGTAAGAATGGGCATAAAATCCAAATACATATTCTTATTAGAAAATTGTTGTTCATAGGTGCTGTTAAAACTTTCTGGATACGAAATTACTAAGACATCTTCACCGTGGTCGGGATTGTAAGACACTTTTCTTAAGTAACTTTTTAATTCATTAATGTCGAGGTCTTTTGGCATGTTCAAATTTATTGGTTCAAAAAATCCAAAATTATCTTTTATATGCGCTTTTCCAGACTCATGTAAAGACATATGAAGACCTGATGATGAAAAGGGAAATGCAAAATAAAGATCGCCCTTTTGTGTGGAGGACATATTAATTAAAGGTAAACGGTATGAATCAAAATTAAACCCGAAACGAATTTTTGGCATATTTGGACAATATATAATTAATTATGCATAAATTTTGCCTTGTATCCATCCTTTTTCACAATAGTTGAACCGCAGAAACACTCATCATCGCCCCCAACGCAGGCGTCCCCCCTCCGCCTCGATGACAGGGCGGCGCCACCATTGAAGAAATGGGAAAAACTAATACCTCGCGAGTATTTAAGTAATTAAAAGAGAAG
>CAYXIP010000027.1:16922-18657 GCA_964465515.1 uncultured Candidatus Methanoperedens sp. | reverse complement strand
GCATTAGGAAAAAATATTATTAGTATATTTCATTCTCCGTGTCCCCTCTCCCTTGTGGTTTTTCAAACCAATAGCAAAATTCTCATGAACTGCAACCATAACCTTAATACCCCGAAACTCCATTGAGAAGCGATAACTATGACACACATGAGGGATCGCCTTTTACACCATTGAATCGCTCAGGAACAAAAAAATAAGCATTTTTGATACCACGCTCCGCGACGGGGAACAGACCCCTGGCGTATCGCTCACCTGCGAAGAAAAACTCCAGATCGCAAAGCAGCTCGACAAACTCGGAGTAGATATCATCGAAGCCGGTTTTCCGATGTCTTCGGAAGGGGAGAAAAGCTCGGTAAAGATGATAGCAGATGCAGGGCTGGGGTTGCAGGTATGCGGACTTGCGAGGGTGATAAAATCAGACATAGACTCATGCCTTGACTGTAATGTGGAAATGGTGCATACCTTTGTCTCAACCTCGGATGTCCAGCGCATCTCTACGATCAAAAAAAGCAGGGATGAGGTATATAAGATGGCAATCGATGCCGTCGAGTACATAAAAGACCACGGCGCAAAAGCCATGTTCTCTGCCATGGATGCCACGCGCACGGATGTGGATTATCTCATCAGTATATATAAAGGCGTGGAGGCTGCAGGCTGCGACATCATAAACGTGCCCGATACAGTTGGCGTGAGCGTGCCCTCAGCCACATATAAGCTAATAAAGGAGATTGCCTCGAACATCAAAATACCAATAGATGTGCACTGCCACAACGATTTCGGGCTTGCAGTGGCGAACAGCCTTTCTGCAGTAGAAGCCGGTGCCAGTCAGGTTCAGGTCACAATAAACGGCCTTGGAGAGAGGGCAGGGAATGCAGACCTTGCTGAGACTGTTATGGGGTTGCATTCGCTTTATGGCGCCAAAACCAACATACATACCCAATATATTGTCGAGACATCGCGGCTTGTGGAGCGTTTAACCGAGGTGCGCATGCCCCCCACAATGCCAATCGTTGGTGACAACGCTTTTGCACACGAATCAGGTATTCATACCCATGGTGTGCTCGTGAGAACCGATACCTTCGAGCCAGGAGTAATGACCCCGGAGATGGTTGGGCATAGAAGGCGCATCGTACTTGGAAAGCATGCGGGCAAGCATGCGGTGAAGCAATCCCTTGAAAGCGCAGGGCTTAAGCCTACGGATGCGCAGCTAAACGAGATTCTCAAGCGGATAAAGGACATAGGCGACAAAGGGAAGCGCGTTACTGATGCTGACCTCTATGCGATTGCAGAATCCATAATAGGCACAACCTCTAAAGGAGAGCAGGCTATAGTGCTGAAGGAAGTGTCTGTCATGACAGGTAACATCATAACCCCGACAGCGACAGTGAAAGCGCTCGTGCAGGGAGAAGAGCGTCTGGGCGCCCATACGGGTGTTGGACCAGTTGATGCCGCCCTCAACACGGTAACAAGCATTCTTGACGATTACAGGGTAAAGCTGCGGGATTTCAGGATAGAGGCGATCTCTGGCGGTTCTGATGCGCTTGCGGAAGTTATCATAGGCGTGGAGGACGAGAAGGGAAGGGTAGTTTCTGCGCGCGCCACGAACGAGGATATTGTTATGGCGTCGGTTGAGGCGCTTGTGGCTGCAATCAACCAGCTTTTAAGCAGGACTAACATTTGATTTTTGCAGATTTCATTATTCCTTTTTCATGCGCAAATGGGCATCAAAATCATA
>CAYXIP010000027.1:0-16822 GCA_964465515.1 uncultured Candidatus Methanoperedens sp. | reverse complement strand
ATCCCTATTTTTCATTGAATTTCTGCAAGCTCGAAGTCACAAGTTCATGCTCGCAGGCGAGAAAAGCCGATATAATCTCTGCAAGCCGGGCATAGAAAGGCATACCTGAATCCTGAAGCCTTCTGCAAAATTCAGGAACCCACTTAAGAAGGTGGCGCTCAAGGAAATCCTTCTGCGCCAGAAGGTATCCTTTCAAAAACTCTGCATCGTCATTCATGATTGCCTGCGCCTCCTTGAAGGTCAGGAAATGAAGGAACTCAAGCTCAGCCGAGATGTGGTCGGGAAATTCCCGCTTCCCTACTTTCTGGCTCATTCTCAAGCCGAAATGCCTGTAGAACTCGCTTATTTCGAGCAGGACGGCAGTCCTTGGTTCGATGTACATTCCCTCGTAAGCCGGGCAGGGTGGAAGAGGAGAGCCCGTATCAAAGGTCAGAACGAATTTCGCCTCGAACTCGGAAAAAGTAACTCCTTCGAAGTTATTAAAAAGAGTCATTTCATGAACGTGGGAAAGAAGTGATATGTTCTCCTCTAGTTCGAGAAAGAACTCCCCATTCTGGAAAGTCCTGAAAACCGAAGGCGAAGGATAACGAAATCCAAGAGAAAGCAGCCTGTATATGTTGCTTCGGGGTAAAGAAAATAATTCTTTTGGCATACTTTACTGTATGGAAAGAAATTCCCACTCCGAGACTATCTTGTGCCCGCCACGCTCAGCATATGCGCCGCCCTTCCAGTTGGCAAATGCTATCCTGTATTTTTTTCCTCTCATGAAAGACACCTGGTTCTCTGATGCCGCAGCCATCGGTCTTGCAATTATCATATTCCATTCCCCATCAGCCCATCTCTGGTAGTGCCTGATGTTCTGGGAAGCTTCATCCGGGCTTGTCTGCACCGTGCCCATGCCTCCGCCAACGATATTCTCGGGCTTTTTAAGGTCAGCCCGCCAGAAAATGATATTCACAGGCTTGTCCATGGCACCCATCCAGAGAGGGCTGTCCTCGGTGAAGAGGGGAATTTCAATGGCAAAGGCATCTGCAAAAATCGGATAATCGCCTACCGAATTATTTTCTGCGACGGCATTCCACTGGAAAAAGAAAAATATCTCTGCGCCGTTGTGCACAGCTTTTACTTTAACGAGCCTGTTTTCATCGGGGGCGAATGTGATTCTGGCACCCACCTCGTTGAGCCTCCTGCTGAAAATAACTGTGGTCTCAGGCGCTTTATACCATGCTGGGTCGCCCGGTTCAAGGGCTATTCTCCCTGGTATGTACACTGCTGTAATTTCTGCCGGAGGGTTGCTGTCCGTCATGATTACACCTGTATTCTGTCCTCTTCCGAATGCGGAATCAAAATATCAATCAATTCTGAATGTTCATCTTTTGTGACCTTTTCTCTCTCCGCTTGTATAATCCCGAAGATTTCCTCGATACGCTTCGCGCGCTGCTCCAGCGTTTGCTCAGGTGTATCCCCGAACAATTTTGCCAGCACCTCAACCGGAATGCGCGGGCGGTTGGCGAGCTTTCCGTTCGATGAATATACAGGCGGGCTGAAGAGTGGAATATAAAACACATTGGGCTGGGTTTTGAATTCAGGATGCAAGCGAAGAGCCACCTTCCACTTGTCAATAAGTTTGTAAACGCTGCTGTTCATGTCATCGGCATATCCCACGTGGTGTATGCGCCCCACGCACTGCGTGGCACAGAAGTTCCCAAGGTGCTTCTCTATCCTGGGATAACAGAAGATACATTTCTGCGCTACCTTTTCTTCCGGGTTGTAGTATATTTTTTTATAAGGACACCCTTTGACGCAGTAGCGGTAGCCCCTGCACCTTGCCTGGTCAACAAGCACAATTCCATCCTCCTCGCGCTTATAGACCGCCTGGCGCGGGCAGGCATCAACGCACGGAGGGTCGGTGCAGTGGTTGCAGATGCGCGGGAGATAAAAATAAAAAGCGTTCGGGAAGACGCCCTCGCCCACATCCTCATCCCAGTTGCTGGCGTAGGCATCACCCGAAGGTAAAGGGGATGGAACCAACACTTTTGCAGAGGCGACCTCTCCAAGCACCTCTTCGTAGTTGTATTCCCAGGGCGAGCCATAGCCCTCATTGATACCGGGAAGCGGAATGCTGCTTTTGTCCTGCGTATTAAACCAGCCTCCCTGGGTTTCCCATTCCTTTGGATAACCTTTGCCCGGCTGGGTTTCCACATTATTCCAGTACATGTGCATCTGTCCCTTGTTCCTGTCAGTCCACATGGTCTTGCACGCCATGGTGCAGGTGTGGCATCCGAGGCACTTGTTGAGGTCAGCCACCATTCTTATCTGTCTTTTTACAGGCATTATTCCGCCTCCCTGAATTTTCGAATCTCAACGCGTGTGTCCTTCTGGTTTCCCGTAGGTCCCCAGTAGTTGACCTTGAAATGAAGCTGACCGTATCCGCCCACAAGCTGCGTGGGCTTTATTCGAATAGTCGTAGGGCTCTGGAAGCCCCCTTTATTGAATGTATAGCGCTCCCAGCCATGGTACATCAGCGCCATACTAACTGGCATCCGCTGCGAAATGCACAGGTGAGCGACTGTTGTACCATTGTCATTGTAGATTTCAACGGCATCGTTATCCACAAGCCCTCGCTCTTTTGCATCCTCAGGGCTTAAATAAACAATAGGATATCCCCTCTGCAACCTCAGTTGATACTTCGCATCCCTCCATAATGAATGGATGCTCCAGCGCCCGTGCGGCGTGACAAATCGCAACGGGTATTTCGTGCCATCCACAGGCGGTTTGTACACAGGTAATTCCTCATTGAACTCCAAAAACCAGTCATGGTCTATGTAGAACTGCTGCCTTCCCGTGAGTGTATCAAGAGGACGTTTCAATTCGTACATTCTCTGGAAAGCGTAATAGGCTTTTCCTTCTTTTATATCGCTTGTCCATCCCTTATCCGTCTCAACAAATCTCCTTGGCTGCTTGTCGAGCATGTCCATCGTCATTCCTTTTGTTTCAACCGAATTATTTAGGATATACTGCCCTGCATTTTTATCGTCAAGTGCGCCATTGGCTGTATAATCATCTACAAGCGTTGAAAAATCCCGTGTCATGGTGGAACCATCGGGAAGCGTATCCTTGAAGGAGAAACCTGTTTCTGCAAGCGCACGGGCAAGCTCCAGAAATATCTGCCAGTCCGTCTTGCTATCAAGCTGTGGTGGAATTATGGGAGTGAATGGAGAAATATACGAGTGAAGGTCGGTCGTGCTTAAATCCCACTTCTCGAACATGCTTGCAGCAGGCAGAATAACATCCGCATACAAACCCGTGGTGCACATCCGGAAATCTATATCCACGATAAGGTCAAGCTTGGGCCAGAGGTCCCGGAGTATATGCTCCGCGCCTTTTGCCTGGTTCAGGTAATTGGCGCCCCAGACGATCAGCACTTTTGGCGTTTTTTTATTATCAAGCGTACCCTTCGGGTACAAAGGCATCCAGCCTTTCGATACACTTTCTTTTATGTATTCGCTGATTGGGCGCTGCCAGAGCTCAAGGCTTTCATGGTCTCCTTCGATGCCTGCATGCACGTAAGTCCAGAGAGTCGTGGGCTGAAAGCGCTGTTTTTTATTTCCAAGAGGATATGCAAGCTTAAAAAAACCTTCTTCACACCAGAATTTTTCCTGCCCTACATAATGGTCAAAGCCGCCGCCCGGAATGCCGACATTGCCGGTGAGCGCTGCGAGCAATATCATGCTCCTGTTCATAAGGTCATTGTGGAAATAGTGGTTCACGCCTGCGCCCTCGATAATCCTTGATGGCTTTGTAGCTGCAAACTCACGGGCTATCTTTGTGATAAGAGCGGCGTCCACACCTGTTATTCTGGAGACGCTTGCAGGGTCATAGTCTTTGAGTTTCTGTTTTAGCAATGAAAACACCGTAGTTACTTCCACTTTTCCGGAAAGCGTATCTACCGTGAAAATTCCTTCAAGGGCTGGAGCTATCGCTCCAAGGTCGAGTGTTTTATCGTTACAGCCCATTGTACCCGGAGCAAGTTCCGGCTTCTGCTTGCTCCCGTCCCAGAAATAGAAATTATCGTTCTTTCCCCCTTCTACAACATCGCTTTCTCGAAGGAATTTCAGGTTATCCTTGCGAACAAGCATCGGCATGTCGGTGAACTGGTTCAGGTAAGCCTCATCGTAGAGCTCCTCGTTTACTATCACATTCGCCATGCTAAGTGCCAGTACAGCATCTGTTCCTGGTTTTACCGGGATGAAGATATCCGCATGTATGGAGATTGGGTTGTATTCGGGAAATATGGCAACGAGCTTCGTTCCGTGCAACCTCGCAGCAGTAATAAAGTGGGCATCGGGGATGCGCGTCTCAAGGAGATTAGAACCCCAGATTATTATGTATTTCGAGTTGAACCAGTCGGCGGCTTCGCAGGAATCGGTCTGCACGCCCCACGTCATTGGCTCTCCTGGCGGAAGGTCTGAGACCCATTCATAGAAACTGCATACCACGCCGCCTATGAGGTTCGCCAGGCGCGCGCCTGCTGCATAGGTTACAAGGAACTTGGCAGGATTGGCAGAGTAGAAGGTCACTGTATCGGCGCCATGATTGGATATGGCATCCACGATCTTATTTGCAATATAACTCAAAGCCTCTTCCCATGAAGCCCTGCGCCATTTTCCCTCGCCCCGCTTGCCCGTTCTTATCAGTGGATATTTCACCCGCTGAGGACCGTAAACATATTCCTTGTAGTTCGCCCCTTTCTGGCATCCTCTGGGGTTGTACGTGGGCAGCGTTGAATTGATGTCAGGGTAATCGGCATACTGATCTTCCTTGAATGCGATATTGTTCCTGACATAAACCTTCCATGTGCAGGAGCCTGTGCAGTTAATCGAGTGCGTTGTCCTCCCGAAGGAGTCGTACTTCCACTGCTCACGGTAAAGGGGTTCCCAGCCCCGGTAGGGATACCTGCCTATGGGTTCGTGCACCTTCTCAAGAAGGTCCAGCGCCAGTGCATGCTTTGCCGCCAGGGCTGCCCGCTCAAGTAGCTGGCGTGCAAGCACCTGCCTTGCTGCTAATGCCTCTTCCGATGGTCTGGCTCTGGTTTCGCTCTGTGTCGTCGTCATGTTATTTCAACAGTTTTGTGAGGATATAAGTTTGTGGGAAATCTACGCAAGCGCTTTACAGGCGATGTCAGGAGTTGATGAAAGAATACTATTCCTGATGCATCCCGGATCGGCGCCATTGATATTGCCGGAATAGGCATACGCCCGCGCTCTGCACCCGCCGCATACGTTCCTGAAATTGCAGACACCGCAGTTGCCGAGGAGCTCGTCCCTTCTTCGCAGTTGCTTCAAAGTACCAGAGTTCTCCCAGATATCGATAAAGCGCTCGTTCCTCAGGTCGCCGACTACGATAGGCATATACACGCATGGAGTGACGATGCCGTTGGGCTGTATTGCACAGTATAACCTCCCTGCCCCGCAGCCGCCTATGAACTCGGCTAAGTAGCGGGTTTTATCCCCCGTCTCTCCAGTGCCGAAATGCGCCACAGCCATGGTATTCCTCGATTTGCTCATGCATACCCTTGCAAACTGCGGTGCTGTTGTCATTACTTCAAGGCTTCCGCTCTTTAGCCGATGATACAGGGTTTCCAGCAGTTCCTCCCGCATAGCTGGAGCGAGGTCTATATTCTGGATATTCGCTGCATTCCCTGTTGGAATGAAATTAAAGGCAAGGAACCGCTTGGCTCCAAGCTCGCCTGCAAGGTCGATGAGTTTGTCCACTTCCCTAAAATTATGTCTTGTAATGGTAGATGCAATGCACACGAAGAGCTCATCTCGCGAAACTGCATTTTTTATCCCGTTCATTGTCCTGTTCCAGGCGCCTGTCATGCCCCTGAAACTATCATGGTTCGCCGGCGCCGCGCTGTCAAGGCTTATTTCCATATACTTCACCCCGCACTCCACGAGCCTGTCCACCATTTTTTCTGTGAGAAGCGTGCCGTTGGTGGCAATGCTTATGAACATGTTCTTACTGGATGCATAAGAGGCAACTTCAAAAAAGTCAGCTCCCATGACGGGTTCTCCCCCGGAGAAGGCAAGCGCAACCACATCATTCTCTGAAAGCTGGTCTATTACATCCAGCTTCTCATCGAGCCTGAGCTCATCTGGCAATGCTTTCGATGCACTCTGGTAGCAGTGCTGGCATCGCAGATTGCAGGCACTGGTATAATTCCACACCACAAGAAAAGGAGCAGCGAGTTTGAAAGGTCTCGTAACGCCGTATTTCCCAATGCTTCGCATGACATTGACAAGTCCCTTTCTTGCTACAGGGTCGCTGAAATACTCCCGCATTGCATCCTTATCTGCGCCAAACGCAGTGCTGCCTAATCCGAGCATGGCGCACAGGGGCGCGGTTCTCAATTTTTCCATGAGATTGCTTTCTTCAAGACCGCAGTAACTCAGAAGTGCTTCTTCAAGGAGACTTGAACCGTTATTCTTTTTCGAAACCCTGTTTATGACAAACCTGCTGAGAGGATTGCCAAGGGAACATTCAACTGCAAGGAAAATGTTCACATCGTCTACATTACTTCTCGTCATAACTAACCGCCACAAATAGTAATATATACAATCAAGCTTAAAGATTACTGATACAGTAAAAGAGGAGTGGTAGCATGAACTTCCAGCACGACATAATTATCGTGGGAGCAGGGCTTGCAGGGCTTCGGGCTGCAGTTGAGTGCGTGGATAAGGATGTTGCTGTAATAAGCAAGGTTCTTCCCACGCGCTCCCATTCAGGCGCAGCACAGGGGGGGATTACCGCATCGATAGGTAATGAGGAAGAAGACCACTGGGAATGGCACATGTTCGATACCGTCAAGGGAAGCGATTACCTGGCAGACCAGGATGCTGTGGAGGTCATGGTAAAGGATGCTCCCCGCGTTATATACGAGCTTGAGCACATGGGCGTCCCGTTCAACCGCAACGCTGAAGGGAAGATAGCGCAGCGCAACTTCGGCGGTCATACGCGTGATTATGGAAAAAAACCTGTGAAGAGGGCATGCTATGCGGCTGACAGGACTGGAAGGGTTGTGCTTGACACGCTCTATGACCAGTGCCTTCGCCACAATGTGAAGTTCTACCCAGAGCACTATGTTCTTTCTCTTGTTTTTGAGGAAGGAAAGTGCAGAGGTGTAGTTACATACGACCTTGCAAGCGGGGAGCTCGATCTGCTTTCGGCAGGTGCTGTTCTTCTCGCAACAGGAGGGTGCGGAAGGCTCTACAGAACCACTTCCAACGGCTTTGCCTCCACAGGCGATGGGTTGAATCTTGCCTTTCAATCAGGGATTCCTCTCGAAGATATGGAGTTCGTCCAGTTTCACCCCACAGGGCTCTATCCTCTCGGCATTCTCGTGAGCGAAGCTGCTCGAGGAGAAGGAGGAATTTTAAGGAACAATCTTGGTGAGCGATTCATGGAAAGGTATGCACCCACTGTAAAAGACCTTGCAGCCAGGGATGTTGTCTCAAGGGCGATTCTAACAGAGGTGAAGGAGGGAAGGGGTTTTGAAGGGGGATACGTGCATCTTGACCTCACGCATCTGGGGGAGGAGAAGATTCAGGAGAGACTGTGGGAGCTTACATCGTTTGCAAGAATATACCTCGGCATCGACCCTGTTCGGCAGCCCATTCCAGTGCAACCCACGTGTCATTACATAATGGGAGGGATACCTACGGATATGGACGGAAGGGTGCTTGCTGATGAAAAAGGGAGGACTATTCCAGGATTGTATGCTGCGGGAGAATGTGCATGCGTATCAGTGCACGGCGCAAATCGCCTTGGCTGCAATTCCCTCCTCGATGTACTTGTGTTCGGAAGGAGGAGTGGAACAGCAATGAAGGAAGAGATTTCACAATACAAGCCTCGCCCAGCTTCAGTTGAGCATTTGAGAATGGCAGAAAAGAGAATAGCAGAACTTTCAAACCGCAAAGGCGGGGAAAAAATCGGCACTATAAGGCAGAATATGCAGTCCTTAATGATGGAAATCTGTTCGGTTTTCAGAAATGAGGATGGACTTAAAAGAGGGCTTCAGCAGATTAGTTCCCTGAAAGGGCGATACATGGATATTGAAATAGAGGACAGGGGGCGGAATTTTAACTTCGAATTGATGGAAGCGATTGAACTTGAGCATCAACTTAACCTCTGCGAGGTGATATGTTTGAGTGCCCTTTACCGCAAGGAAAGCCGTGGAGCCCATTTCCGTATGGATTTCCCGGCAAGGGATGATAAAAACTTCCTAAAACACACCCTTGTTTTTCAGGGAAAAGAGGTAAGGTACAAGCCTGTGAATATCACACGATTCCAGCCAGAAGCGAGGGTGTACTGATGCTTCTGAAATTGAAGATTTTCCGCTATGATCCGAAGAAGGATGCAGAGCCCTACTATCAGACTTTCGAAATCGAAGCTGAGCCTATGGAGCGGCTTCTTGACTGCATGAACAGGATTCGATGGGAACAGGATCCCACGCTCTCTTTCAGGATGTCCTGCGGGCATGGCGTGTGCGGCTCGGATGGTATGAGAATCAATGGCATTAGCGCGCTTGCCTGCCAGAAGCTTGTCAAGGATTTCAAGGAGAATGAGGAGATTCTCATCGAACCCCTTCAGGTGTTCAGGGTTGTCAAGGATCTGATTGTTGACCTTGACCCCTTCTTTGAGAAATACAATTCGATTAAACCATATCTCATCGCAAGAACTCCTTCGCCTGAGAAGGAAAAGCCCCAGTCCCCAGAGGAGCATAAGATGGTGGAGGATGCAATCCGCTGCATCCTCTGCGCCTGCTGCACAGCTTCGTGTCCAATCAACCAGGCAAAAGAGACGGAAGCCTACGTGGGTCCTGCTGCGCTTGTAAGGGCATTTCGATATCTTTTCGATTCAAGGGATGAGGGGATGCTTGAGAGAATCGCCCTTCTTGACCAGAAGGATGGGGCATGGGGCTGCCAGACCAGGTGGTGGTGCACCAGAGTATGTCCGAAGGAGATTCCTGTCACGAAAGAGATTTTTGAAATTAAGAAACGCATCCTTGAGAGCAAAAAAAGGAAAAAATAGATACTGGTTTACCTTCTTCTAACCAGTATCACAACCAGTAGTGCTGAAATTGCCAGAATTCCTTCGAATGCAGGCGTACTGGGCGTCGCCGTTGGTGCAGCCGTTGTGGCTGCTGTTGTGGCAGTCACAGTCGGGGTTGCCGCAGCAAGCGCTGCTGCTGTATCTATAAACCCACTGCCATCGCCTCCTTTACCATTGTGGCACCTGTAGCACCAGCCGTTTGTGTTCGAGACAAGAGAGAAGCTTGCTGGCTTGGTGTCCATGTTGATGTGGCATACGTTGCAATTACTGGCAGTCCCGTTATAAATATCGCCATGGTGGGGGGTTTCGCTATTCAACATCCATCCCGAAGACGGCGGATTGATCGCTGTAGAAACATTCGGATGAGTTGCCATGCTCGGCGTATAGCTATTCAATTGATATGCTGTCCCAAGCACGCGAATCTCGAGTTTCTGTGGACTTGTCTTAAGAGACAATATGACATAGGCATACCGCTCCGGCGTAAGAGTGGCACCATCAGAATACCCCACGACCGGTTGCTCTCCCTGACCTTTGGAGAACGTCTTGATCCTGTAGGTCGGGTCTGAAAGGCTGCCTGTGACCGTTACCCGTAATTTCTGCCCCACAAACTGGTTGATATCCTTCGTTGGGTCATCAATGCGTGTGGGCACGAGGTCGTCTGCGAGACCGTTGACACGGATGAAGTAATCTCCCGCTGCCACGCCGCTCAGGTCGAACTGGGCATTGACGCCAATTATAGTCGCAGTCTTCACCACAGTTCCATCCGTTCCCAGCAGTTCAGCCTTCGTGATAGAAGTTGCCTTGATGCTTCCGTCTCCATCCAGACTGGGCTGCAGGCTGAGCGTTAATTTGCCTCCGGTCTGAGCAGCAACCAGTCCTGTAACTAAAACGAGCCATATCAAAAGACCCATTATAGATTTATTCACCAAACTTGTTTTCTTATTCATAACTCCTCCAAAGAACTCATGGAGCCGATTCCTTAAGCGCTCCAATCGCTCTTATCTTGCTTTGTATTATTTTTCCTATGTGATATATGTTTTCCTATAATTTTACTCAAAAAATTAATGTTGTATGGAAAATAGTTATATACAAATAATTAGAATAAACATATGGTAAGTAAATTCAGGGGGAAAATATGGTAAAAGAAACTCAAAAAACCACTTTTGAACAGAATATGGAAGCCATGAATAAGCTGTCTCCCAAGGAGATGGAGGCAAAAGTGGCAGAACTCACAAAGATGTGTATCTGCGGTGGATGCCCTACGTATGCCGGAACAGGAGAGAAAAGACTATTATTCTGTGCAACCGGAAAAAGCAAAATAATAAAAAAAGAGAAGGGCTGCCTCTGCCCTGGCTGTCCTGTCCAGAAGAAAATGGCTCTTCGATGGGATTATTACTGCCTGAAGGGTTCTGGTAAAGAACAGGCTGGAATGTAATTTGGTTAAATGGCTATGCGCAGTCTGCAACATCTATGTTTATGATGAAGAGAAAGGCGACCCGCTGACAGGTATAAGCCCTGCAACAGAGGTTTCCGATTTCCCGGATTCATGGAGATGCCCAGTTTGCGGAGCAACCAAGGAAAAGCTTATCCGGATTTCCGAGGAGGAATACTGGCAGAAAGCCAGGGCTTATACAGATTTTACAGAGAAAAAGGAGCAGATAAGAAGTATTTTAGTCGGGGTGGACAATCCGCAAACACAGCCTGAACTAAGACAGGAATACGGAGTACCGCTGGGTCTGCGGGGTATAGGACAGGGTCTCACATATCTGAACAACCTCAAAGCCCTCTCAAAATACAGGCTTAAAAAAAGGCTGATAACACAGCACGAAGAGCCTGTTATTGAAACCACATTCCTGGGGAAAAAAATAAGCATGCCCGTGCTCGGGGCTCCGATGAGCGGTCTTAGTTATGTAAGCAACATAAGCGAGGAGGATTTTGCCTATAACATCCTGGCAGGGTGTAAAGTTGCCGGTACTATCGGGTTTACAGGCAATACGTCACGGGACTATGAGGTGATACACCCTGCGATAATTGCTCTTAAAAAGGTCAATGGCAACGGGGTGAACATCTTCAAGCCCCAGTCGCAGGATGTTCTTCTGGACTTGATAAGCCAATCGGAAAAGGAAAAAGCAGTAGCAGTAGGCGTAGATATAGACGGGGCGGGCTCAGTAAACTTCACTCTGGCTGGGAAACCTGTTTTCAGGAAAACGATCGATGAACTCAAAGAACTCAAAAGCTCAACAAGGCTTCCTTTCATTGTTAAAGGGATAATGTGCGGGGAGGATGCTCTGGCAGCAGTGGAAGCCGGGGCTGATGTGGTAGGTATTTCAAATCACGGCGGCAGGGTACTGGACTCAGGTCCCGGGGTTGCAGATGTACTTGCTGATATTGTAAAAGCCGTGAGAGAGACGGAAAAAGGTAAAGGAATCGTGATCACGGCAGACGGAGGCGTAAGAACAGGGTTTGATGTTGTTAAAATGTTAGCTCTCGGGGCTGATTTTGTTCTTGTGGGAAGACCGCTTGCGAGGGAGGCTGTTTCAAGCGGGGTCGAGGGGGTTAAGAGAATTCTGGAGTATATCAGAACCGATATAAGGATTGCAATGATAATGACTTCATGCAATACTCTTAAAGATATAGATGAGACTATTCTTGTTAAAGGGCGTTAGGATTGTGGAAGAGCTCATCATTTGAACTTGGGCAAGAATCAAATCTCAAGGCTTTTATGTGCTCTTATATAAGCCACAAGTCCTCCTTCCCTCAGTATCCTGTTCATGACAGGAGGTAAAGGTGGAAAGGTCATTTCTGTTCCTTTTGTTTTATTCCTTATGACGCCTTTTTCCATATCAAGCACAAGCTCATCCCCCTCGTCTATCTCATCCGTGTTGCAGGTTATGGCAGGAAGCCCTATATTGATGCAGTTCCTGTAGAATATCCTTGCAAAGCTCTTTGCAAGCACAGCCTTTGCGCCTGCAATCTTGATTATTGTGGGAGCATGCTCCCTGCTTGAGCCCAGACCGAAATTTTCCCCTGCCACGACAAAGTCCCCGCTTCGTACAAGCGATGCAAACTCAGGTCGGGCTCCTTCCAGTACGTGTTTTGCAAGCTCAGGAAGATTGGAGCGCAGATGAAAATATCTTCCAGGCGCAATCAGGTCGGTGCTTATGCTGTCTCCGAACTTCCATGCCTTTCCCATTACATCACCTCTCTTGGGTCTGCGATTTCCCCCTTCAATGCGGTGGCTGCTGCAACTGCAGGAGAACCAAGGTAAATAAAGGCATTTGGGTTGCCCATCCTTCCCTTAAAATTCCTGGGCTGGGTGGCAAGGCATACATCACCATCGCCCAATATACCCAGATGCACACCGTCGCACGCCCCGCAGCCCGGTGAGGTTACCACGGCGCCTGCTTCCACAAAAGTTTCCATGGTGCCGTCGTGCAGGGCTTCCAGATATACCCTTCGCGAAGCAGGGGTTACAATGACCCTGGTATTCGGGTTAATCGTTTTGCCTTTCAGAATCGAGGCTGCAATGTGCAGGTCTTCAAGCCTGCCATTGCATGAGGTTCCTATCAGAACCTCGTTGACTTTGATTCTGCCGATCTCGCTTATTTTTTTGGTATTATCCACAAGATGCGGACATGCAATAACTGGCTCAAGCTCCTCGACGTTGATCTCTATTTTCCTCTCAAAACCAGCATCCTCATCCGACTTCAATTCCCTGAATGAGTCTTCCCTTCCCATTTTACTCATGAAATTCCTCGTCTCGCTATCGGGCGGAAATAAGCCCACCTTGGCCCCAGCTTCGACAGCCATGTTGCCTATCGTACTGCGGGCTGCCGTACTTAATCTTGCGACTGTATCGCCTGTAAACTCAAGGGCCTTGTAGGTAGCGCCGTTGCTTGTGATTTCGCCTATCAGATGAAGAATTATGTCCTTTGAATAAACCCCTTTTGGAAGTTTGCCACTTACCTCTACAAGAAACGTCTCGGGAACCTTCATCCATGTCTTTCCAAGGGCTATTGCCGCAGCCACATCCGTACTTCCCATCCCCGTGGCGAACGCACCCAGAGCGCCGTTGGTACAGGTATGCGAGTCGGCTCCGATTATAATATCGCCGGGACAGGCGTATTTTTCCAGGGCATTGTGATGGGATATGCCGTTCCCAACATCCGACAATATTATCCCCGTTTTCCTTGCGAACTCCCTTAAAAACTCATGATCATTGCTTAACTCCATCCTCGGGCTGGGAGAGGCATGGTCAAGGAAAAATATGGTCTTCTTAGGGTTGTATGCCTTTTCCATTCCCATCTCTTTCATCCTGCGCACTGTAAGAGGACCAGTACCATCCTGCACATAGCTCAAATCCACATCAACTATAACAACTTCCCCTGCTCTTACCTCCCTGCCGCAGTGCTCTGTGATTATCTTCTCTGATAGGGTTTTTCCAACCATGTCTAACCTCCATTGATATATACTCGCTCCAATTAAATAGCTTTTCGGTTCTGGCGCAAAAGTTTAATAGCTGCCAAATCCTACTTAAAATAGGGTTAAGAAATAATCATGCCGGAAACAAAAGACATAGGTTTGCGGGGAATCCCGGTAGCCGATACAAAAATATGCGCCATAGATGGCGAAAAGGGCAGACTGATATATCGGGGATATGATATCAATGAACTTGCACAAAATTCAACTTTTGAAGAAACTGTCTATTTGCTGCTCTACGAGACACTTCCTACAAGGAAGGAACTTGAGATATTTAAGGAGACGCTTGTCTCTGAGAGGCATCTGCCAGTTGGCATCATAAGGCATCTTAAGAAGAGAAAAAAAACAGCACGCACCATGGATGTGCTTCAATCCGTAATACCGATGCTCGCGGATTTTGATGAAGATGCAAGGGCTGGAACAAAAGTATCCAGCATAAAAGCATCCATAAAACTGATTGCCAAAATGGCTACGCTTGTTGCCTACTGGGACAGGATAAGAAAGAATCTTGATATAAAAAAGCCGGATGAAAAACTCGGACATGCAGCAAACTTCCTGTACATGCTGAGCGGAGACGTGCCAGAGGCACAGACAGCAATGGACTTTGATACATGTCTTGTTCTTCACGCAGAGCACAGCTTCAATGCCTCCACTTTTGCTGCACGGGTTGTGGCATCGACCAGAGCCCATATGTATGCATGTGCAGGTGCTGCGCTTGGGGCACTTTCAGGAGAACTCCACGGCGGCGCCAATACAGAAGTGATGAGAATGCTTTTTGAAATTGATAATATTGAGAGGGTGGAGAAATGGGTAAAAGCGAGGCTGGACGCCGGGGAACGGATCATGGGCATGGGTCATGCAGTCTATAAGACCATGGATCCGCGAGCCAGAATACTCCAGGACATTTCAGAAAAACTGGCGGAAAGAACAGGAAATAAAAAATGGTTTGAGCTTTCCCACAAAATCGAAAGTGTGACTGAGGCTGAGTTCAAAAAGCGCAAAGGGAGGGATATATATCCCAATGTGGATTTCTACAGCCCTTCCATCTACTGCGTGATGGGAATCGATCCTGACCTCTTTACCCCGGTTTTTGCAATTTCAAGAATCGGAGGCTGGTGCGCTCATATTATAGAGGAAAAATTTGCCGAAGCGCAGCCAAAAGCCGTTATCTATAGACCTGAAGCCGAGTATGTCGGAAGATACTGCGGGTATGAAGGATGTAAATACGTGCCCATTGAGAAAAGGGATTGAAGCTACAGATTCCCGCGCAGCTTCTCAGCATGCAGTATTCTTCTTATTGCAAGCTGATACGCCGACCTTCTCATCCTGCAATTCTTCTCATCGCAGTGCGAATAGACATCATTGAAGGCAGTAATCATGGTTTTCTTGAGCCGCTCAAGAACCTTGTCCTCCTCCCAGTAATCATTATTCAGGTTCTGGCTCCACTCAAAATAGCTCACCACAACGCCTCCTGCGTTGGCAAGCACATCAGGTATGAGCATTATGTTCTTTTCAAAGAATATATTGTCTGCCTCCTTCGTTGTCGGGGCATTGGCAAGCTCCAGTACCACCTTCGCCTTCACATCATGCGCATTGCCAGAATTCAACTGGTCTGAGAGCGCGGCAGGAATCAGGATATCGCACCCGCAGGTCAGAAGCTCCTCATTGGTGATGTTCCTGCTTCCTTCAAAATTTACAACACTTGCCGTTTCAGTCTTGTGCTTCATTACAGTCTGGATATCCAGCCCATCATTATGGATTATCCCGCCTTTTGAATCGCTCACCGCGATCACCTTATACCCTTTTTCATGCAGTATGCGGGCTGCATTCTCCCCCACGTTCCCGAACCCCTGGATAGCGATGCTCACCTCGAATTTATCCATATCCATCCTCCTCATCGCCTCCTCAAGTACATAGATTCCGCCAAGGGATGTTGAATAGCTTCTTGCCTTGCTGCCACCCAGTTCAATGGGCTTCCCTGTGACCACAGCAGGTATATGCTCCCCTTTTATACGCTCGTATTCATCGAGTATCCACACCATGATTTTTTCATCGGTATAAACATCAGGCGCTGGAATATCCTTAAAAGGTCCGATGTGGCTTGCTATTGCGCGGATATAACCTCTTGTTACCTGTTCAAGTTCGTTCCTGCTCAGTTCCTTTGGATTTACCACAACACCGCCTTTTGAACCCCCGAAGGGTATATTTACAACTGCGCATTTGAGCGCCATCAGAAAAGATAGGTCCCTGACATGATCAAGTGTCAATTCAGGGTGGAATCTTATACCCCCTTTAGCCGGACCTCGGGCATCGTTGTACTGCACCCTGTGCCCCACAAACATTTTTATCTTCCCCGAGTCCATCTTAACAGGGAAATGGACTGTAAAAGAACGCCTCGGCATATCAAGAAGGTCAAGTTCCTCTTCAGAAAGACCGAGGTCTGAGTATATATCCTCCATTTCGCTTATAGCAAGTTTACAGAGATTCCTGTCATCGGCGTGCAATCTTTCGTGATTTTTAATTTCCACAAATTCCAGCTCCTCTATATTTATTATGTTCTCTTGAAGTTTAAGTAATTTTTCATTTATCCTCGGAAGAAGGATACGCGATTTTCACCCCTTCCACCTTTGCAAACGGCGTAATTTTGTGCGGCGAGCTTTTTAATCCCACGATATGCTCAACCCTGATGCCCCGAACCAGGAGTGCGTCGGCAACCAAAGAGCGATGGCAGCGCCACGGAACAGCTTCGGCGCACATGAGTGCAATTCGAGCCGAAGATGCGATATTTACCAGCTCAGCAAGGTTTTTCTCAAATTCCTCGGTTTGCATGTAGTCGGCAAAACCTCTGAACGAAAGGTTGCGCCAGGCAGTGTTCGGCGAATCTTTTTTCGGACGGCGAAGCCCACCCAATCCTGGCATGTGAATGTAGCCTATGCCTTCAGATCTAAGGTTTTCCGGCAGGGTTTCAGTGTTGTACTGAGGATTATGCCTTGAGCGCGGAACTGTGCGTATGTCCACAACGATTGCTATTGAATGGTTTTTCAACAGTCCTATGAAATCATTCGGCGTATGCGTGGAATGCCCGATGGTGAACACAGGTAATTTTTCAGAACCATATTCCATAGACGCCCTTCTTCAGGTTTTCGCTCAGGAATTCATGGCCTTTAACCGATCCAACAGCTCCTGAATACCGGTGCAAAGAATAACAGACCTCTCTATCATAAGGTTT
>CAYXIP010000026.1:12692-18915 GCA_964465515.1 uncultured Candidatus Methanoperedens sp. | reverse complement strand
AACTTATTAAAATTGGAGAATCTTATAGAGTTCCATTTAGAGTTTATCATGCATTAAAAGTTAAAAATTATGTGAAGGAATTATCAGATAAAAGAGGTCTATAAATCTCAGAAGATGGCAGATATAAGTATTGGCATACCCTCAGTACATATAAAATTACTTACTAATGCTTTATCAGATTATTGATTCTTTTCCTTCTCTTTATCAGGCATTTCCACTCCTCGCCTATCAAATCACTCCTTCCAGCCATCTTCAGCCCTTCATACACAAGCCCGTAATTCCTCTTATCCCTGTACTGCAACAAGGCGCGCTGAATCCTCTTCTCCCTTCCCTTCGCAACATGCACTTTTTCCATGGCGAAGGGATTGATGCCTGTGTAGTACATGCACGTTGAGGCAGTCATCGGCGCTGGTGTGAAATCCTGCACCTGCTCTGTATAGAGGTTATTGTCGCGAATGTACTCGGCAAGCTCGACCATGTCCTCGACCGTGCATCCCGGATGCCCTGACATGAAATAGGGTAACAGGTATTGCTTTTTCCCGAGCTCTTTGCTTTTGGTATCGAATCGTTCCCTGAACTTCTCAAACACTTCCCTCGAAGGCTTGTGCATTAAATCAACAACGTGCTGCGTTACATGCTCAGGCGCTACCTTGAGATGACCGCTGACATGATGCCTGCATATCTGCGAAAGATAATCCGATGAATCGGCAAGCACAAGGTCGTAACGTATTCCTGAGCCTATGAACACCTTTTTCACCCCCGGTATCTCCAGAAGGCGCTGCAGGAGTTCGACCTGTTTCCGGTGCGATACTTCAAGGCTCCTGCAGGAGGTGCATATCTTATCAGGACATGTGCCATGCGTGTCCCAGCGGGCACAATGCAGCATATACATATTCGCAGTCGGACCTCCAACATCCTGCACAATGCCTTTAAAATCAGGCATCTTCGCCATTCTTTTTACCTCGCGCACTATAGATTGGATGCTCCTGCTCTGCACGATCCTTCCCTGATGGTGCGTCAGGGCGCAGAAAGAGCAGGAGGCAAAGCATCCGCGGTGGCTCACGATTGAGAACTTTACAGGAGCAAGCGCTGGTACGGGTTTTTTATAGGAAGGATGAGGCATTCTTGTGAAGGGAAGCTCATACACATGGTCTAATTCTTCGCAAGTTAAAGGCATGGCAGGCTTATTCTGGATGATCACGGTTTTGGGATGCGGCTGTGCGACAGGTCTTCCCAGAATCGGGTCCTGCTCCTGATAATGAAGCCTGAAAGCCCTGGCATACTGTTCTTTATCTCTTGCGACATCAGTGAAAGATGGGATTTCTACATAACCCTCATGACCTATGGAACGCCACTTACTTATCTCCATTTTGACTGCCGTGCCTGGAATATCTGTGATGCTTTTAACGTCCTCGCCTTTTGATAATCGCAGGGCGATCTCAACCGCCTGCCTCTCCCCCATTCCGAATACAAGCATATCGGCAGGCGCATCCGCAAGGATGGACTGACGCACTGAATCTGACCAGTAATCATAATGTGCAAATCTGCGAAGGCTCGCCTCAATGCCGCCGAGAGCGATGGGAGTATCCGGGAAAATCGAATGAAGTTTATCGCAATACACGATCGCGGCGTGGTTTGGTCGGCGAGGAACCCCGCCAGGTGAGTAAACATCATCTCTTCGAATCTTCAGGTTGGCTGTATAATTATTGACCATGGAATCCACATTTCCGGAGGTAACGCCAAAGAATAATCGTGGTTTTCCGAGTTTCTTAAAATCGGCATCGTTTTTCCATTCGGGTTGGGCTATGATGCCCACGCTGTATCCTGCATCACGGAGCACACGCCCGATTACAGCAGTGCCGAATGAAGGATGGTCAACGTAGGCATCGCCAGTTACGAGGATTATGTCGAATTCCTGGATTCCCTGCTCTTCAGCTTCGTGCAGGGACATGGGGAGAAAACGGGGCTGGGGTTTCATTCTTCCAGATGCAAAGATGCGGCTTCTCTTAGATTTTCCACTGCTTCATCCAGGGTTTTCCCCTGAGTAAAAACATCAATATCGAGTATTCTGGCGCAGTAGTATTCTCCATCGAAATAAATTTCGGCTTTAATTATCTTTTGCATAATTACTTTACACCAAAATGTGCTTTTTGCTTATAGCTTTTAGGATTACGCGTTAGTGAGTTGCATATATAATCAACCACAGAGAACACCGAGAGCACAGAGAGTTGTTTTTCTCTGCGTCCTCTGTGGTTTCATGTTTATAATCCATTTTTGATTCAGCAATCCTGCTTCCTGCATTCAAGAAGCAGTTCCTCAAAAGTATATCGCTCTGGCATTACCGCAATCTTAACCCCGAATTCAGATAAGGTATCTGCCGTCGGTTTGCCTATGGCTGCAACAGTCTTCTCATTCAAAACCCTGATAATCTCATCTTTAACTCCCATCTCATCTGCAAGCATCATGAAATTCCTGACCATCATGGAGCTTGTGAAGGCGAATATATCCACTTCCCCTTCGCACGCCCTCTTTACAAGCGCAACATGCCTCTCATCCCTCGGGCTTACTATCTGGTAAACCTGCGTTTCATGCACAGTCGCCCCTTTTTTCTTAAGTCCTTCCACAAGCAATGGCGCCCCGTGGCTGCTGCGTGCTATCTCGATAATTGCCCCTTCTATTCCTTTGAGCTGTTCAACAAGCCCTTCCGAGCTATAGGAATCAGGCACAAAACTCACATGTATTCCGTTTTTTAAAAGAGCATTCTTGGTCCTCGGGCCGATAGCAATAACATGCGTCTTATTGAGCTGTTCCACAAACTCTTCAGGTTCATTCAGTTTTAGAAGCGTGAACTCAACGCCATTTGCGCTTGTGAATATCACATAATCCACCTCACCTGCCATAACACCTTCAACGAACCCCTTAAAATTAGCATCTGTTTTATCTGCCACATCTATCATGGGCGCGGTAATCGTCTCGAATCCCAAAGAATTTGCAAGTTTAACCGACTCGGCAAGATAGCTTGCTGGTCTCATTATGGCAATTACTTTCATTTTTTCACCAGCTCCCAGTGCAGTTTTACCACATCACCTATAACCGTAATCGCAGGGGCTTTGACTTTTCGCTGCTTGCACAGCCCGACTATATCAGCCAGCGTCCCGATAATGACCCTCTGGTCAGGTCTTGTGCCATTCTCGATAACAGCCACTGGGGTATCACCGGGTTTGCCGTGCTTTATTAATTCCTTTACATTGCGCGCAAGCATGCTCACGCCCATCAGTACAACAAGTGTGCCCGGGAACTTCGCAAGAAGCTCCCAGTCAAGAGCAGTATCCTCTTTTGTGGGGTCTTCATGTCCGGTGATGAACGTGACTATGGAAGCATAATCACGATGAGTCACAGGAATCCCTGCATAAGCAGGAACTGCAATAGCTGATGTTATTCCCGGCACGACCTCCACTTCGATGCCTTCTCCTGCAAGTGCCTGGGCTTCCTCTCCTCCTCTCCCGAAAAGATAAGGGTCGCCGCCCTTGAGGCGCACCACAAGCTTCCCTTCCTTTGCGCGCTTGACGAGCAGTTCATTGATCTGCCACTGGGAAAGCTTGTGGTACCCGGCATACTTCCCCACATCGATTCTTTCGGCATGCTCTGGCAGCATACTGAGAATCGCCTTGCCCGGAAGCTGGTCGTAGAGCACGACTTCAGCGCTCTCGATGAGGCGCTTTGCCTTTATTGTCAATAGCTCCGGGTCACCAGGACCTGAGCCCACAAGATAAACTTTTCCGGTCATTGTATCCTCTTTTTGCCGCGAATAATTTTATAGCCTCGTTGACGAGTTCTCCTCCGCCCTTTTGCTTGAGCTCGTCTCCGATGCGCTGTGCTCCTTGCTCATATTCTGCCGTGTTTATAAATTCATCTGTTTTTACACAGCGTTTCCCATCCAACGAGAGCACCTCGGCGCGCACATGGGTTTCATCGCCCTGCGCCTGTGCAAAGGCTCCGATGGGAACCAGGCACCCTCCGCCAAGTATTCCGATAATGATGCGTTCTATTCTGGTTTCAAGGCGTGTTTTCCCATCATTTAGTGATTGTGCGGCTTTCTCTGCATCTGAAGCCTTTTTCGTAACAATAACCACGGTTCCCTGGTTTGCAGACGGGACGAAATTGTCAGGATTAAGGCGTTCTCCCGGAAGCGACCATTTCATCCTCTCAAGTCCCGCTTCAGCCATGAATATGCCGTCGTACTGTCCTTCCTTAAGCTTACGAAGGCGCGTATCGATATTGCCGCGCAGGTCTTTGATGACAAGGTCGCCCCTGAATCGCAGAAGCTGTGCCCGCCTTCGTAGGCTTGTGGTTCCAATAACTGCGTTCTGCGGCATCTCCTCAAGTTTGGTACCTTCACGGGTGAGCAGAAAATCATAGGGAGAGTCGCGTCTCATGACAGCGGCGATGGTAAGCTCAGCCGGGCGCTCCGTGGGAACGTCTTTCATGCTGTGGACTGCGATATCAATCCTGCCTTCCAGCATGGCATCATCAATCTCGCGCACGAAAACCCCAAAACCTTTTACTTCATGCAGCGGTCTGTCGGTAAAAGTATCACCGCATGTCTTTATTATTTTAATCTCGGTCTCAACGCCGTTTTTTGAAAGCAAATCCTTTACAAGGTTTGCCTGGGCAAGGGCAAGTTTGCTGCCCCTTGTCCCTATCCTTAATCGCTCTGGTTTCATTTCAGGTTCCTTTGATAAGCCCCGATTGTCTTATCTATATCCACACGCGAGTGGGCAAGCGACAGAAAGTTTGTTTCGAACTGCGAGGGCGGGAGAAATATGCCATCTGAAAGCATTTTCCAAAAGAACACATTGAACTTCTCTTTATCGCATCTTAACGCGTCCTGGTAATTGGAAGGCATATCACCGAAAAATACCTTGAACATGCTCGCAATGCCGCTTACGCTGTAAGGCAGTCCGAGGTCGCGAACAGCATCGGAAAGTGCGCTGCGCAACGAATCACCTATTTTATTCACTTTTTCATGTACCCTTTCTTTCTCAAGCGTACTTATGACAGCAAGCCCTGCTGCCATCGAGATTGGACTGCCGTTGAAGGTGCCTGCCTGGTAAACCCTGCCCGAGGGGGAGATGTTCTCCATGATCTCGCACTTTCCTCCTATGACGCCGATGTGAAAGCCACCCCCTAAAACTTTTCCGAGTGTAGTCATGTCAGGAACAACTTTGTAATACTCCTGCGCCCCGCCCATGGCAAGACGGAAACCTGTAATCACCTCATCGAAAATCAGCACCACGTCGTTCTCTTTCGTAATTGCGCGGACATCATCGAGATATCCTTCTTCTGGCAGGATGGGTCCGATGTTCCCGAGTACAGGCTCGATAATTACTGCCGCCACGTCTTCCCTGTAAGCCTCGATTGCGGCTGTCATAGCCTCGATATCGTTATAAGGTACCTGCAATGTGTTTTTCGTGAAATCTTGTGGTACGCCTGCCGAGTCGGGCGTGCCGAGCGTGGTAGCTCCTGAGCCTGCTTTCACAAGTGCTGCATCATGTGCACCGTGAAATCCTCCTTCAATCTTGATAAACTTGTTCTTCCCTGTGAAACCTCTTGCTGCCCTGAGCGCCCCCATCGTGGCTTCTGTTCCCGTGGAGACAAATCGCACCATGTCTATGCTGGGATAGAGCTTGATAATTTCCTTTGCAAGCTTTACTTCAAGTTCTGTCGGTGTGCCGTAAAGCCAGCCTTCCGAGAGCTGTTTAATTACCGCTTCCTTGATTGCAGGATGGCTGTGCCCCAGAAGCAGGGGACCGTAACCCATGACGTAGTCGATGTACTCGTTGCCGTCTATGTCAATTATTTTCGAGCCATTTGCCCGCTTTGTGTAAAAGGGATAAGGTTTTATGGCTCTTACAGGAGAACTAACACCTCCCGGAAGGACTTTTTTTGCTTCCTCGAATAATTTCCTCGATCTCTCGGTGCTCATAAGCCGATACTCCAGCTTGCGTAGTGTTGGGGTATGCTTCGCATACCCCGCGTTTGAAAAACTTTTTCAAAGGTTTTTCATGGAATACTGCAATTAGAAGATGAAGTAATATAATTTGTGATTTTCATCCCATTTTCTTCGCTGCAAGTTCAATCGCTTCGATAAGGCTGTCCTTTGGCATTATCGTGGCAACGGGGATGCGCAGCACTTTTTCAATTGTAGTGCTAACTATCGGGG
>CAYXIP010000026.1:0-12592 GCA_964465515.1 uncultured Candidatus Methanoperedens sp. | reverse complement strand
ATCGTGGCAACGGGGATGCGCAGCACTTTTTCAATTGTAGTGCTAACTATCGGGGCGCACACGACTGCCTTTGCGCCGTCCCTTTCAGCCCTGATTGCAGCTATGATTGCCTCTTCCATCGAGGTTGCTGAATATTCCCTTATCGTAAGAAGCTTGCCCTTTACTTTCAGTTTTTTCTCCGTGATATAGTCAAGCACAGGGCGGGCTGCTATCACGGCGATGAACTCGGTTTTTTCGGTTCCTTCCATTCTTCGAAGAACAGAAACTATCTGCCTGAGTGTTTTGATATTGGGCTCGCGGTGGCCTGATAATAATTTGTAGATGGTACTTGCAGATATGCCTGAGCTATCGCTAAATTCGGCAGCACTCATGTGCAGTTCTTCTTTGAGTGTCCTTGAAAATGCTTTGATGAAGGCTTCGTCAGATTCCAGTGCCGCCCTTATCAGTTCATCCGAGGTCATCTTATCACGATTGTATATATGCCAGTGGTTATTAATACGTTTGGGAATCTATATAAGATAAAATAAACGAACGTGAGGATTATGGCAGAGAAAATAACCAAGGACAATAAACTGAACGATGTGATAACAAAATACCCGGCAACAAGGGATGTGTTCATCAAACACGGCATGCCAAAATATGTGGGACGGTTGCCTTCAGAGACGCTGGAGTTCTTCAGCAGGATGCACAGGGTGGAGATAAACCAGTTGCTTGATGAGCTGAATAAGGCAGCAGGGCTGGCTTAAAATATCCTGCAAGAAGGGATGAGATGGAAATACCTCTGAAATTCGCATGGGCGAGCCTGATTTACTTGCTCATAGGAAGTACCTTGGGATTAGTTATGGTGTTTAATTCATCACCGCTTACGCCAGCGCATGCACATGTGCTGCTGATAGGCTTCGTGTCCATGATGATATTCGGCGTGGGCTACCACCTGCTGCCTGTGTTTGCGGGCACAGACCTGCATAGCCCACGTTTAGCTGAGGCACATTTCTGGCTTCAGAACATAGGCATTGTGGGTCTTGCTTTCACGATGCCGTACAGGTATGCAGGCGGCGATTACAGGCTTGCGACTATTGTTTTCGGGGCGATCTCACTTCTGGCTATTTACATCTTTGTGTATAATGTTGCAAGGTCGATTGTACCGCCGAAGGAAGTGAAGAATGGCTGAATTTTACCGCCAAATAGTAATTTACTAATCAAGCAAATACATCTCTAAGTCCAGATTTTTTTCTTTGCTCTAAAATTTCTTTTTCCATTTCTTCAAGGTTTTTGCTGTCCTTCAAAACACTGAAAAAATCCATAACACTCGATTTTCTTGCCGTTTTCTCCCTCACTGTGATGGTTTTTCCGCCCATAATTCATAATTAGAAGTGCCGAGATATAATTATTGCCACAACTTCTTGATACGGATTATTCATCGCAGAGGCGTGAAGGGCGCTATGACCGCAAAGTGTGTAAAGAAGTTAGTATTCAGCAATGTTTATATGTGTATGCATCATAATGTGAACATTATGTCTACAAAAACTGTTTACAGCATTAGAATACCTGCGGAATTGCGCAAGATGATGCAGGAAATGGCAGAGATAAATTGGCAGGAAGAGATACGGTGTTTGCTGGAAGAATTTGTCCAAAATAAGAGAAAAGAGAGATTGCTCGCTAAGGCAAAGGCGCTAAGAAAAGAGATGAAAGTTGAAACGAGTGCATCTGTTTTGATAAGAGAGGATCGGGATGCCAAGGCAAGAGCGTGATAAAGTAATACTGGATTCTGGTGTAATCGCTGCAATATTTTTCAAAGAAAATGCCTCCGAGAGGGCTGAAAGGGTAGCGGAGATTCATAGACTGATTACTCTTGATCTTGCATATGTTGAAGTTGCGAATGTTGCATGGAAGAGGGTTGCGATTTTCAATGAGTCGGCGGAACTAATGCTAAAAGCACTGAAAAACAGTTCTGACTTTATTTCTGGCGCTTGTGACGTAATCGCTTCAAAAGAATTACTGGATGATGCCTTTAAAATCGCAGTTTCTGAGAAGGTTACTATTTATGATTCGCTTTTCGTGGCTGCTTCGGAAAGGGAAAAAGTGCCTCTGCTGACAACGGACGGGAAATTGTATGAGAAATTGAATAAGAAGAGGAATGTAAAGCTGGTTTGAAATATAAGCAGAAAAAGAAAAGTGCTACATCGACTCATTGCGAAGGGTAAATCTTTCTTCCAACACGTTTGAAATATGAAATCGATATGTCACGCCGTTTTTGCTTTTCTATTTTTGGATTCAATTTATTATATTCTGCGCGCCAGACCTCGTGGAGTTGGTAAGCAGTATCGAGTATGACAAGAAGTGCATAATCAAATGGATGTTTAGAAAAACGACCAGTACGACCATTGTTTCGAGGTAATTCTTGAGATTCACTTCGACGTGTTTTGATTTGTACTTTTAAACCGTCTTTGTCGATAGCATCATATCCTTCAGAACGAGAATCCAGCACTAGTTGAAGCCCAAGACGGTCGCAAATTAATATCTCACCAACTTCTCCAGTAATGCCAAGTTTTCTCTTACCATGAGTTTGATTTTCATATGCCAGTTCAGCTTCAATAGCTAAGTTTACTTTCTTAATTAAACCGCCATCAATGGTGATTTTTTCTACTGTTTTCATTTTTATCATCCGCCTTCTTCTTCATCTCCGCCAGCGCATTGAGCGCCTCAAGCGGCGTCATCGCATCCACGTTGAGCTTTTTCAACTCCTCGATTAGCGGCGAATCCTTCTGCGCTTCAGGCTCAAAAAGCATGAGCTGCGTATATCTAGTGCTTCCTCCTCCCCTCATGACGCTTCCGTTCTCCACCTCTTTTAAGATTTCCCGCGCCCTCTGCGTCACCTTCAGAGGCACGCCTGCGAGCCTTGCCACATGGATGCCGTAGCTCTTATCCGTGGCGCCGGGAATTATCTTCCTCAAAAATACAAGGTTGTTCCCTTCTTCTTTTACCGCGATATGATAGTTCTTAACGCGCTTCAGCGTTCCTTCAAGAGTGGTAAGCTGGTGATAATGCGTGGCAAAAAGCGACCTCACCCCCATGCGGTCTTTATTGTGGATGAACTCAACAACAGCCTTGGCGATGCTGTACCCGTCGTAGGTGCTCGTGCCCCTTCCGATTTCATCCAGCAGCACAAGGCTCTTCGGGGTTGCGTTGTTCAGGATGTTCGCAAGCTCAATCATCTCTATCATGAACGTACTCTGTCCACTTGCAAGGTCGTCAAATGCCCCCACGCGCGTGAATATCCTGTCTACGATTCCTATAGATGCGTAGGAAGCCGGCACGAAGCTTCCCATCTGAGCCATTATTATTATCAGTGCAGTTTGCCGCATATAGGTTGATTTTCCAGCCATGTTGGGACCCGTGAGGAGCAGGAACTGGTTCTCAACGCAGTCCATGCTGGTATCATTGGGTACAAAGCCAGAAATGGCGCGCTCAACAACAGGGTGCCTTCCATCGCGTATGAGAATATTACAGCCATTGTTCAACTCAGGTCGCACATACCTGTTGTTCACAGCGACCTCAGCAAGGCTTGCTATCGAATCAAGTTCAGCTGTCGCCGCCGCAGTAACCTGCAATTCTTTTGAGCGCCCTGCGATAAGTGAATTAATCTCATTGAAGAGTTCAAATTCAAGCGCCGTCCTTTTCTCATCAGCAGATAGAATCATTGCCTCCTTTTCTTTAAGCTCCGGCGTATAGAAGCGCTCCCCGTTCGCGGTTGTCTGCTTTCTTATATAATCCGAAGGCACCTGCGAAAGGTTTGCCTTGGTGACCTCGATATAATATCCGAAAACAGAGTTATAACCTATCTTCAGGGATTTTATGCCTGTGCGCTCCCTCTCTTTTTGCTGCATCTGCGCTATCCAGTCCTTGCCGTGAAGCGCCAGTTCCCCAAGCTCATCCAGCTTTTCGTTATAGCCTTCCTTAATCATCCCGCCTTCGCGAACGCTTACTGGCGGGTCATCCACGAGTGCGCGGGAAAGCAGTGCGATAATATCGGTGTAATCTCCCAGCTTCGCCATTATGCCTGATAAAAGCCCTGATTTGATGTCGCTTTCTTTGAGGGATTTTGTCATTTCAGGTATCGCAGCAAGGGATAATTTCAGGGCAATAAGGTCTCTTGCATTTGAATTGCCATACACGATGCGTCCGATAAGGCGCTCGATATCGCGGATTCTGGAAAGCTGCTGCCTCAGGTCATAACGCAGCAATGTCTTTTTCACAATCTCATCCACAGCATCAAGCCTCTCCGTTATTTTATCAACAGAGACAAGGGGAGAAAGCAGCCATTTCCGAAGCAACCGTCCACCCATAGGGGTTTTTGTTCTATCAATAATCGACAAAAGGGAGCCTGCCGTCTCACTTCTTATGCCCTGCACTATCTCAAGGTTCCTTAAAGTTATGGAATCCAGAACCATGGACTCATTTTCAAAATACGTCCTCATCGTCTGGATGTGCTTTAAATCCCTCATCTGGGTAGTTCTGGCGTATTCGAGTGCGGCACCAGATGCCAAGATTGCAAATCCAAGTTTTTCACATCCCATGCCTTCAAGCGTTAAGATACCAAAATGTTTCAGCAGCAGGTCTCGTGCGGTCTTTTCCTCAAAGGCATCGGCATCGAATTTATTGAGCGCAATACCGATGTTTTTCAGGCGCTCCGTGAGTTTTTTATTCCCAAAAAGCGAAGGCGGAAGTATGCACTCGGAAGGTTTCATCCGTGCGGCTTCGCTTGTTATCCTGTCGAAGGAATTGTTATCTGTAAACTGCGTTGTAAGGAATTCACCCGTGCTCACATCCAGAAACGATAATCCGAACTCCAAGCCCTCTCCTGAAACCGACATGAGATAATTATTGGATTGATCTGGAACAAGGGAAGAATCGATAACAGTCCCTGGAGTTATTACCCTTACAACGCCCCTTTTAACAACGCCTTTAGCGCTTTTGGGGTCTTCCAGTTGCTCGCAGATAGCCACTTTGTAGCCCTTTTTTATGAGACGGGGAAGGTACGAATCCACCGCGTGATACGGAATACCTGCAAGAGGCATATCATCGCCCTCCTTATCCCTGCCTCTTGAAGTGAGTGTAATATCGAGTTCCTTTGCGATTATTTTCGCATCATCCCCGAAGGACTCGTAGAAATCCCCCATCCTGAAAAATATGAGGGCATCTTTGTGTTTTTCTTTTGCTTCATAATACTGGCGCATGGCAGGTGTCATCTTGTCCATTCGTGTTTCTCCGCTGGTGAAGATATTTGTTTATTCCTATTTTTGCTTTTGCATGAGGGTATCCGCATTCATATGCGTTAATCTGCGGTTAGTTTTCTGCACATTAACCAGTGAAAAAAGCCCACCAAGCAGGGTCAGCACTGCTCCAATTGCAAGAACTTCAAGATTCAGCTGAAAGAGCAGGAATATGCAGAAAGCAAGACCGAATAACGGCAGTATCGGAAATTTACCAACCGTGAGGGGAACCCTGAAAGGTCTTTTAAGACTTGGTTCCCTGTATCTTAGAAATATAAGCGCTGCATTAATCACGATGAAGGTCACGAACAGCGTGAAGTTGGTGATGTTGGCAACGAACCCGATATTGCCTGCAAATATAAAAACCATGGATAATCCAGTCATGGATAATATTGCAACCCATGGCGTCCTCCTTGAAGGATGAAGCGTAGCAAGCAGACCAGGAAGGGAAAAAGAGTCAGCCATCCCGTATGTTATCCTTGATGATGCAAGCTGCATCATGAGAACGGTATTTGCGGTGGCAAAGAGGGCTATCACAGATAAGACTACAAAGGCTTTGTTCCCGAGGACACGATAAGCAAGGTCTGCAAACGGGGCATCGGAGCTACTGAGCTTCTCCCACCCCATTACACTTACAGCAGAAACTGCAACAAGAATGTAGAGAACGATGCTGATAAGTATAGCAAGCATCAGTCCTTTTGGTATCGTTTTTTCAGGGGCTTTTGTTTCCTCGGAGAGTTTTACAATCCCCTCAAATCCAATATAGGCAAAAAAAATAAGAGCTGAAGCCTCAAAAACCCCTTTTAATCCCAGAGGCATCTTGAAATAATCCACATCTCCGAGATAAGGAAGCCCTATGAAAATAATAAAAACAAGACCGCCAGCTTCTATCAGGGTAGCAGCTATTGCAAACCGGGCTGACTCTTTTATGCCGTAAAAAAGGATGAAAGAAAGAGAGACTAAGAGGAGAAGGGCGCCAGTAATAACAGGCACACCGAAAAGGGCATTGAAGTATCCTCCAAAACCAAGGGCGACAGTGGAAGCGCCTGTAACTCCGCTCCAGATAATCAACCAGCCGATAATGAAAGCAAACCTTCTGCCGAAGGCATTCATGACATATTCATATTCTGCGCCTGCTTTCGGGAACATGGAAGAAAGCTCGGCATAGCTCAATCCTGTAAAAACGGCTACGATAGCCGAGAGTACAAATGATAGCCAGACAGAGTTCCCGGCGAGTCCTGCCGCCTTTCCTATGAGGGCATATATACCCGCCCCGAGAATAATCCCCACACCTGAAAGTGTGATCTCAAGGAGTCCAAGCTCGCGTTTTAATGCCACCTTTTTCATATCGCACTAGTATTACCGTTGAAACAGGTAAAAATTTGGGTATAATCTTGGAAAATCGATTTAAATAGCCAGTCCAATCTATGATTAGAGGAACCGAGATTCCTATCCTATCCACAAAACTTTTTTTGGTTCCTCAAACCTATCCGCTTAGAAGTTAAGCTTTTGGCTTATAAATTCTTCGGTTTTGTTCTGTTTGGAAAATCATTTACCCTGTGCATCAGAAGTGGGAGTCGCTGTCGCATATACCGAATTTCCGCCTTCGTATTTGGAGGGGCATTTTGTGAGCATTCTGAAGGCTTCGAACACGTTGTTGTTGAACTGCCCTGTCACCACGCCTGGATGTTTGTCGCCTCTGGCAGGAGGTTGGGCTTGTCGCCAGTATAGACTACGTCTATTGTTGCTTTGCCATCGGTCAGTTTAAATGTGAGGGTTCGGTTAAGAGCATCCCAGCGGTCTGAACCCGCAACCATGCTCCCGTTGACTATAATAACCTTGCCTGCTAGCGTATCCATGGCTGCCGCAGCATCCCCGACCTCGTACTGTATCCTTACGAACTATAACGGAGCGCTTATCCTTAAATGTTTTTCCATAGCATTTTAACCCTTCGATGTATTAAGAAGCTGTTATGGAGCCGCTGGTAATCCTTGTCGCATTTCTGGTTTCCGCCCTTTTCTCGATGCTCGGGCTTGGAGGGGCAATTATCTACACCCCTCTTTTTTTCTGGCTTGGTGTTCCTCTCCTTGCTTCAGTCACGATGGCACTTCTGCTGAATTCCATAACTGCTGCCTCAGCCTCAATAACCTATTTAAAGCAGCGCCTTGTAGATCGAAGATTTGCTTTACCCATAATCCTGACTTCAATCCTCGGGGCGCTCACAGGCTCTTATCTTGCACCATTGGTGGAAACAAAAATCATAATTCTTTTGCTTTCGATAATACTTTTTCTGGCAAGCATAAGGATAATTTTTTTTAACAGCATTGGATTTTCGACAGGAACACTTGACAGGAAAACCCCGTATTTAAATACGAGGTTTATTGGAGCAGGCGCAGGCTTTTTAATCGGTATTATATCATCGCTTTTGGGCATAGGCGGAGGCACATTTATTGTGCCGCTGCTCTTGATTCTCGGGTTTAAAACCAAGAATGCCGTTGCTACGTCATCGTTTATAATCACGTTTATGTCCCTATCAGGGTTTCTGGGGCATTTGAATTTCGGACAGCAGCAACTGGATTTGAGCTTATTGCTCTATGCGGGCATAGCGGCATTTATAGGCGCGCAGGCAGGTTCGAGAGCCTTCAGGCACACCTCTCCGAGAACGATTGAAAGGATGTTTGCACTGGTGTTATTGCTTATGGCGGGTAAACTTTTGTACGGGTTGATGTAGCTATTATTTTAACATGAAAAATCCAAAACTCGGTATTCCATGCTTGCGAGGTCAACGAGCGTGGCTTTAGTCGGATTTGGCATGAGGTTCATCCTTTTCTGGTATTCTGTCTGGCTCTGCCATGTGCCGCTGTTAATGGTCAGCACATCCTTGTAGCGTGATACTCCCACTGTATGCACATGTCCGCAGTGCAATATATCTGGAACGTCGTCTATCACGAAATGATCCTTCTGTTCTGGCGCAATTGACACACGACCTCCATATATGGGTGAAAGGTGGCGGAGTTTCAGCATCTCAACCATGGGTTTTACAGGGTCTGCATAGGAATATCCTGGAATGCTTGTAATAATATCATCCATCGACCTGCCGTGGTATATCAAGACCTTAGCTCCGATATCCACCATGGCAGGGTTTCCCACAAAGGTAACGTCGCTCCTGAACATGCGCGTTATTCTCTCGGGAAAGCGCGGCTGGGGTTCAGCCTGCCTCACTGCATCATGGTTTCCAGGCGAGATTATGATTTTAATATGTTCTGGCAGGGCATTGATGTACTCCGCTGCTTTTTCATACTGCTCGTAGATATCAGAAATCGCAAGCTCCTTATCCTGGTTTGGGAACACTCCGATGCCGTCAACCACATCACCTGCAATAACAAGGTAATCGACCTCATCCCCGAGCCATTCAGAAAACCTGAGCCACGAATTCTCGAGGAAAGTCTTGCTCCCAACATGTATGTCGGAAATAAACACCGCCTTTCCTTTTGCTTTTCTTCCGTTCAACGTGTTTTTTGCATTGGGAATATCGGGCAAGGTTATTCTATTTGCAAACATAAGATTGCCTTCAGGAGAAAGCGTACCTGTAACCGCTATCACCTCGTCCAGAAGAATTTTTTTTGCGGCGTCGAAAAGCTCCTTATCCCTCTCTTTGTGGATTAGAACAGGCATCGTTCCTGTTTTATCCTCTATCTCAATCAGTTTGTGACCATTGGCGGTTGCCCTTATATCCAGCACCATGCCTATTATGGAAAGCGGCTCCCGTGTATCCAGATTTCTTTTCTTTATGCTCTCAATAGGTCTTGCGCTTATTCTTTTCCTCAGCATCTCGGCAAGCGAATCGTAGCGATCCTTGAAATACTGCACAAACTCGGTGTATTCCCCGATGCATGTGGAGTTGTTTGTAATGTCTTTTAAGACTGTTACAGGACTTTGAATTTTGTTTACTTTTTGGGGCTCTTGCATCTTATCTGGGAAAACGCTTACATTAGGTGTTGAGTGGGTAAGAGGCTTTATATGTTCTACTCCTACAACCAGCACCGAACCATCGAGCGATTTTAAGACATTCTGTATCAACTCAGGCTTACCTTTAATCATATCAAGCGCCCGTGGATCGACCTGGAAGCCTGATTCGGCAAAAATCTGGATTATCTCGCTCGTCTCCATCTCCTGAACCTATACCCCTGTATTGAGATAAGATTTTTCCTTCTCAAAAACGATGCTTTTATTTACTTTTGCCCTAATTACAATCTGGAGGAAAATATGGCAAGGGAATCTGAAGAGCATTTTGTTAAAATCATAAATAAACCTCTGAAATCAAAGAATCCGCTGGTTATTGTGGGGTTTCCCGGCATCGGTCTTGTGGGGAACATATCCTGCCAGCACATCATCGAAGAAATGGGCATGAAGTATATGGGCTCAATAGATTCAAGGTACTTCCCGCCGCTTGCCGTGCTTTTCAATGGCATTGTATATCTGCCTGTGCGCATTTACGAAGCGGCTGAGAAAGAACTTGTTATAGTAATTTCAGACATTCCCATACATCCAACGGCGTCGTACGATATCAGCAAGGTGCTGGCAGACTGGATGCAGTCCATACATGCCAAGAATATTGTCTCAATTGCCGGGATAGCCACAACAACAGGGGAGCGCAGGGTCTTCGGGGGTGCAACAAGCCAGGAGTTGCTGGAAAAGATAAAGGACAAAACTGAAATCTTTCAGGTTGGGACTATTTCAGGCATCTCGGGCAGCATAATGACAGAGTGCTATCTCAGGGGCATGCCAGCAGTGAGCCTGCTTGGCGAGACGCCAGGACCTAATCCTGACCCCAGGGCGGCTGTACAGGTAATTAATGTTCTAAATAACATATTTGGCTTATCAGTAGATACTGATAAATTATTAAGTCAGGCTGAGCAGATCGAACTTGAACTTTCCAAACTCGCGGAACAGGTCAAAACCACAGAAGCACCTGCGCTTCCCAAGAAAGAGTTCCCGATGTACGGGTGATTTTATGCGCCACGTCGTGCTTAGCGGGATCTCGCCTCAGGTTCTAAAGGATCTTGAGCATGATAAGATTAAGACCATCGAGATTAGAAGCCCGCACAATTTTCTCTCTGTGCTTGAAACCGACGTTGGGGATGTAATCTTCCTTACACCGACAAGCCTTGGAGATGTGAGACCCGGTACCACAGGCGTTATTGCAAAGATACGTGAGAAACAGATTTCGATGCACAGGGTAATCCAGAGAACAGAGATGTTTTATGAGGAAGCAGAGGTGCAGATGGCGCGTCTTCAGCTTGAAATAAAAGGACATGCGAGGGTTAGACGGGCTGAGTGCTGTGCGCTTGGGGAAGCAACTGTTGTCGAGGCTGATGAAGTGCAGTTCTTTGAGGGAAGGTAATTTCAATACATACGCGTGGAGTCGCCTTCTGCTATAAGCTCTGCTACTTCCTCCACGAATTCCATCAGGTATTTATCGAGCTGTCGCTTTCGTTTTTCGGTAGTATTCGTATCAGCCGGATATTTATCAATTAGTTCTGAGAACTCTTTATAGATTTCATTCGTTTTCTCCATCATTGCCTCTTTTGTTTCGCCCATCTCTGCCATATGCACTAAGTAGCGGCGCAGGCGGATGCAGCCCCTGTTTTTCTTGAAACTTTTATCGAAAAAGAGCGGAATCCTCCATAATCCGCGCTCGACTGCGCCGCTTTTGATGGAAGGGAAAAGCCTTACAATTTCGGGGTCGATTGAATCCGGAGGCATTGTGATGCTTTAAAACTCTTCAGCTACATCAAGCTCGTGTTCGAAGCGCCATGGAATGCACTTCGGTCTTTTCCTGTCCCTCTCCCTTATCTTGTCCTGCAGTGCCTTGTAGGCAACGTGATACTCAGCGTCGCGCTCAGGGTTTTGTTTTGCTTCCTCCTTCAGTTCCTGCGTAATGTCCTGCAACTGCCTTATGGACATGTATTTGTAGCGGTCGGCGCCTGAGTTGATGATAATCCCTCGCATGTATCTTTTTTGAAGGGGATATATAAGGTTATGTGGCGATTGTGGCTGTGGGACAAAATAGAAGATTATTCTGCTTAAACCCCGACATTTCTATCTTTTAGGATAATAACAAACACCTTTTTTCCAATGTATTTTTTTGGAGCATCTATCTTAGCCCCATTTCCATAAGGTGTTATTTTCTTCTCGTATATCTCCTCGACATTGTCTTTGATTATCAGTTTTCCACCGACAATAGCTTTTATTTCTCTCATATATTAGTATATACATGTAAATACTTATATACTTTGCGGACATGTTTAAGGTACATGAGAAGCGAGGACATCAGAAAAAGGTTAAAAGACATCGACGAAATTCTGCTAAACCGATACAAGGAAAGCAAGAAAATAGAGAAGCGAGATTGGCGAACATATGAACAGCAATTAACGAATCGAATAAAAGGAGCAATCCGTAACCTTGAACCTTTAATCAATGAAGCCACAAATATCAAGATTCATAGAGGCAGCGGAAGACCGCCATCTCTTGATCTTAAACAAAGTATCATAATTCTACTATTGAAAGAACTAATCGGAGAAAGCAACAGAAAAATGGCTTCGATGCTTGCTTTATTTTCTCTCCTTTCGGGAGTTGATGTAGGTTATAAAAAAGTAGAGCGATTATATTCGAATTACGATGTAAAAATGGCGATTTATAATCTTCACATTCTTATTTTGAAGGCAAAAGGAGTTAAGAATGTTGATGCATGCGGTGATGGAACAGGCTATTCATTGACGATAAAAAAGCATTATGCCTCTGAAACAAAGAAGCGGAAGGATAAGGCAAAAGAGTATTCGGGAACAAAAGCCTTTGTTTATTCCTTTAAGTTGATGGACCTTAAGTCCAAAATGTATGTAGCATTTGGAATGAGTTTAAGAAGCGAAAAAGAAGCATTCGATAGGGCGATGGACATGCTAAAACATATCGACGTAGAAATCGATAGCGTGAGACTTGATAAATACTACAGTTTTCCTTCTTATGTGGATAGATTCGGAATGGCAAAAGTCTATGTCATACCAAGAAAAAATGCAACCTTGAGAGGTTCCTGGAAATGGAAAGATACAATGGAGGAGTTTGTAAATGATACAATTCCTTACATTGGACAATATTTTCTCCGAAATAACTCTGAATCAGGTTTTTCGGCGGATAAGAGATGGTTTGGATGGAACGTGGGACAAAAAAGGGACGATAGGATTAGTACTGCTTTAACTTGTACCAACGTCTGGCATAATCTGTTGAACTTGTATACCACCACTTAATTCTGTCCCACAGCC
>CAYXIP010000025.1:0-18951 GCA_964465515.1 uncultured Candidatus Methanoperedens sp. | reverse complement strand
TTAATTCAATTCTTGATTTGCAGGCTAAACCATTTGCCGCTTATTCTTCCGTTCTGTACTTTTTGATAATAGATGCCGTAAAACCAATCATTAACCTGTAGATTTTTTACGGTTACATTTGTAAGAGTCGCTGAAGGGTCATAAACAGAAAGACCAACAGTGAAGTTTGCTTTTGTTCCACCAATCGTAAAACCAGCGCCGTCAAAAACAACGTCGCTTGAAGTAATTTTAATACATGAAACCGCAGGGCTATTCAATATGTCATGGCGAAGTACATACTCGCCCGGCGAAGAAATTGTGGTGCAATCACCAATTAAGGTTTCTGCATTTGCACTAATAGCCAGCAATAAAGTTACCAAAGCAGTTAATCCTATTATTTTGAAACCAATTATATTCATTACGTCCACCTTAATTCTACTTAGGCGTCTTTCAAGTTAATATATTTATCCTTGTTTTTACATAAATCTCGTCCAATACCTGTTAAGTATCGGTTTCACTGCTTCTCAAAAACAACCACGCCTGTCTTGAGCCCCGCAGCCTCCTCCTCCGTAAGTTCCCTGCTCGTGGCGTTTTCTGCAATTATGGCGCTGTTTCCGAGAGGGTCTTCTATTACGATAGTAACCCCATATTTTCCCATTTTTATCTTTTCAAGAGCGGATAGAAGTTCCTTCGCTCGCTCTGTTTTATCCTTTTCGTCCCATAGCATCACGTTCTGTAATATTTCCTCAACCCTCTCAAGCACGCCTTCGATATTGGAGACAAAGGATTCCGAGGCAGGTCCGGGCTCTATGTCTATTCCAAGCTCTGGTATCCGTATTGTTCCCGAAGTGGAGCGCACCACCCGTGCATCCATGTCGTCCTGCTTCTTAATTTTCAGTTCATAACGCACAGGTCTTTTCTGCGTTAAAATTATTGTATCCGCATACCTGAATCCGCATTCGCAGCGCGAAGTGATGTGCATCACTTCCCCAAAAAAAGGAATATTATCCTCTACCCAGTTTGTAACAAGTTCCCTGTTACACACCGGGCAGGTGCTTTTTGTGATTGTTAAAGGCTTCGCATTCACTTTAACTTTTGTCTGTCGATGCGCACGCCGCGCGGGGTCACGATGACCTGGTCTTCCTTTATCATTGCAATATCGCCATGCACATCGTTAACCACCTGCTTTAAGTCCTTAATCGCCCTGTCAAAAACCAGTTTGTCGTGTCTTGAAGGTGATACATCGATCATAAGGATGTTCCCGTTGTAAACCTGCTTCTTTAACTCAGGCATCAGGTCGAGCCCTGAAAGCTCTGCTATGCGAATATAGGTGCCTGCGGGCTCGTCCTTAAAACCCTCTTCGAATTCAGATAAATCAAGCTCTTGATAATCTTCTGCCTCTGATTTTGCCTTTTTCCCGCTTCCAAGGAACTTATCTAAAAATTTTGCAGCCATGAAATCATCACCTTTCCTTCTTACCGTTTATATCTATTTATCTATTTCTGTTCAAGCTTCCAGATTTCATCCCCAACGTAGTGGATGGATTTGACCGCCTTACCCTTTCCTCCCACCATATCCTTACCAGGCACAAGTGCTCTTCCAATGGCCAATGCTTTCCCGTGCGCCTCTTCTGCAACTATAACAAGGTCGCCTTCTCTGATTTCAGGGTCTGCGGCTACTATTCCAGGGCTCATCACATCTGCCCCGTTTATAATATACTTCACAGCACCCATGTCCACTACAACTTTTCGCCGTGCAGGATTCAGTTTAAGAGCACCTTTTACTGTGGGGAATATTTTCCCTTCGATTTTAAACAACAGGGGTTCCCCTTCGACGAAGATAAGCACCCACTTATCTGTCTCGACGTACTCAAGCTTCTTATCTTCAAAGGCAAATGCATCCCCGAAGGCTTCAACAATATCACTGACAAGGTCTTTCTGGTCGGTCTTTCTCAATATATTACGTGATTTTATCTTCATGATACCAATAGTTTTAAGTATTCTCCGAGCAACTCTGGAACACTATTGAACTAATGGCTTATTAATATTAAGGAGCGATATGGGAAACAGACCCCTCGACATTCTTAACAATGCATTGAACAAATCAGTACTGATACGTTTAAAGGGCTCACGAGAGTTCAGGGGCGAGTTGCAGGGCTACGACATACACATGAACATCGTGCTTGCAAATGCTGAGGAAATAGTAGAGAACGGAACAAGGAAACTCGGAACAGCAGTTGTCCGGGGCGATAATATAGTATTCATTTCTCCATAGGTGATAATAAATGTCAAAAGGTACGCCATCAATGGGTAAGCGCCAGCATAAGACCCATGTAAAATGCAGACGGTGCGGAAGCGTTTCATTCAATACCCATACAAAGATGTGCGCCTCGTGCGGATTCGGTAAGACAGCCCGCATGAGGAGCTATAAATGGCAAGAAAAATGCGGTTATTAAAATATGCATGAAGAATGTGGCATAGTGGGCGTCTCATTTAAAGACGAAGCACCTGCCGCGCTTTCCATATACTATGCACTTTATGCCCTCCAGCACAGAGGGCAGGAATCTGCAGGTATAACCGTCCATGACGGGATCAATGTACAGACATTAAAAGGCATGGGGCTCGTGCCTGACGTTTTTAACAAGGCGGATATACAGAAGCTAAAAGGTCATGTGGGCATCGGCCACGTCCGTTATTCCACCACAGGAGGCTCGAAGATCGAGAACTGCCAGCCGCTTCTTGTGAGTTTCAAGAGCGGCACCATAGCGATTGCGCACAATGGCAATCTTGTAAACTCAAAAGAACTGAGGAATGAGCTTGAAAAGGAAGGAAGGATATTCCTTTCGGATTCTGATACCGAGGTCATAGCTCATCTTCTTGTTAAAGAGCTCATGCACAATGAGCTTCCCGATGCTGTAAGGGAGATGATGAAAAGGCTTGTGGGTTCTTATTCGCTCGCCATCCTTGTGGATAACAGGCTTGTCATCGTCCGCGACCCGCTTGGGGTAAAGCCGCTGTGCCTTGGAAGGATAGATAACGGTTTTGTGGTAGCTTCAGAGAGCGTGGCTATTGATATCCTGAACGGCGAGTTTATACGCGACATAGTTCCGGGAGAGATGCTGATTTTCAGCAACGGGAGTTATGAAAGCCACGAGCTTGTCAGATCAAAGAATTATGCCCATTGCGTTTTCGAATACATCTATTTTGCACGACCCGATTCTGTCATAGACGGACAGCTTGTGTATGATGTAAGGCTGCGTATAGGCAAGGCACTTTTTGAAGAACATCCTGTCAAGGCTGACATCATTTCTCCTGTGCCCGACTCTGGAATCACATATGCGATAGGCTTCTCAAAGCGCTCCGGCATTGATTATATGGAAGGGCTGATGAAGAACAGGTACATCGGTAGGACTTTCATCATGCCGGGTCAGGATATGAGAGAGACCGCCGTGAGATTGAAGCTCAATACCATAAAGCCCAATATAGAAGGCAAAAGCGTTGTGCTCATCGACGATAGTATAGTCCGAGGCACAACTTCGAGGCGGATAATAGACCTAATCCGCAAAGCCGGGACAAGGGAGGTTCACATGAGGGTAGCTTCTCCGCCGATTATCTCGCCATGCTATCTTGGAATCGACATGGCTACGCGCGAGGAACTTGTGGCTGCGCATAAGGCTGTGAAAGGGGTGGAGGCTCTAATCAATGCCGATTCCCTTGGTTATCTGAGTATCGAAGGTCTTGTGAAGGCGATAGGGATTCCCATGGATGACCTGTGCGTGGGATGCTTGAGCGGTGTTTATCCAGTTGAGATTCCGGGGGAGAAATGTGGAAGAAGGCAGTTGAAGTTGAGCGAGTTTGATGAGCCTTTGAAAAAAGAAGAGATATCGTTGGTTCGGCAAACCTAAATACATGCGATTTTAATCAGGTAACAAGCAATTAGATTATTACTGAAATACTCTATATAGTTACAAGTTTATCTGGTAATCTAATGCGTGCCAAACTTATCCCAGACCTGAAAGATGTACTCAAACAAAGGTTCAACCAAAGCCTCTTATCCATCGTATTATTCGGCTCCGCAGTCAAAGGCAGCTTCACAAGCACTTCAGACATAGACGTACTTGTAGTTTGCGAATCTCTTCCAAAAGACTGGCGGGCGCGCGATAAAATAATTCTGGAACTCACTGAAGACATTGAATTAAGATACGCAACCGCGATTCACATGACCCTTGTTGGCAGGGATGAAATTTCACATGCAATAGAGTCAGTTGCCCCGTTGATGCTTGAAATTTATGATGCAAATGAGATTATTTATGATAGAGATAACTTTTTTAAACAATTATTAAATGGGTTCAAAACAAATCTTGAAAAGATGCATGCCACCAAGATAGAAAAAGGCGTATGGAAAATTCCAGGTCTGGCTGTGATAGAAAGTGGCTGATGCAAAGCAAATCTTTGAAGCTTTAATGGTAGAAGCCCAATCCGATATGCGCTCTGCAAAACTGCTACTGGATGGAACAGAGTTCAGCAGGTCAATATATCATTCTCAGCAGGCAGTTGAGAAAGCCATGAAAGCCAGCCTTGCCTTGGCAGGAATTGTAATAACAGACGACCATTGGGTTTCGGACAGGTTTATGAAGGCTTTTCCTGAGATGCTGAACATACAGAATTTAATAAGAGATTCAAAATACTTAGAGCGCCAGGCAATAAAGTCACGGTATCCACTGTTTACCAACATCGAAAAACCTGTCTGGATTCCCTCTCGTGAATATACCGGGCAGGATGCAGAAGATTCTTACAGAAAAGCGCTGGCTATTTTGAAATCTATAAAGCAGTTTTTGAAAGAAAAGCACGGTATTTCGTTTGCCGAGGAAAAACTAAAATAGGGAGAGCATGTATTAATATTCGAGGCAAAACTATGGGCATAATTAAAAGGCTGGGGTTTAATTTTACCTGGTTAAAGAAGTTATTCAAGAAAAAAAGGGCAAGGATTGGAATATACGGTCCTCCCAATGCTGGAAAAACCACGCTTGCAAACAGGATCGTTAGGGACTGGACGGGCGATGCCATGGGCTCTGTATCGCATATCCCGCATGAAACGAGAAGGGCGCGAAGGCGTGAAGGCGTTACAATTGAATGCAATGGCTCCTCTGTGACGCTCGACATTATCGACACCCCTGGACTTGCAACCAAAATCGATTTCCACGATTTCATGGCGTTCGGTCTTTCCGAGGAGGAATCGAAAAGACGGGCAAAAGAGGCAACAGAAGGGGTGATTGAAGCAGTCAAATGGCTCGATGACCTTGATGGCGTTATACTCGTGATGGATGCGACAGAAGACCCGTACACGCAGGTGAACGTAACGGTCATAGGCAATATGGAGGCACGAAAGCTCCCGCTTTTGATAGCAGCCAACAAGATCGACCTCCCAACTTCTTCGCCTGCAAGGATTCACAGCGCCTTCCCGCAGCATCCCCTCGTACCAATTTCGGCTCTTGAAGGGCAGAATGTAGAGCTTCTTTACAAGCAGATTGCAGAACATTTCGGGTGATTGTCATGCATGGAATTCAGATGGATTTAATATCAGAGGATAAACTCGATGCCATGACCTCGATGGAAAAGGTGAGGTTAATACTCGATGAGGTAAGGAATGGGAAAATCCTCGTACTTGAGAAAGGGCTTACGCCGAATGAGCAGACAAAACTCATAGAGCTCACCATGGCAGAGATAGCGCCTGATGATTTCTCAGGGATTGAGATTGAGAGCTATCCCGTAAAGCAAAGCGATACTTTTTTTAATAAGCTGCTCGGGAAAACGTCTCTTAAGACAAGGCTTACAGTCATTGGTCCAGCATCCCAGTTAAAGACGATAAAGAAAGAAAGGGATCTGATAAGAACCCTTGTTTCAGCACCATAGTTTATGCCGCATAAATGTACGCGATGTGAAAGCATATTCAAGGACGGAGCAGCCATAATTCTGAACGGCTGCCCGAAATGCGGATGGAATAAGTTCCTTTATGTGAGGGGCGAGGGAACTCTGCCTCCTGTTAAACCAGGCGAACCGCCAGCAATCCCGCCGGCAGCATCGAAATTTATCAAAGAGGTAGATGAGCTTCTCGGTAAAAAGCCTGAATCAAAAACGGAATCCGAACCGAAACCACTGGAAATTGGCGAGAGGGTGGAATCCGTGAGGATACTATCCCCTGGTTCATACGAATTGAACCTTGAATCATTGCTGGAAAGGGATGAAATCGTCATGGCGCTTAAAGAAGACGGCACGTATCTTGTTCATCTGCCCTCTGTTTTCCAGAAAAAGAAGCCTCATGAACGGTAGAATGTATTGGGTGTAGAATTCAGGTTGGAATATTCCTTGGCGCGGGGTGAATCGGGCGTATATACAATTATCGTGTCTATGCTGACTCCAAGCCTGCGCGAATCGTGTAAATAAAAACCCTTCTCAAGCCTGGAGACGTTGTTAACCCTGAGAATTGCTTTATCCTGGTCCATTTTTATTATCTCATAGTCAAAATTCGAGAATACGGCTTTTACTCTTGGCTCTATGCTTTTACTGCCTAACAGAAGAACATACATTCTTGGTATTCTGCCAAGATCGTAATTAACAGTGAAAACTGCATCCTTTTTGTCAAAATTAATGACAAGCGACGTAATGTCAAAAGGGCGGCCTGGGTTTCCCTGCGAAAGCGGGAACAATGATACTAATACCATAAAAAGTACCAGGATTGCTATTTTCATCGAAGTTAGTATGCCCTTCGTAAATATATCCTTTTTTCTACCTCGCCCGCAAGAACCAATCGGGGTAGTGTTCCTGTGCCCACCCGGCATCCACTTCACCATAAATTATGCCGCGCAGCGATTCGCTGTAATACAGCGTGATAATAATATGCCCTGTCAACAGCAATATAGATAAAATCGCAAAAAAATCATGCACAATGAAATTAAATTCCACAAAGCTACGGCTGAACATCGGCTTCATCCAGACCACAAAACCTGATAAAGAAAGCCCTGTGATAAGGAGTAAGGTCACAAACAAATTCGCTTTCTGTCCAGCATTGAACTTGCCGTTAATGTGCGCTTTATTCTTTTTTAAGAATTCGATGAACAATCTAAGATCGTCGTAAGTCCATGATATCAGTTCTTGAATATCATTCCGGGTGGACGTGCTGCTGAGGATATATATCAAAAGAGGTAATAAAATAAAAGGCATGGAAGCATACAGGTGGACCATTTTTACAAGAGGGTCGCCAAGCAGCGATTTTGGCGTGATAAATATGCCTATGCCTGTAATAAGGAGCCAGATAAAAACTATGGCATGAGACCAGTGTAATACTCTTGTGCTGGTATCGAACCTCGGTATTCTCACGGATAAGACACTCCATCCACCTTATAGCCAAACCTTTCCCAATAGCCTATCTCCTGTGTACTTGTCAGTGTTATCCAATTCACCCACTTCACACTCTTATATCCGAACATCCGGGGCATCACAAGGCGCAAGGGTTTGCCCTGCTCTTGCGGCAATGGTTCATCGTTCAGCATGTAAGCCAGCATGACATCAGGTTCAAGAGATTCTTTTATCGAGAGGCTGTCTTTGTATATCCCGCTTGCAGAGTGGAATGTTGCGAATGCCGCTTCTCTCTCAAGACCTGCCATCTCAAAAAGCACTTTTAGCCGGACACCTTTCCATTTCACATTTTCCACAGACCAGCCTTCAACGCAGTGAAATTCAGTAACCTGTTCTTCACTTTCAAGCTTTAAGAGTTCATCATAGCTGATGGTGAGCGGTTTGCTTACAAGCCCATCGATTGTAAGCTTCCATGTACCGGGGTCAAACGAGGGTGTCTCCTCGATGCTCCTTATCCTGAACGTGTTTATGGTTTTTATACCTATATATTTAAGGAGGCTTAAGCCTGCGAGTATTATACCAAGAAAGATGCCGAGATAGAGCAAAAACCTTCGCCTGCTTAAAATCGGTACTGATTCTTTTTCTTTATTCACGATATTTGTAATTTTTGTCAGCGGTAGTTAAATATTTCGGTTTACGCAGTATCTCCGAAGAAAATTACCCCTCTTGAGAAAATCCCCTAAAAAGGATTTGTCTTAAACTATTGCAGATGTGGGCATACTACCGAAAGACGTCTGTGATGTTCTACCGGCCTGCACCTCTTTACAAATGAGGTAAAGAGATTGCCATCTACAATTGTTTCCCTGACTTGGAGTTTCTTAGAGAACAAAATTCGTATAGATCCAACAAGAATTCTTTAAAGGTCACCTCCTCTTTATAAAGAACAATCCATATAAGTTGAAGCACTTGCTCATATGCAAAAAAGAAAAATCGAATACGGGCTTCGGTAGATTTTGACATTATGCGGGCTTCATCTTGAATTCTGAATCCAGTCTCAATTCGCCAGCGATTTTTATAAGTCTGGATGATATAATCAAGATTGATCTCAGTTTGATTAGTGGCAAATGCCCAATCATATGATTAATCAATTTATCTTCTTCACAAGCGGTATCTCATCACACTCAGGAAACTTTGGGCATTTAATGCACATGCTCCATATCTTATGCGGCAGCGTGCTCTTCTTCACCTTCACAAAGCCGTGCTTCTCAAAGAACTCAGGCACATACGTAAGCGTGATAAGCCTGTTCAATCCAAGAGCACGAGCTTCCTCCTCGCAGGCTTTCAGTATCTGCGAGCCTATCCCCTGCCTCACCTTCTCAGGCTCGACTGCAAGCGATAGGATTTCGCCGTAATCTTCCCATGTTATATGAAGCGCGCCGCAGCCCACCATTTTGTCATCCTCTATAACCACGTAAAAATCCCTCAGGTTTTCATAGAGTTCGCTGAGCGAGCGCGGAAGCATTATGTGCTTATCTGCATAATTATTGACAAGCTTCCACATCTTTTCAACATCCTTGATGGTGGCTTTTCTTAACACATGTTTTTCCAGAAATTTGCGTTTATCTGTGTTCATCATGCCGAAACCCTGCGGGTTCTCGACTCCGCGCACACGCCCTCCAGAGGCGTGACTCTGGGTGCTTTCATCTGCGGTTCGTATATTCATGTTCGTTTCTTAAGCTTTGCTTCAAGAGCCTCCACCTGTTCTACTGCCGTGCCTATATAATTATCTGGATTCATTACCCTCTGAATCTCGCTTCCGGCCATATATCTTGAAACAGTCTCATTTTTAATCAGGGCATCCTTCATATGAATACCTGACTCCCGCGCCGACATGGCGCACTGCCGCACGAGCTCATGCGCCTCCTGCCTTCCCACGCCTTTCTTGCTGAGTTCCATCATTACAGCTTCGCCCATGTTCAATCCATTGAGAATATTCAGGTTTTTCCTTATGTTCTCAGGGTAAAATCGCAAATTTTGCAGAATACTTGTAGTAAGGCGAATTATGTGGTCTGTGAGCACGCAGGATTCGGGAAAAACAACGCGTTCGCATGAGGAATTTGTCAGATCACGTTCATCCCAGAGGGTATTGTTCAGGAGCGCAGGCTCAACCATCGCCCTTATTATTCTCGCAAGCCCGCACACCTGCTCGGATTTTATGGGGTTGCGCTTGTGCGGCATTGTGGAAGAACCCACCTGTTTCTTTCCAAAGCTCTCCTCCACCTCGGCTATCTCGCTTCTTGCGAGGCTTCGTATCTCGATGCAGAGCTTATCAAGCGTGGTGGCGATATTTGCCATCCACATCACGAACTCAGCATGCCTATCTCTTTGAATAATCTGGTTTGAAACATCCGCAGCCCCTATATCGAGGAATTCCATTGTTTTTTTCTGTATCTCGATGCCTTTTTTGCCGAAGGCAGCCTGCGTGCCTACGGCGCCGCTCATCTTTCCCACAGCAACACGGGGTGTTAACTGGTCTAATCTTTCAATATGCCTGTCGATCTCGGATGCCCATATCGCAAAACGCAAGCCATAGGTCGTGGGAACGCCTATCTGACCATGGGTTCTGCCAGCACACACTGTTTTTTTATGAGACAGTGCCATGTCAAGAAGCACATTTCCAAGCTTGAGGGTCTCTTTTCTTAAAATCAAAATGGCATCCTTTACCTGAAGAGCAGTAGCCGTATCCAGAATATCATTGGAAGTGGCGCCGAAATGAACCCATTTTCCTGCATCTTCTGACTGCTCGGCGAGTGCAAGCACCATAGCCATCACATCGTGGCTGATTTCATCCTCGATCTCCTTCACCCTGACAAGTTTTACTTTGCCTGCGCCGAGGGCGATTTTCTCATCAGTTCCTTCTGGGATATAGCCAACGAGTGCCTCTGCCTTTGCAAGGGCAGCTTCTACGGACAGCATTTTTTCAAGGCGCGTCTCTTCATTCCACACAGCCTTCATTTCAGCGCTGCCGTAGCGGTATTCGATTGGGTGAATTGCCATGGGAGTACTTATTGCTCTATGGTTAAAAGAAACTATCGCATATTATATCGCGAGGTACATTCTCTGGAAAAGCTTTGAGAAAACCCTGCTGCATGCGGCTTTCTTTATTGTTTCAGGTACAAGGTTTTCCATAAGTCGGTTCTGCATGTTCATCAGCATGGTGTAACCCCGCTTGCTTTTATATACGATATCCCTGTACTCACAAAGCCCGTAATCAAGCGTTTTATCCCCATCGATGATGTTCTGGACTATTCGTGCGCACTCCCTGCTGTATTTTATCGCGTGACGAATCCCTTCGCCAGTTGTTGGAGCAGCGTGCCCTGCCGAATCACCAACCATGAAAATGTTTCCCACAACAGGTTCCCGCAGACCAAATGGAATGTAGCCGCCATGAACATCCTCTACTTCGAGGGACATTCCCCTGAGAAATCCTGAAAGTTCGGGAAGAATACTTGTCTTTCCTGCATAATTCGCAATTCCTATCCTTGATTTACTTCCTATCGGGAAAATCCAGGCTGCCCCCTGCCGGATGATACTGGGGTCAATGAAAAAATGAAGGTTTTCATCCGTGTAATCTACCACGGACTCTATACCGAAGGCAAGTTTTTTACTGTTCACGTAATCCTTCTTAATGGAACATGCAAGGGCAGCCCTCCATCCGGTGCAGTCAAGAATGCATTGCGATTCGAAATTTCCGGATTCTGTTATTACATTTTGTCCTGCGGCGCCCTTGACCGATGTTTTGATAATTTTTGTCTTTATCCTCTGCGCTATGGTCTTGCAGAATTTCTCATAATCAAAGGTACTTATCGGCTCAACAAATTCCACTTTTCTTTCTTCAGGGATATGAAGTATCAGGGTGTTGAATTCCTGAAGGATTGAGTTCCTGCACCCGAGCTCTTCCAGCACAGAAGTGAATGTTGCGCAGGCTGAGGTCTGTCCGCTTCCGATTTCCTTTTTGTCTATAAGAAGTATGTCACCTTCTATATTATCGGCCGCGATGAGCCCTGCAAAACTACCACCCGCGATTATTGCGTCGTATTCAGGCATGCTTTTGTGAGTATTTGTCTGGGTCATCATAATAGCTTGCATTCACCTTTATCGCATTTGTAAGCATTTTCCTGCTTTTCGTACTCTCAGGTTGCACAAGTTCCACAAAACCGCCAGAAAAGGCTCAGTGTCCGAAGCGCCCATGCAAGCGAAATACTGGTAAATAATGGATTTTCGCAGGTTTACAATATGAAGGGCGGAATCACAGAGTGGATGAATGCCGGTTACGAAGTTGAGAAGTAATAAAACGATTTTTCATTAAAAATAGTGATGCGCTCCATGTAAAACCGAATAATTTAAGTAGGTGCTCTCCTATGCAAGAAGGTCAAAACGAGGCTATTATTCTGGATTTGATAAGTAATGACACGGGCTGAAATTTTATCTGAGATTAAGAGGGCAGAAGAAGAGGCTAAAAATTTGGTCGTAAAGGCAAACGAAGCCAGAAACCAAAGCATCTTGGAAGCAAAAGCGAAAGCCAGGGAGATTATCAAAAAAACCGAAGAAGAAGCCGCCAACTACGCTGCCGGCGAGATAAGCAAAGCACGGGAAATCATCAGAGAAGAAAGAGAAAAGCTCATAGAAAAAGGCGCTCTTGAAGCCCAGGAAATCAAAAAGAAGGCAAAAAAGAACATAACAAAAGCCACAAAATTTATTTTAACCGAGTTCGAGAGGGCAGCAGCAAATGCTTAAACCCACAAAGATGACAAGGGTTGCCATCGCAGGCACAAAAGACCTGATGGAAGCCACGATAGCCACCCTTCACAGGTTAAACGCACTTCATGTAACAGATTATTCGGAGGAGACAGAAAGTTTCAAGATAGGAAAACCCCTGAAGCCCGCCTCCAAACTTTCTGAGTATCTCCTCACGTTGAGGGCAATCTCAAACCAGCTCGGGGTAAGGGAAAAAGAAGTGCAAATGAAGCTGAGTTCGAAGGAACTTCCCTCCCAGATCGATGAAAAAATTACAAAGCTCCAGAAAGAAGTACAAACACGTTCCGATGAATTAAGAAGCATAGAATTCAATATAAAGGAAAAAGAGGATCTTATTTCATCAATCAAACCCCTATTCGGGCTTCCTTTAGCTCTGGAAGCATATGCGGGTTATGAGACATTGAAAGTTTATACAGGTTTTACCGAAGGAGATATAGAACCAAAGCTCTCCAAAATAACGAATAACTATGAACTATTCGCAGGTGAACACGAAAAAAGGAAGATATTCGCGCTCTTTATTCCTGCTGTATTCGCAGATGAGGTTCAAAAACTCCTTCAGGAGGAGCGCTCGTATGTGGAATTAAAGGTTCCTGAGGTAGCCGGGAATCCGCCGGTTATATTCGATGAACTCACAAAAGAGGTTTCAGCTCTCAAGGAGAGACACGCCTTCATAAAATCAGAGCTTGATGATATCAAGAAAGAGTATTCCGAGTTCATACTGTCTGCAGATGAATACCTCTCCATCGAAACCCAGAAGGCAGAAGCGCCTCTCCGGTTTGCCACGAGTCCCAATGCATTCATTATTGACGGATGGGTGCCTTCAAGAAAATACGATGAAATAGAAAAGGAATTGCAGGAAAGCACAGGTGGATCGGTATACCTGACAAAGCTCGAAGAGGAAGTAAAAGAGGAAGAGATACCCATAGAGCTTGAAAATCCTATAGCTGCGAAGCCCTTTGAACTCCTGATAGATACCTTTGCAACTCCAAAATACAGGGAGATAGACCCATCGATTTTGATTTTCATCACGTTTCCCCTTTTTTATGCCATCATGCTCGGGGACGTGGGCTACGGCATACTCGTAGCTATTATGGCTGTGGTGATTAAAAACAAATTCAAGACCGGCGGGCTAAATGCTCTCGCATTGATTCTTTTCCTTTCAGGAGCGCTTTCGGTTATATTCGGCATCATATATGGAGAATTTTTCGGCTTCCCGCTTTTTAACGTGGAAGTAAAGGGAGAACTGGAGGAGGGGATTTTCGGGATAGCAGGTCCGGTGATTGCAGGAATCCATATACCGGTAGACAGGTTCAAATCCGTACAGCCACTGCTTCTGATAACTTTCTTAATAGGTATAATGCATGTTTTTCTGGGACTCATCATAGGGTTTCGGAATATCGCCATAGAGCACGGGTTAAAGCATGCCATTTATGAGAAAGGGAGCTGGATGGCGATATTGCTGGGCGGCGTTGCTGCCATAGCCAGACTAATGCCGGCTTTACTGGCAAAGTCACCTGTCAGGTCAGACGACCCTTTTTTTGCGGGAGGAATTGTTCTTGCCATAATAGGAGTAATACTTTTGATAAAAGGCGAAGGGTTTATCTCGATAATGGAATTACCCACGCTGCTCAGCAATATCCTCTCATACGCAAGGATACTTGGAATAGGATTGTCCTCGGCAGGGATAGCCCTTGCAGTGAATACGCTTTCCATGAATCTTTTCATAAAGCCTGAAGGTGTGCTGCTTGGAGGTGGAATAGGTCTTGCTCTTGTTGGCGTGATTGTTCTCTTCATCGGGCATTTAATAAATTTATTACTCGGGATTGTGGGTCCTGGGCTCAATTCATTGAGATTGCAATACGTGGAATTTTTCACTAAATTTTATGAAGGGGGGGGTACAAAATACACCCCCTTTGGTTATAATAGAAAATATACGGAGGAATAAAAAAATATGGTAGATCCATCACAGATGGGAATGGTAGCAGTCGGAGCAGGACTGGCGGTAGGACTCGCAGGAATAGGCGCGGGTCTGGGCGAACAGGCAATAGGTGCGGCGGCAGTAGGCGCAATGGCAGAGGACGAGAAGTTCTTTGGTAAAGGCTTGCTGATGACCGTCATCCCGGAATCCATTGTCATATTCGGATTGGTAGTGGCGTTGATACTGCTCTTCGTGTTCTGAAGTATTATGGGACTTGATGCGATAGTTGGAGAGATAAAAGCAAAAGGCAGGGCAGAGGCTGATAAGATAAGCCAAGAGACCTCTTCAGAAGTCTCGAAGATTATTGCAGAGGCGCAAGCTGCCGCTGCCAAGCTCAAAGCCGCAAAAGAAGAAGCGACAAGGAAAGAAATTAACAGGTTGAGGCAGCAGGAGCTATCCAGCGCAAATCTTGAAGTCAAAAAAGCGATACTCAATGCCCGCAAAGGGATTCTGGACGAGGTATACGAGCATGCAAAGGAATCCATCGAAAAACTCCCCGCCGAGAAAAACCAGAAACTTCTGAAATCAATTATAGAAAGAAATCAAAACAATAATGCCAAGATATATTCAAGGGGAAAGGATAAGCCTGTGGTAAAAAAACTCACAAAACTTGAGCATGCAGGCGAGATTGACTGTATCGGCGGTGTTGTTATAGAAAACGCAGACGGGTCAGAAGTTCTGGACTTCAAGTACGACACGATTTTGAAGAATGTCAGCGAACAATCGTTGAAGCAGGTTTCTGACATATTGTTCGGGTGAACCAAGGAATGGGAGCTGATTACGCATATATTGCAGCCAGAGTAAGAGCTATGAAAAGCAAACTCATTCCAACGGAGATGTACCCCAAATTCCTCAACATGGAAATATCCGAGATAACACGCTTTGTCGAAGAATCAGAGTATAAAAAAGATGTGGACGAACTTGCGAAAAAATATAAAGGAACCGAGCTCATCGAGCATGCATTGAACCAGAACCTTGCTCTCACCTACCGCAAATTAATAGAAGTGTCACAGAATGAAGCAAAATTTCTAATAACCGAATATCTGCGCTCCTGGGATATCTGGAATATAAAAACCATAATCAGGGGAAAATTTTCAGGTGCAAGCGAGGAAGAAATCCTCGAGAGCGTGGTTTCGGCAGGACAGTTGAGGTACAGGGATCTGACCGAGATTGTCAAGCTTGAGACCGTGGAGGGTGTAATCGCAGCCCTTGCAAAAACACCGTATTATCCGGCGCTTGAAGGATACAAGGGCGTTCTGGCTGATATCGAGAACGCTCTTGATAAAAGATACTACGCCAAGCGTATCGAAGCCGCTAAGGGAGCGGGCAATAGATTATTCCTGAAATTCCTCAGAACAGAGATAGATCTGAAAAATCTGAAAATCCTTTTCAGGATGAAACGCGCAGGGATGGAACACGATGATATAATAAAGATGATAATTCCGAGCGGTCTGGAACTGAAAGAGCCTGACCTTGCCAGGCTTGCAGCCATGCCCCTCGCCGAGATGGTACGCGCCCTTGAGGAGTATTCCTACTGGGAGGCAATCTCTGATATAAGCGGTGACTTTACATCCCTGATAAATATAGAGAACAGGCTTGATACATATGGGCTTGAATATGCCTGCCGTATATCGTATTATTACCCGCTTTCAATCCTTCCAGTTCTTGACTATATATTGAGCAAGAAGATTGAAGTGGACAACCTCAGGATAATCGTGAGAGGAAAAGAGACCCTTCTCCCTGAGGAGATAATAAGAGCACATCTGGTGATGTAGATGGAAATTGCAGTCGTAGGGTCAAGCGATTTTGTTATAGGTTTCAGGCTTGCAGGCATTCGGAAAACCTATGATGCTTCTCCTGGTGAACTTGAAGCTAAAATAGATAGCGTATTGAAGGACAAAAACGTGGGCATTCTTGTTGTCAATAACGATGACATGCAAAAGTTATCTGTGCACATGCAAAGAACTCTTGATGATTCTGTTGAGCCCACGGTGATAGCCATTGGAGGAAAAGGTGAGAGCGCAAACCTGAGAGAAAAAATAAAGCAGGCGGTAGGTGTTGATCTCTGGAAGTAGCGATTGAAGACCCCGCATTTTAATGCGGGGATTATAGGAAGGTTGCAAAATGAAAAATAAAGGTGAAATTTATAGAATATCAGGACCGGTCGTAATAATAAGCAGTTTAAATACCAAGATGTACGATGTGGTCAAGGTCGGAAAAGAAGGACTGATGGGCGAGGTCATAGGAATAGAGGGCGAGAAATCCACGGTACAGGTGTATGAAGAAACCTCTGGATTAAGACCCGGCGAGCCTGTGGAGAACACGGGCATGCCCCTCAGCGTTGAACTCGGACCGGGACTGCTTGAGAGCATATACGATGGAATCCAGCGCCCTCTCCCTGTTTTGAAGGAAAGCATGGGCGATTTCATAAAGCGCGGCGTCTCAGCAAACGGTCTTTCGCGCGAGAAGGAATGGGATTTTGTTCCGACGGTGAACAAAGGCGATAAAGTGAAGGGCGGAGACATAATAGGTACCGTCCAGGAAACGGTGAACATACAGCACAGGGTGCTCGTCCCCCCAAATATTTCGGGCACGATTGATGAAATAAAGAGCGGCAAATTCAAGGTGGACGAGATTATATGCATTCTCAGCGGCGGTAAAGAACTCACTATGATGCAGAAATGGCCTGTGAGGAAACCAAGACCTGTAGCCAAGAAAATGATGCCCGTTACGCCCTTAATCACAGGTCAGAGAATCCTCGACGGTCTTTTCCCTGTTGCAAAAGGCGGGACTGCAGCCATCCCCGGACCATTCGGAAGCGGAAAAACCGTTACCCAGCAGCAGCTTGCAAAATGGAGCGACACCGAAATCGTGGTCTATATAGGGTGCGGGGAGCGCGGCAACGAGATGGCTGACGTTTTAAGCGAGTTCCCTGAGCTTGAGGACCCAAAAACAGGAAGACCTTTGATGGAGAGGACTGTGCTCATAGCCAATACCTCAAACATGCCAGTGGCAGCAAGGGAAGCCTCTGTTTACACAGGAATTACCATTGCGGAGTATTATCGTGACATGGGATACGATGTTTCACTTATGGCAGATTCCACTTCGAGATGGGCAGAGGCGATGAGGGAGATATCATCACGATTGGAAGAGATGCCGGGCGAGGAAGGCTATCCCGCTTATCTTGCAGCAAGGCTCTCTGAATTCTATGAGCGCTCTGGCAAGGTGAAGGCGCTGTGCGGAAAAGAAGGCTCGATAACCGTCATCGGCGCGGTTTCACCACCGGGAGGAGACTTCTCGGAACCTGTTACCCAGAACACCCTGCGCATAGTGAAGGTTTTCTGGGCGCTGGACGCCAAGCTGGCTCAGCGCCGGCACTTCCCTGCTATAAACTGGCTCAACAGCTACTCACTGTACTCAAAAGCGCTCGGTGAGTGGTACGACAAAAACGTATCCCCGGAATGGGTAAAACTCAGGGACGATGCGATGGAGCTTCTTCAGAAAGAAGCAGAGCTTCAGGAAATCGTCCAGCTTGTGGGTTCTGATGCCCTTCCTGAAGACCAGCAGCTCACGCTTGAGATTGCAAGGATGGTGAGGGAATATTTCCTGCAGCAGAATGCCTACCATGAGGTGGATACCTTCTGCCCCATGGATAAGCAGTACAAACTCCTGAAAGCAATAACGGCATGGGGCAATAAAGCCCAGTCTGCGCTTGAAGCCGGGGCTTCAATCGAAGACATAATGAAATTGAAATCAAAGGACGACCTTGCAAAAGTCAAATTCGAGAAAGACTTTGAACCCGCATTAGCCGTGATTGCAAAGAGCATGGAAGAAGAGTTTAGCAGACTGAGGGGTAAGTAACATGACAAAAGAATACAAGACCATAAGGGAAATCGCAGGACCGCTCATCTTTGTTGAGAAAACAGAGCCTGTTGGCTATAATGAACTTGTGAATATTTCTCTTCCCGATGGTACAAATAAGAGAGGACAGGTGCTGGATACTTCTGGCGACGTGGTGGTGGTGCAGGTGTTCGAGGGAACGGGAGGTTTAAACAAGGAGTGCGGCGTCAGGTTCACCGGAGAAACCATCAAGCTGCCTGTTTCAAAAGACCTTCTTGGCAGGATTCTCTCAGGCTCGGGAGAACCCTTAGACGGCGGACCGCGTATAGTGCCCGAGGACAGGCTTGAAATCACAGGCGCAGCCATAAACCCGTATGCACGGCTTCCCCCGAAGGACTTCATCCAGACAGGTATTTCAACTATCGATGGGATGAATACGCTGGTGAGGGGGCAGAAACTTCCAATATTCTCTGGCTCAGGTCTTCCGCACAACGAGATTGCGCTGCAGATTGCAAGGCAGGCAAAAGTAAGAGGTTCGGAAGAACAGTTCGCAGTTGTATTTGCTGCGATGGGCATTACCAACGAAGAGGCGCAGTACTTCATGCGCGACTTTGAGAGGACAGGCGCTCTTGAGAGGGCTGTGGTATTCCTCAACCTTGCCGACGACCCTGCGGTGGAGCGGCTCATAACGCCAAGGCTTGCGCTCACGGCTGCTGAATACCTTGCATACGAGCACGATATGCATGTGCTTGTCATCCTTACAGACATCACGAACTACTGCGAAGCGCTTCGCCAGATGGGCGCTGCGAGGGAAGAGGTGCCTGGAAGAAGAGGCTACCCGGGCTACATGTACACCGACCTTGCTTCTTTATATGAACGCGCGGGCGTTGTCAAGGGAAGGAAGGGCTCTGTGACGCAGTTCTCCATATTATCCATGCCGGGCGACGATATCACGCACCCGATTCCAGACCTTTCGGGATA
>CAYXIP010000024.1:15570-19127 GCA_964465515.1 uncultured Candidatus Methanoperedens sp. | reverse complement strand
GTGGAAGGCATGAGCAACGAATCCAAGAACTGGAAGAAAAGGCAGCTCGGCTACATCCACAGAGCCTGCCTTGAAAAAGCCAGTCAAAAATAAGGTTTTATGACATACAAAGATTTGCGGGAATTCATCGAAGTCCTTGAAAAAAAGGGCATGCTGCGGCGCATAAAAACCGAAGTCAGCGCCGAGCTTGAGATCACGGAAATTTTAGACAGGGTTGTGAAAAGCGGCGGACCTGCGCTGCTCTTCGAGAACGTCAAAGGCTACAGGCTCCCGGTATTCGCCAATGCCTTCGGAACAATGGAGCGCATGTGCCTTGCGCTTGGCGTCAACAGCCCTGACGAAATCGGGGAAAGGATTCAGAAGCTCCTTGAGTTGGAGCCGCCTTCAGGTTTATTGGAAGGCATACGAATGCTCCCAAGACTTGCCGAGCTTACCTCCTTCGCCCCGAAGCACGTAAGCTCAGGCTCCTGCAAGGAAGTGATACTCAAGGACGGTTTTTCCCTTGACGAATTCCCGATACTCAAATGCTGGCCTGGCGATGGAGGACGCTTCATCACACTTCCCCTTGTGTTCACAAAGAACCCATCGAGCGAGAAGCAGAACGTGGGAATGTACAGGATGCAGGTCTTCGACAGCAAAACAACGGGCATGCACTGGCACATCCATAAACACGGCGCCCGTGATTACGAGGAAAGCGGCGGGAGAATAGAAGTTGCCGTAGCAATCGGCGCAGACCCGGCTGTAGTTTATTCCGCCACTGCCCCGCTCCCCGATAATATCGATGAGATGATGTTCGCAGGATTCCTTCGCAAAAAGAATGTTGAGCTTGTCAGATGCGAGACCGTTGACCTTTTCGTGCCTGCGCATGCCGAAATCATTCTTGAAGGATATGTGGATGCAAAGGAGCGGCGCATTGAAGGACCTTTTGGAGACCACACGGGATATTATTCTCTGGCAGATGAATTCCCCGTGTTCCACATCACCTGCATCACCCACCGCAAAAACCCTATATACCATGCTACAGTTGTAGGGATTCCGCCCATGGAGGATGCCTATCTTGGAAAAGCAACGGAGCGGATTTTCCTTCCCCTGATAAAAACACAGCTTCCTGAGATTGTGGATATTAACCTGCCGGTAGAGGCGGTCTTTCACAACCTCTGCATTGTATCCATTAAGAAACGTTATCCTGGGCAGGCCAAGAAGGTGATGTTCGCCCTGTGGGGCATGGGGCAGATGATGTTCTCGAAGATAATAATCGTGCTTGACGACGACGTGAATGTGCAGGATATGAGGCAGGTGATGTGGGCGACCACGACCCGCATGGATCCGGCAAGGGATGTCACAATAATAGACAATGCGCCTACAGACACGCTTGACCACGCTTCGCAACTACCCAATCTCGGCTCCAAGATGGGAATTGATGCGACACGAAAAGGGAAAGGTGAAGGTTTTAACAGGGAATGGCCTAATGTTTTAAGGATGGACAGTGAGGTAAAAGCGAGGACGGACAGGATTTGGAAGGAGCTTGGATTATATTAATCCCTCTGATGAACCCGTCAAAAAAATGCCAGATATCTTTGGGTTCATCAAATGCTCAGGTCTTCTCCTCCACGGAAAACCTGCTGGGCTGCATTATATATCTCTTCCATGCCAGAGCCATAGGTTGATGAGACAGGAACCATATTCTGACCCGTACCAAATGATTTCAGGGCAGATAAAAACTCGATGTTTAACTGGCTTCGCAGGGTTGGAATCTCATTGTTGACAGCCCCCTCAAGTTCCATCAAATCCCGGCTCCAGTTTATTATTTTTTCACGTTCATCTTTTGCAAGAAGATCGGATTTGGTGAGAATACTTAAAAAAGGAATATTGAACCTGACCTGAACAGATGCAGCTTGAAGCATCAATGTAATAAAGCCCGAGGGAGTTCTTGAAATCACGGGGTCGTAAAGGAAACCAATTATTGAATTCCCGGAGTCGAAAGCATCGATTAAGAATTTCCCCGACTGGCGGAGCACGAACAATTCCATCTGCCCTGGCGTATCGAAAATAACGTATTCTGTTTCAAAGCCCTGGATTATCTCTTTCATCTCATTGATATTCAGCGCAAGCATATCTGCTGCAATAATCTGCGCACCGTTCGGACCCACGCCGTACTCTTTCATCACATCGCGCAATTTTATCCACTCACGAATATCCACGTCAGGAACATACGGGGCGTTCTCAATACCTGGATCAAGGTTCACCGTTACCGAATCGTATCCCTGATGCTGCATCCATCCTGAAAACGCCCCTGTGAGCGAGGACTTGCCGCTTCCCGCCGAGCCGATAAAATAAAGGTTAATCATTTCTATGAAGGGGTTAATATCGGTGATTGGAGAAAAGATTTGTGATGCTCGCCAAACTAAGATTATACGCTGATTTTGTTGTGCTCAAACACAGCCTTTTCGCCATCCCTTTCGCCTACCTCGGTGCTTTTCTTGCAAGTCGGGGTATGCCTGAAGTACACATCCTGTTCTGGGTTGGGCTGGCTTTCATCGGGGCAAGGAGCGCGGCAATGGCGCTCAATAATCTTGTTGATAAGGATATTGATGGCAAAAATCCCCGAACCGCAAGCAGGGAATTACCTTCGGGGAGGATAACATTATCCGAGGTTTGGAGAATCATAATTTTCTCGTATTTCCTGCTGTTCTATTCAGCCTACAAATTAGACCCACAAAATCTGCTGCTGCTGAAACTCGCACCCATTATTCTGCTAACTTCGTTCATCTATCCGTATCTTAAGCGGTTTACACCAGTATCGCATTTCGTTCTCGGACTTAATCTTGCCTATGCGCCTGTGGGGGGCTGGCTTGCGGTAACCCGCACCTTCAATATCCCCTTAGGTGCGCCTGAGGTTGCGATGCTTTTGCTCTTGTTTGCGGTCACTTTCTGGGTTGCAGGGTTTGATATGATATATTCGCTGCAGGATATTGATTTTGATAAGGAAAACGGGCTTTATTCGATTCCCACCGTGTTCGGCGTTAAGGCTGCGCTTAACCTCTCGTTTGCGGCGCATATCCTGATGCTGTCGCTGCTGGTCGGGTTGATGTATGTGCTTGGGCTTGGGGTTATTTTCAAAGCAGGGCTTGTTGTTATAGCGCTTTTGATTTTGTATGAGCATACGCTTGTGAAGGCTGATAATTTTACCAATATTCCCGTGGCGTTCTTTAATGTGAATGCGGCGGTAAGTCTTTGCCTGCTTGGGTTTGCTGTGGCGGATGTGATGGTGTAGAGATCATGCGCAAAAAGCAGAAAGACTGGGCAAAGGATATGGCATTCCAGCGTATAGAGCGGCTTTTCGAGCTTGCAGAGCAGGAATTCAAAACTCATCCTGAGCGCAGCAACCGCTATGTGCAGCTTGCAAGGCGCCTCAGCATGCGATACCGTGTCAGGATTCCGGAGGAGCTTAGGCGGCGGATTTGCAAGCACTGTCACGCCTATCTTGTACAGGGCGTAAGCGCGCGCACGAGGCTTCATGGTTCCCGTATAACCACGACATGTCTGGCTTGCGGTAA
>CAYXIP010000024.1:0-15470 GCA_964465515.1 uncultured Candidatus Methanoperedens sp. | reverse complement strand
CGCGCACGAGGCTTCATGGTTCCCGTATAACCACGACATGTCTGGCTTGCGGTAAGCTGATGAGGCTGCCGTATTATCCGCAAACTTAACCGAAACAATGCAAAAAACAGGATAATCAACCACAGAGGACACCGAGAGCACAGAGAGTTGGTTTTTGCTCTGTGTCCTCTGTGCACTGGTATGAAAAACAACTAACTCGTACGAACTGATACGAACTCAACCGCTGGAGTTCGTACGAGTTCGTATTAGTTCGCTGTTAATCGTTTTTCATGTCCATTTATGAACAGCCGTTCATAGCAGACTCTGTGGTTTTATACTATTTTAGATCGTATGCTGGAGAATTTAATATAGTCTGACGTCAGATAATGATTTATGGTAGATAAAACCGAAAGGCACCCGAACAGGCTCATTAATGAGAAAAGTCCTTATCTTCTCCAGCATGCCTACAATCCTGTGGACTGGTATCCCTGGGGGAAGGAAGCTTTTGAGAAGGCGAAAAAGGAGGACAAACCCGTTTTCCTGTCCATAGGATACTCCACATGCCACTGGTGCCATGTGATGGAGAAGGAATCCTTCGAGGATGAAGAAGTGGCAGAGTTGATGAACTCTGCCTTCGTGAGCATAAAGGTTGACCGGGAGGAGCGCCCTGATATCGACAGCGTCTATATGAAAGCCTGCCTGAGAATGACAGGTAGCGGCGGCTGGCCACTCAGTATGATTCTGACGCCTGACAAAAAACCCTTTTATGCAGCCACATATATCCCGAAGGAAAGCAAATCAGGGCGGATGGGGATGCTGGAGATGATCCCGCGCATAAAAAACCTCTGGAGCACCCAGAGGGACGAGGTGGGAAAACTTGCAGTGCAGAACCTTTCTGCCCTCAAGGAGGTTTCAGCGTCAGGAGCAGAACTGGATGAAGACATTCTGCATGCAGCATATGAGCAGCTTCTTGAAATGTTTGATGAAGAGCACGGGGGTTTTGGCGATGCTCCCAAGTTCCCAACGCCGCATAACCTCATTTTTCTTCTTCGCTACTGGAGGCGGACGGGGGATAAGATGGCTCTTTTCATGGTGGAAAAGACGCTCTCCGGCATGCGCAGAGGCGGCATCTGTGACCACGCAGGCTTTGGCTTCCACCGCTACTCCGTAGATTCGGGATGGCTCGTGCCGCACTTTGAAAAGATGTTATATGACCAGGCGCTGCTTGCTCTTGCATACATGGAGGCTTATCAGGCAACGGGGAAGCAGGAATATGGAAAAACGTGTCGTGAAATTTTTACTTATGTATTGAGGGATATGGCTTCTCCGGAAGGCGGTTTTTATTCAGGCGAGGATGCAGATAGCGAAGGGGAAGAGGGAAAATTCTACCTGTGGACTGAGGATGAAATCCGCTCGGTTCTTTCCGGGGAAGAGACGGAGCTTGTAAGAAAAGTTTTCAGCATCGCGAGAGAAGGCAATTTTCCTGAGGGGAAAAACACAAGAAGAAATATTCTCTACATGACAAAATCGCTTTCCGAGAGCGCATCTGCCCTTAAGATTCCGGGCGAAGAGCTTCAGAACAGCATCGAGGCTGCCAGGCGCAAGCTTTTCGATGCCCGTGAAAAACGTATCCATCCTGGTAAGGATGATAAGATACTGACGGACTGGAACGGGCTGATGATAGCTGCTCTGGCAAAGGGAGCGCAGGTTTTTGATGAGCCTGCTTATTCCAAGGCAGCAGAGAAAGCCGTGGATTTCATTCTTTCAAAAATGAGCGATAAAGAAGGCAGGCTTTATCATCGCTACAGGGAAGGAGAAGTGGCTGTTGCGGCTTTTTTAGATGATTATGCTTTTCTTATCTGGGGATTGATAGAACTCTATGAAGCTACTTTCGAGATAGGCTATCTAAAAAAAGCGCTTGCACTTTGCAATGAAATGATAAGCCATTTCTGGGATGAGGAAAACTCTGGTTTCTACCAGACTGCGGATGATGCCGAGGAGGTGCTTGTTCGAAAAAAAGAAATATACGACGGCGCTTTGCCTTCAGGAAACTCTGTGGCAATGCTGGATCTGATTCGCCTTGGTAAAATGACAGCCAATCCAGAATTTGAAAAAAGAGCGACGGAGATTGGAAGGGCATTCTCCAGAAGCATTTCACAGGCGCCTGCAGCACATACCATGCTCATGTCAGCCCTTGACTTTACTCTTGGTTCAAGCGAGGTGGTTATAGTAGGGGATTTGCAGGCTCAGGATACGAAAAATATGCTTGCTGCCCTGCGAAGGGAGTTTATACCTGAAAAAGTGGTGATTTTCCGTCTATTTGGGGAGGAGCCTGAAATTGTCCAGCTTGCTGGTTATGCGAAATACATGCAAAGCATCGAAGGCAGAGCCACTGCATATGTATGCCGGGATTTTAGCTGCAGGCTTCCGACGACCGATATAGGGGAAATGCTGAAGTTGCTGAATGTACCTCTTGATTAGATAATTATCTCGATTCCACCTTCGCCTCCATCCATTGCTCTCCGAAAAGATGTCTCAACATCTCGATAATGCTGAATCTCGAACCTGTCTCTATCTCAAGAGAAATCTCGCCATCCTCCTGCCTCAATGCCGCATAGTTAAGCAGCTTCTTTTTCCTGTCCTTTGCAGCCACTTCAAATCTAATAGAACCATTTGATTTCCTTATCTCATAACCCATTCCGTTAAGAAGCAAGAAATCCTGTAACCTGTTCTGGAAGCTGTACTTCTCTGCATCATTCCACTTCGATGTTATACGAAAATTACTACCAATTTCCTTCTCCGAAACGCCTGAAATACTCAAAAGCGAAGTCTCTATCCTGCTTTCTTTAAGAAACTCCAGAAAAACCTCCGATTTACCTGAGAACTCAATATCGTATATGAAGCGCCCATAAAGGAATCCATATCCTTTCGAGACTGGCATATTTGCCACCTGCCTGCAGGAGAGATAATCCTTGGCAAGAGAGGGTATTTGTCCGAGAATTGCCCTGCCTATGAAGGCGCACTTTGCTTCAGGCGTGAGAAACCTGCCCTCTTCCTTTATTGTCACAACGGCTTTTACAACTTCCGGCTTTTTCTTTCTTTCCACGGTCTTTTCGAGTTTTTTTATATCTTCCTCGGAAACCACGGGTAGGGATGAGAGCTTCCGGTCATCGCACCCTCCGCACCCGATGCACCCTCCCTTTCCTTCAAAGCAATATCCGCTGTCCTTGAAATTCCTGGCTTCATTGTACATCCTCCAGAGAAAGGACTTATCAGGCGTTCCTTTCACTTTCTCGAAGGGAAAAACAAAATTTTCATCCTTGGAGTTGTATAGTCCATCGCCTGACGCTGCTCTCAGGGATGAAATAAGCGCATTTTTATCCCCGATTATGTGTTCCCCGTCAAAGTATCCTCCACTTTCTGCAAAACCTGAGATAACCTCAAAACATTCAAAACCTGCAAGCGCGATATGCTGTGATATCTGGAATTCCTCAATGTCCTGTGCCATCCTGAACTCAAAGCCGTTGGTTTCGCAATCCCTTTTCAGTTCTCCCTTAATCCTTTTTATGCCTTCAGGTTTTAAAACCTGGCTGAACTGCATCGGGGTAAAAGGAAGGTTAACAAGAGGGCTGAAACTCATGATAGTTCTTACACCCCCCCTCATCCTTTTGAGTTTCATTATGAACTCCTTGAATTCCCCGAGATCCGCCTCGTTTTCAAAGCCTGTTATTATGAAGAACAATTTTAACTGTCTTGGTTTTTTTGCATATATGTGCTCAAGGGATGGAATGAGCTCCTGCTCTTCCAGGCTCTTATGCAGATAGCGCCTCATCCTGTCGCTGATTCCTTCCACTCCGATGGTAAAGCTTCGCTTGCCTGATAGTATCTCAAGGTCTAAAAGCTCCGGGCGCAGCGCGATTATATCCGCTCGCTGGCTCTTGAAATTCACAAACTTCACTATATTGTTTAGATCTGCTATTATTTTTGATATGCAGCTGTGCATGTTGAAATTAAAACTCAGGAAATCAAGCTTCACTGGCGCATGCTTCAATTTCAACTCAAGAGCTTTTTCCATTACATCCTGCGGAGAATATTCCCTGAGCGGTTTTCTTGTATACCCCTCGAAGCAGAAAGAGCAGAAGCATGGACAACCTTTTGTTATCTCAAGTTTTGCCGTGTTCTCGATGTCTGTGTTCAGTATGGGATAATCGGTTAATATATACGAAGCCAGCGGCGCTTTCGGAGGGGAGATGTGAACATCGTCAGGAACAGGAAGCCTGATGTCAAATAATCCCCTTACCTTTTTCTCAAGAATAGCGAGAATGGCTGCTCTGTTATGATTTTTGTTCTTGTGTACAATAGAAACAATGTCGCCCACTGCGCCTTCCCCTTCTCCGAAGAAAATGGCATCGATGTACGAATCGCCTTCCGGAGATACAGCGCACTGAGCCATGAGCGCATTTGAGCCTCCCATGATAACAAGAGGCTTTGAATGCCTTTCAGATTTCAAGGCTGGAATTCCCGTATTTAAGAAAAAGTAGGGCAGGTTGATTAGCTCAAGAGTGAAAGAATTGGATACCAGCACGAGATCAAAATCAGATATCGGGCGAAGCGACTGGATACCTATGAAAAAAGGTATTTTGTTAATCGTAAAAAGCGGGATGTTCTTTGGGTTCGGGAAAAATGCATAATCGATGTATGCAGAAGGAAGAGACCTTCTTACTTCCTGGAAAAGGAAATGATGAGTTATGGATTCGCGCACATTCTGCAATGGTGAGAGCCTGACTATGAGCACCCGCATTTCTGCTTCTTCAAACTCCGGATTATCAAAAGTGGGATTGTTTCGGGGAAAGAATGCGCGGAAACCTTCCAGGCAGTTGAGGTTTTTCAATACGAATTCTGTGTAGTTCATGATGATGTTTTCATTTCACATGAGATTCAAGGATTTAAGATTTCTTGAAGAGGCTGAGTAAGATTTATTAATGAGTTCGTTTATATCAGAATTATAGTGACCGATTTGTATCAGGTTATAAAATTAGATTTGATGGAATTTATAGGTAAACATTAAATACTAAGATTTTATGATATTTTTTTATAGCAGCGTGGAGGATGAAACTTGAAGTATTGTGTCGACTGCAGATACTTCACAACAAAAGTAAAAGGTAGCAATAGAGAACAGTACGACGGTTCATGCACCCTGATTAAGAAAAATGTGTATGAAACCAATCGTGGATGCAAGGAATTCACAGAAGAACGTATTTAATTGAGTCAGATTCTGGCTATTGCGGTTTTTGTATTCACCTATGCACTCATAGTCCTCAAGCCGAAAAAAATCAACGAAGCGCATGCGGCTTTAATCGGTGCCGCGCTTACCATTGTTCTTTTGCTAAAGCCCGATAATGTGCTTGAGGCGCTCGGTATTTCAACCCCGGAAAATCCCCTGCCCCTTGTAACCACATGGAACGTTGTTGTAATTCTTGCAACTCTCATGGTTATTTCAAGTCTCCTCGATGACTACGGGTTCTTTGAGTACGTCGCAACAAGAGCGGTACATGCTTCAAGAAACAATGGTATTAGGCTTTTTTTATACACCTACCTTGTGGTTTCAGCCGTATCCCTTTTTGCAGGCAATGATGTGGTTATTCTCACCACAACTCCCATAATCCTGATTTTCTGCAGGAATGCAAGGATAAATCCAAAACCCTACATGTACGCATCTTTTTTTGCTGCGAACACGTTTTCAATGCCGCTGTATATCGGGAATCTCACCAATATACTGATAGGGGATAGCCTGCGCCTTGACTATTTCGGGTTCACAAGATACATGCTTTTTCCCACAATTGTCGCTTCGATTGTGAACTACAGTTTATTGAAATTCATTTTCAGGAAGCAGATACCCGAAAGTTTCAGTTCGCATGATAATGGCAGGATTACACTCAAAAATAAGTCTCTTGTAGCTCTCGGGCTTGTTGTTCTGCTCGGGGTAATTGTGCTTGGCGGCGCAGCAAACTATATGAAAATACCCCTCTCTGCGGTCACGCTTGGAGGCGCTTTAATCCTTTTTATATCCGAGCGGCGCATAGTGCACAGGCTAAAAAGGGTCTCATGGAATGTCGTACTCTTTGTGATCGGGCTTTTTATCGTGGTAAAGGGACTCGAAGTGAGCGGCGTTGCAGACGCAGCAGGTGAATTTCTGTTTTCGCATATAAGCAATAATCTTGCTGTTGCCACGTTTTCAGTTTCGCTTCTGTCTGCATTCATTTGCAATCTTGTAAATAACATACCCATGACAGCCATGATGCTCTCCATAATCCACCATGCTTCGCTCACGCAGCAGATAAATGTCGCAACAGGATACGCACTGGTCATAGGCTCCAATCTCGGTGCCAATTTCACCACCTTCGGCGCACTTGCAGGCATCCTGTGGCTTGAAATTGCAAGGCGATACGGCTGGAGCACGACGATGACCGATTTTTTGAAAATCGGGCTTTTCGTCACTCCAATTGCAATCCTGGGTGCAAGTATCACGCTTGCGCTTGAGATATGGCTTGCATGATGCCATTAACAAGATATATATCCGATTGAGTACAACACAAACCCTCATTCAGGTGATAAGATGAATTTTATCGTGAAAGGAACCTTCAAAGCCGGACAAAAATGGGAAAGGTTTACAAAAAAGATAACAAGCACTAGTAAAAATAATGCAACCCAGAAAACATATTCCTTAATCGGAAGCGAACACGGTCTAAGGCGAAGCCTGATAAAAATCGAATCCATAGAAGAGGCAAAAGAATGAGCGGGTTATTGACGCAGCAGCAGCTTGCGGAATTATCAGAAAAACATCAGGTTTACCAGTATCAGGCAGAGGCATTAGCCCAGCAGATGAATATGGTACAGCTTACCATTAAAGATGTGGAAACTGCGCTTGTGACAATTACAGCCTTAAAAAATGAGCCCGCTGGAAGAGAGACGCTTGTACCTCTCGGATTCGGCTCTTTCGCCAAAGCCACGCTTTCTGATACTGAAAAGATAGTGGTCGGAATTGGCGCCGGGGTGAGTGTGGAAAAGAAAACAGATGATGCAAAAGCATTCCTTGAAAAACGCAAGGAAGAGCTCACCAAGTACCATGAACAGCTTAATAGTACATTTGCAAAACTTGCCCAGGAGCTGGCGAATATCCAGAAAATTGTGCAAAAACATCAGCAATCGCTGCGATCCCAGCAATCAGGGCAGCCCATGCGCGCCCAGTAAGTATGTTTGATAAACTCAAAGAAAAACTTGGAAGTTTCAAAACAGTACTTGGCGGGGCGATTGAGGAAAAAGAGAAAGAAGCCATAAAAGCTCTGCCCATAGAAACTGAAGTCGTTAAGGAAACCCCAGAACCTGAAATACAAAAAGCGCCAGAAAAAATCGGCATATACGATAAAATAAAAGCCGCTGTTCTTGAACAGGAGTTCATAATCGAGGAGAGAAGCCTGCAAGACCATCTCTGGGAGCTTGAAATGGCGCTCCTTGAGAGCGATGTGGCGCTGCCCGTTGCTGAAAAAATAGTAGAATCAGTGAAGAATGAGCTTGTGGGCACGAGAAGGAAAATAGGCTCTGATACCGGGAAGATTGTTGAAACCGCAATAAAAAATGCAATCTCGAAGGTAATCTCTGTTGATTCTTTTGATTTTGATGAGTTTGTTAAGAAGGCAGGTAAACCTGTGAGCATTGTTTTCGTGGGGGTGAACGGGACAGGAAAGACCACTACGATAGCGAAAATGGCTGAACGCTTCAAGGAAAAAGGTTATTCCGTTGTGATTGCAGCAGGCGACACTTTCCGCGCAGGCGCTATTGAGCAGATCGACAGGCATGCCGAAGCCCTTGGAATAAAGCTCATAAAACATGAGGAAGGTGCAGACCCGGCAGCTGTTGTTTACGATGCAATCCAGTTCGCAAAGGCAAAGCACAAGGATATTGTGCTGGCTGATACAGCAGGGAGAATGCACACCAATGTCAACCTGATGGACCAGCTAAAGAAAGTGTGCAGGGTAAACAAGCCCGACCTTGTTATCTTCGTGGATGAGGCTGTGGCTGGAAATGATGCAGTGGAACGTGCCAAGCTCTTCAACAGCGCAGTGCCTTTTAACGGCAGTATTCTAACAAAAGCTGATGCAGATGCAAAAGGCGGCGCCGCCATCTCCATATCCTACACAACAGGCAAGCCCATACTTTTTCTCGGTGTGGGGCAGAGTTATAAAGACCTTGTAAAGTTTAATCCACAGTGGCTCCTTGCAAGGCTTTTTGAGTAGTGTTGCCAATTATTTAAGAGAGATGTTTTTGATTTCTTTCATTAAAGGATGTTCAGGTAAATCATCCAGTACAATCGTAAATTCAGAATCTGGATTTAGTTCTATCAGTTCCAGCGTATTTTGAAGGGCGACAGTTAAAGGTTCATAATCAGGCACATGTACTACCTCGGCGTTGAATGGATACGTTTCCTTAAGTTCCATGGAATACGGACCAAAAGGCGGCTTAAAATCAAGCACCCAGTCGAATTCATCCTCATTCTCCTGTTTTTTTGTCCTGATGAGAACCCTGCCTTTTAGATTTAAATTTTTTAATTTTGCTTTATACCTCGTAACTTCAGGTCGGAGCGCCGATTCAGTGCCGCTGTAAAAGAACGTAGAGCCTGTTACCGGCTGGAACTGCTCAAGCCAGTCTGAATAATAAAGCATGCGCTTAAGCCCGTTCAGCAGCTGGGGATGCGCCCTGCATCGCTGCTCCACGAGTTCCCACATGCTCCCTTCCTTGATTGCCTGCCTTACCTCCCTCATCTCTGCAAATGTAACATAGAGATTGTGGCGCGCAAGCAATTCTTCGCAAGCCTCGCTTTTTTTAAGTTCCAGAGGGCTATGTGAGGTGCATACAGGGCAGGAACACGGCAGGTATTGCAGCTCATCAACCTTGTATGTGCCCCTTACCGTCATATACCGCCCTTCCTTCGCGTATAACGCATATGAGGCTGAATCAAAAAGGTCGCAGCCCAGTGCGACAGCAAGGGAGAACATCATGGGATGCCCTGCACCGAAGAGGTGAACAGGAGCGGAGGGTGGGAGACCCCTTTTCGAGGCTACAATAACATCCACGAGGTCTGAAAAGCGATATGATTCCATCAACGGAACAACTGCGCCAAGAGGATAGACATCGAAACCAGCTTCGCTAAGAACCCGTGCAGCCCTCTCCCTTAATTCAGGGAATGTGGAGCCCTGAACTGGTGCAGCCAGAAGCATGTCTTTTTTTAATCCAAGGGCTTCCTTTGCCCTTTCGATTGTGATTTCAAGCTCGGATTCGGCACGCGCCATTGATACGTACGGAGGCGTGGGTATATCGAGGGGAACACCGAGGTCTGAGCCGATCTCCTGCTGGAATCTGACGATTTCTGAATTGCTAACTTCCACTTCGCCATAAACGGATAGCTGGTAAGAGCCTGAATCCGTCATTATCGGCCCGTCAAAGTCAAGAAGCGAGTGGAGTCCCTCGCTCAGGGCGCGCTCCCTGAGTTCGGGCTTGCGGTAAATTATATAAGAATTTGTTATAATAATCTCTGCGCCGAATTTGCGAAGTTCCGAAGGCTTGATTGTCTGGATGTTGGGGTTCACAACTGGCATGATGGCTGGGGTTTCGATTGTGCCGTGCGGGGTTTCGAGGCGACCGATTCTGCCGGCGCAGGCTTTGTGGGTGATTTCGAAGATTGGGGGCATGATTGGACTATGATGGTAAGGAGAGGTATATTAAAATGAAGGAGAAACTTATTTGAAAGAAATAGACTATCAGCTGATGGGTTCGCGAGCGACTACACGTGTTTGGCGAACAGGTGCGGAGTTCTCCTGAAAATAGTAGTTAGGGAATAATCGTCTGTACTCGCAATGAATATAATTGAACTGTCAAAAATTATCATTTTTCTGATAGTTACTATCAAAATCTTTATATTTATTGACATTATAATATAGCCTGTGGAAATACGGCAAATAACCGAGCAGAACCCCTGGTGGGAAGATAAAGAACGGATAAATGAGGATGAAAAGGTTAAGGAGAGCGCTGCAAGGGTACATAAGATAGAAAACATATTCAGCGAAGAGAACAAGCTGATTATCGGGCCAAGACAGGTTGGAAAGACCACATTCATCAAGCTTTTTATAAAAAACCTCATAGAAAAAGGCATTGACCCGAAAAGAACGCTCTATTTTTCGTGTGAAATGCTAAAGGATTTCAATGATATTCTTGAAATAATAAGATTCTCGGATACATTGACTGCAGGCAAAAAATACCTGTTCTTCGATGAAGTTACTTTTGTAAATGAATGGCAAAGGGCTATAAAATTTGTTATGGACTCGCCTTTAGCAAGGGAGAAGGTCATTCACGTCACCGGTTCATCTTCAATCGAGCTTAAAAAAGAAACATTTCCCGGAAGGCAAATTAAAACGGTTCATTTTCTACCGTTATCATTCAAAGATTTCTGCCTGGTGTTTGGAAGCGAGAACCTTAAAAAAGAACTTTCGAGCAGCATTGCGGCTCTGGATGTCGAAGAAGCGAATAATAAGGCGAAAAAACTGCTTTTCTATTTCAGCGAGATAGACAGGCTTTTTAACTCGTATATTGTATGCGGCGGGTTTCCGAGAAGCATGTATGAGTATATGGAAAACGGCAAAATCCTTGATGAAACCTATGATATCTACTGGAAATGGCTTATCGCCGATATTGCCAAAATAGAAAGAAGCGAAAGAATAACAACCTCGACGCTGCTGGGCGTATTGAAAAACTACGGTACGCGATTTTCGCTCAATTCGATAGCAAAAGAGATGGAAATCGGCTCGCATGTGACGATAAGAGAATATCTGGAAATCCTGGAGAATCTGTTTGTTTTGCGGAACATGTTTCCAATAGACCTTAAAAAGGGAACCGAGGCTTTCGCAAGAATGAGAAAGACGTACTTTATTGACCCGTTTCTTTTTCATGTTTTCAAAAGAGAACTTACAAAAATAAAAATCAAGGAAGAGGAAATTCCGCATTTAGTTGAAGGCATTGTTGCAGAGCATCTCGCAAGGAAATTCGGGAAAGTATGCTACTATTACCAGAAAAAGGAAGTTGATTTTTACATAAACGGCACTGGCATCGAGGTGAAATGGCAGAAGCGCGTTAAGAAAAGCGATTTTTCCGCTGTTGAGCTTAAGAACAGGATTTTGCTCTCCAAAGAAGATTTTGAGTTCTTGGAGGATGAAAAGTTGCTTATTTTGCCGGCGAGCTTGTTTTTGCTGCTGTGAGTTCGCTTTCCATAAAACCAAGAAGCCCTTTCAAATCCTACAAATCCATCCTGTTATGGTATAAATAATACGGTATAATAGTAAAAAAATGCCTGTTTATACCTATTATGATAGCTGTTATTCCACCCTCCTCACCACCACGCTCCCGTCCCTCATCCTCACCAGCCTCTCCTTCACGAGCCCGTACTTATGATAGCCCATAGCCTCCACATGCCCTATATCAAGGTATTTCATTATCAGCTTCGCATCCTCCTCTGCCATCGAAAGCTCCTCCACAGGCGGCGCTGTCTTCACCTTCTTCTTTGCAAAAATCACCCCGTCCTTCATATTCGCGCCAACGAATCCCTTGGCATCCTTCAGGATCAGCACCCCTTTCTTCATATATGCGCCTGCAAACTCACCCGCCGTGCCTTCAACGTTCACAACGCCTCCATCGAGGTGCGCGCCTGTGTTCATGCCAGCATTTCCCCTGACATGAACCACCCCTTTCTGCATCAGCAATCCAGTGCCGTTGTAAACGTCACCTTCAATTGTAACAAAGGCATCGACACTGCACCGCGCAGCTACAGTGCCCCGAAGTATGCCATCGTTTAGCAGCAGATGCCTTTTTTCCTCATCGAAGCTATTCTTAACAAGCACGTCGCCCGCAAGACCGCTGCTTAGAATCTCTGTTATTCCCCTGAACTTCCTGTAATCCTGCACATCGGACACAACCTCTACCACATTCCCGACCGGCTCTTCGATGCTACCCTTAACATATATCGCCCCAGAAACCATCCCCATTCCCATCTCGGAAGAAACATCGCCCTCAACGTATATTTTCCCTGCCTTTTCAGGCGCACCGGTTCCCCCGAAATGCCTGAGGTCAACGCCCATGCTGTAACCCAGCCTTCCCCCAGCATTGCCTTTGATATGCACCTCTTTACCCTTCCTTAATTCACCCACAAGATCTTTGTAGGTGTAACGCGTGCTTTTCTGGAAAGGGATGATGCGTTCAGGGCGGAGCTTATTGCCCTGCCACGTGAAATTATAGGTATAATCGCAGAGGTTATCCACACTCTCTGTAAGTTCAAGCTCCATTTAAGTCAATTTACCCGGATCCATGATGCCAGTCAGCACCGCAGTTACCCTGACATGACCCGCAAGAGAATCATCCACCTTTGCGCCCCACACGATTCTGCCGGTATTCGGCGCTTTCTGGAGTATTATCTCGCCTGCCTGAGTTACTTCCCCAAGCGTCATATCCTCGCCGCCTGCGATATGTATCAGCACGCCGTAAGCCCCTGAAATATCGGGTACATCAAGGAGTGGTGTGGAAAGCGCCTGCTCCACTGCCTTCTCTATTCGGTTCTCCCCCTCTGCATCGCCTATGCCGATAGCCGAAAGCCCGCCGCGTTCCACCACACTGCGCAGGTCTGAATAGTCAAGGTTTACAAGGCTTGCCTGGGTTATTGTCTCGGTTATGCTCTTGATAAAATTACCCACAAACTCGTTGGCAACCGCAAAACCCTCTCGAAGCGGGAGGCTGCCCGCAATTGCTCTGAGCCTTGAATTGTCTATAACTACAAGGGAATCGCACTGGGCTGCAAGAGCTTTTATACCCGAGATTCCTTTTTTGCGCCGCAAAACCTCGTAGCCGAAGGGCAGCATCACACATCCTATGGTGAGAATTCCCGCTTCGCGGGTAGCCTCAGCCACGACCGGGGCTGCACCTGTACCTGAGCCGCCTCCCATTCCAGCAATAATGAATACAAGATTTGAACCTGCAAGTTCTTCCTGTATTTCCTTTATGCTCTCCCTGGCGGCTTCGATACCTCTTTCAGCAAAGCCGCCGCAGCCCTTTCCCATGTAAGCCTTTTCTCCCATGAGTATTTTCGCATCGGCTTTGGTACCCAATAAATGCATGGCGTCCGTATCTGCCGCGATTACCTTGCTTCCCAGCGTCTCCTTTTGCACTATCCATGAGACGATATTGCAGCCTGCCCCGCCAAGACCGATTATTGCCACGGTGGGTTTTGCGGCTTTTGCAAGTTCTGAAATTCTTGAGTCAAGTGTCATAATATCCCTCTTTCTGCCTTATATCGTCCCTTCATACGATTATATTTATCCCAATCCGCTATAGCAAGATATATAACCTCATCCAATAACAATGCAAAAACAATGAGCAAAATAACAATCGACCCCACGATTAGATATCTTGAGGGCACGCAGCGCATTATATCTCCGGAGGAGACGCTTGCGAATACTACAAAGCTTCTTCCAAAAATCGGGGTGACGAGGATTGCCAATATCACAGACCTTGACCGCGTGGGCATTCCTGTTTTCTCAGCGATTCGACCGAGCGCAGCGGCTGGTGCAATTTCCATATACTCAGGAAAAGGAGCAACTGAGACCAATGCAAGGATTTCAGCAATTATGGAAAGCTTTGAGCGCTGCCTTGCAGAGCAGCCTGAGGTCAGCATCAACCTGAAGGGCATTCCTCTTAGCGCGGAGCGGGTCACAGATACCTACGAGTCTCTCTGCGAGAGCGCTCCCACGCTATACCCTGATGCCCTTCTTTTGCCGCAGCAGTTTGCAGAGCGCACGAGCCTTGAATGGGTCATGGGACACGATTTAATGAACGATATCGAGGTCTTCGTTCCTGCCAATGCGGTTTTCCATCCATATAACCCGCAGGGCGCAAACCAGCTATTCCGAAGCAATACCAATGGTCTTGCCTCAGGGAATACAATCGAGGAAGCGGTGCTACACGGCTTGCTCGAAGTGATAGAGAGAGATGCCCTCAGCATTGCTGAGTTCACAAGAAATCCGGGCAGTGAAATCGCACTTTCGGAAAGCGATGGATTGAATTACGAATTAAAAAGGCGGATGGAAGAAACAGGCATCACGGTCAAACTCTGGCTGCTGGATTCGGATATTGATATTCCCACAGTAGTAGCCGCACTTGATGACATAGTTCTCAAGGACCCGGCGCTGCTCGTGATGGGCGCGGGCTCGCATCTCTCGCCTGAGATAGCCATTACAAGGGCGCTTACTGAAGCCGCGCAGAGCCGCGTTGTGCAGATACACGGCGCCCGAGAGGATACGGACAGGGAGCGCGTGATTCGTACCTTTGGCTACGAGCACATGAAAAAATTGAACTGCTACTGGTACCAAGAGGCAGATACTCTGGGCATGGATGAGTTGAAGGATTCCTCAAGCAGCACGCCTGCTGCCAATATAAAAACAGTGCTTGAACGCCTTGATGGAATTGCTGAAGGTGCGATAATTGTCAATCTTTCAAGGGGCGTAAGCGTTCCTGTGATCAGGGCAATAATTCCTATGTTTGAACTCTATACCCTTGACCGCGAAAGGAAAGGGGAGCGCATCAAGAAAAAGAATAAGAGAGTGGCTCGATGAAGCCCGTAGTATATACAGGTACGAGCATAAGCCACAGCGATGCAAGGAAGATATTGGATGCCGAGTACCGACCGCCAATCAAACGTCACGATATCAGGACACTCATAAAGTCGCCTCCTGACATAATCGGGATAATAGATGGGGTTTTTTTCGATAGCGCAGCAGTGGCGCATCGGGAGATTATCGATGCGCTGAAAATGGGAATAACTGTTGTCGGCGGGGCAAGTATGGGTGCGCTTCGGGCTTCTGAGCTTGAATCATACGGCATGATTGGTGCCGGGAGAATATACGAAATGTACCGCGATGGGATTATAGAGTCAGATGACGAGGTTGCGGTAACTTTCGATGGCGAAACGCTCGAGCCGTTGTCTGTGCCTCTGGTTAATGTCAGGATGACCGTGGAGCAGGCGCAGGTTATGAGAATATTGACAAAAGAGCAGGCTTCTTTCGTCGTAGATATTACCAGGAAAATATTCTATCCAGAGAGGAACTATAGGAATATTATCAACGAATGTGTGAAGAAAGGGATTATTGCGGATTCGGAGAAGGAAAAGCTGTTCGATTTTTTTAAGAAACATGAGGTTGATGTAAAGCGAAAAGATGCTGTTCTTGTACTTGAGAAGATAAAGGAATTAAGTTTACGATGAAATACGATGTGGTTGTAGTCGGCGCAGGACCTGCTGGCGCATTAGCCGCGAAATACGCAGCTAAGAACGGCGCTGGCACTTTGATGATAGAAGAACATGCAAGCATAGGCTCACCAGTCCAGTGCACGGGTCTCATAAG
>CAYXIP010000023.1:0-20016 GCA_964465515.1 uncultured Candidatus Methanoperedens sp. | reverse complement strand
TATTAAAATTTAATTTATAAGTTATAGGCACAATCTTAAAATCCAGTGATTTTTTACTTTTTCGCAATGACGAAACCAGATTATCTGGTAACAATATTTTTCCAATAAACTCCAATAGCCAAAAAAGTTATCTTTTTTGGCTATATTGATTCCAACGATTCAAAATAGATACTCAGGCATTGTCCAAATGCATAAAAATAGATAGGCAGTGCCATTCCAACACCAAAAATCTCCAAAAACTTATTAAGGATTTATAAAAGGTATAAACAATCTGAATAGCTCAAGGAGTGTTGGTTTTGGCTCATTAAACAATCCCGCTCTTTTCATAGAAGAAAGTTTAATCTGGTTAAGAATGCCTTTGTCTGTCCTGAATTGTTTTTTCCTGTGTGTCTTCAGGCTTGTTGAATAATAGTTCTCTAAAGCGTTATTTGTGGCAGGTGCACCAGGGACATATTGAAATACTGTAAGGTTTGTCCAGTGTTTTTTAATCATTTTCAATCGCTCCTGTATTTGGCGACCAAAAGAGCTTATTTCATTCATCAGTCCATTAAAATTATTTTCTGCTTTATCAAGGCTGTTAATCTCAAGATTTTCTTTATTTCTCCTGCGAGATAGTTCTAAATCATGTACAAATCTGTAGAAATCGTTTTTTGCCTTTTTAATCCACGATTTATAGACTTCCTTGTTCCGGATAATTTCTCGTTCCTTAAGTTCGAGCCGGCGAAGCATCTCGATTTCTTTCTCGCGGTTATAAAAGATGTTCAATAATCTGTATTTAAGGAGTTCCTCGGCAATGGTGGTATTTTTGGGAAAGTCGTTGACAACAAGCTTATTCAAATGCAACAGGCAGCATTGGTGTATCAAGTTGTCTCCAAAAACTTCTTTTAATACTTCTGGGTAACTTGCTCCAAAGTCTGTCACTATGAATATTGGTTTTGCAGAATCGAATTTCGAGGTTAAAAATCGTTTTATTGTCTTAGCACTTTTATCATCAAATAGTTCGTCAGCTATCTGTCTTTTCGTTTTTGCATCCAGTATCGTGAGACGGAATTTCTGGCACCGGCCTTCTTTGGGAAATTGCTCATCATAGTGAACTATTAACACGTTCTCCAATGGCGGAATTTCTACGTCTTCCATGGCATGGTTAAATTCCTTGAAAACAGTGCTTTTTGATTGCGGAAAGATAAGGTTCAGAACGTCTGAAATTCCTTCGTACGAAACATGGTTCGATCTAAGTTTCTGGTAAATTAGCACAAGCAGATTGAAAAATTCTGTTTTGATCCTTTCCCATGCAGTTCTCTTTTCTTCCAGCATTTTCCCGCAATGCTTGCATAGATATTTGCCAATTTTTATTCCACCAAGACCCTTTTTGGTGTACTCGTTGTAACCATTATGAACCATGTTGTTCCGGCATTCAGGACATTGAGGAGGATTTTTTCTTCGAAAGATGCCGTTTTCGGTATGTTCAAATTCATTCCCAATCTCCCTGAAAACTTTTTGCAGATTGGGTATTTCGGAAAGGTTATTTAAGTTGGAAGCTATCGTAACCATGTAAAACCCAGGTAATATCATTGCATTAAAGAATAAATAAGTATTTATTGTGATGATATTACTTCATATTCATAACTGGATTATAGGACTGTGCCTCTCAAATCTCACCTGTATATATATCTACATATTTATGTATGGTGATATTTATATTGTATCTTTGCTCTACGATTTTCTTTCCTTCCATACCAATCTCGTCAGCCATTCTTTTATCCCTTAATAAAAGCAAGATTTTTTCCGCCATATCTTTGTAATCGTTTATTTTCGTAAATAAACAGCTCTTTCCGTCCTGAAATGTCTGGGGCAACTCACCTACGGGCGTTACGACAGCAGGGATCCCTCTGGACATTGCTTCAAGCACCGCCCTAGGCGAAACTTCAAATCTGGACGGCAGAACAAATATATCTAGGTCGTCGATAAAATCATTTAGCTCATCATTAAATAAAGGACCCAAGAAATACACTCCCTCTACCGTTTTCCCCATACTTTCCAACTCTTTTCTTGAAGGCCCATCACCCGCAATGAAGAGGTTACAATTGGAGTATTCCTTTTTAACTATTCTAAAGGCTGAAATCAGCATCCCGATGTTTTTTTCCGGGGATAGCCTGCCGAAAAAGCCAACCTTACTCGACTTTTTTTCAGATTTCGATTTGTTTCTGAAGAGCAAATTGATGGGAAGTGGTAAATAAATTATTTTGTCTTCAGGTATATTGAACGTATTGGTAAGCATTTCTTTTTCTTTTTGAGCGATGGAAATTATTTTATCAGCAGCTTTGAATATATATGAACCAAGCGGCTTGTAGATGCTATATAACACCCTCCGAAGATACGACTTCTGAAAACCTGAGGAATGCGGGGTGAATATGAATCGTTTTTTACTTGCAAAAGCGGCAAAAAGGGCGGGAAACGAATGATAGTTGTGGGCGTGTATCACATCATATTCCCTGCCTTTCAAATAAAAATATATCTGTGGAGAGAAAAAAAAATTATCCCTAGGTGCAAAAGTCCAGAAACGGGTTACTTTTACCCCATTAATTGTTTCATGTTTTGGAAGCTTAAAAGATGCGTCGGTACATATAACCTCGATTTCAAATCCCTTCTTTACGAGAATCTCGCTTATTTCTTTGACATGCGTTTCTATGCCACCTATATAAGGATGGTACCGATGGCAGACCTGGATTATTTTCAAATTATTCTCTCCACCATATATGCGCATAGTCTGGTTTTATCATTCGTAGTTATGTTTTTTTATCGACTATAGTTGTTTTTCAAAAAGATGCTGTGATAACTGTGAACTCTAATCCCGTTTCAGATACTCACCTCTGAGTTCCTGATCAACCTCCCACGTACCTCCGGATTCTTTGCCGAAAACCAGGCTCAGTCCCCCAGCAAGCAGAGAAATCTGCGTGTCAATGAAGGAATAAATGGGTTCAAATATGTAGAGCTTATTCCCCTGTCCAAGATATATGAAGAGAACAAGTAAGATAAAGGCAAGTGCTGCGGCCATCAGAGCGTACTGGTATAACAGATAAAAGCTGAGTAAAAATAACAGTAATATCAGATATGGCGAGAGTATCATCATAAAATAGTTAATCGGGAACACAAGCTTACCGTAATTTCCGTATTTTGGATTAAACAGTACATCTTCATGGCGCAGTAGCAGTCTGATAAGCCCCCGTCCACGCCTGTCTTTTTGCATTCTTCGTTTAAAGAATGCACTCTGGCTCGCTTCGTAGAATATAATATCAGGGTCAATGATTGTCCTGTACCCCTGCTTTCGTACCTTTATTGCCAGCTCGCTGTCGTCTGCTACCGAGTCGAAATCTATGGGTTTTATAAGATTCTTCCTGTATGCCGAGAACGGTCCATGGAAAATTATAGTGGAATCTATCCATGATTCAGCAACCTGTACTCTTGATTGCAGCGATCTGTAACCAACTTCAACTTTAGATTCATTAATCACTACCTGTTTCCCTGTCACTCCGCCGACGCTGGGATCGGCAAAATTGGACGCAACTTTCTGCAGCGCATCCTTTTCCAGCATGCTGTCGCAGTCTGTTTTAATTACGATCTCGTTATGTGCCGCAGCATAAGCAGTGTTAAGAGCATTTGCGAGCCCTCGCCTTTTTTCTTTTATAAGATTTATACAATTGTATCTTTTCTGATATTCTGTTATTATTTCTGGCGTTCTATCTATAGAGGAATCGATTATCACAATCTCAATAAGCTCAGGAGGATAATCAAGTTTGAATATATTATCAAGTTTTTTCCCGATGAGCAACTCTTCATTATAGGTGGGGATAATCAATGAGATTGTGGGCTTATTTTCATATTTTTTAGCAGGGGACCCTTTAGTACCGTATTTGAGAATTAATCCGATGTATATGGAATAAGGTACCGCGATTAAAATGAATAGTGTTATTGGTACTATTGGGTTCATTTAAATCACATGTTGATTTTATTTGTCTAAGGCTCCTCTTGGTTTGTGCAAATATAATAATGTACCTGAATAGTACGAATAATATGCTCATCTCATATCAATAACCTTTATTAATTGTAACATCTACTTATGACCTACCCTGAGGTGCAATTTGGTAAAGTCAAAATCTAAAAAAAAGTACACGGAAAAAGTTGGAAAAAAGAAAGAAGAAATACAACCCGAGTTAAAGGTTCCATCATATTTTACCTATATATTCGGCATCCTTCTTTTAGCAGCATTTGTCTTATCCTTCTATCTGAGAACCGTGATGCCATACGACAGCGTCTTCAGGAATGGAGTTGTAGCATTTGCATCCGATGATTCAGTCTTCCACATGCGTCTTGTGGAAAATACCCTGTACAATTTTCCTCATCAGATTTTCTATGATGCGTTTACGATATACCCCTATGGAGTTAGGGTGCACTGGGGTCCCCTTTTTACCCAGATAATTGCCACGCTCTCGCTCTTTGCCGGACTGGGCAGCTACAATATGCAGACCGTGAATACCATAGCTGCGTTTTTCCCTTCAATACTGGGCGCGCTTGTTGTTTTCCCGGTCTATTACATAGGAAAGCATGTTGTTAACAGGAGCGCAGGACTTTTTGCAGCCTTTATGATTGCAATACTGCCGGGGCAGTTCTTCTCAAGGTCAACGCTTGGTTTTACTGACAACCACGTAGCAGAGGTACTTTTCAGCACCGCAACAATAGCATTCTTTATTCTTGCAATAAAATCCGGCAGAGAAAGAAATATAAAATTCTCTGATGTAAAGATTACGGATAAGCCGGTGGTGTATTCGATATTTGCCGGTATAATGCTTTCAGCTTACCTGCTTTCATGGCCCGGTGGACCTTTTTTTGCCCTGATTATCTCAATATTTATTCTCATTCAATATATAATAGATGATATGCAAGGCAGGTCAACTGATTACCTTGCTATAGCGGCTGTGCCCATGTTTTTAGTTAATCTAACAGCCATTCTGCCGTATTTTCATCCAGAATATGGTTTTCAGACAGTTTTTTATTCATGGTTCCACGTTGCAGTGCCCTTCATAGGGATGTTACTACCGATAGTATTAAGTGTTATTTCCAGAGAGGTAAAGAAAAGAGGATATAAGCCATACTACTATCCTCTTTTTTTGGGCGGCTTCTTCGTGCTGAGCATGCTGATAATAAAGATTGTTCTTCCTCAGATGTACGATACCATGGTTAATGCACCTGCTGCCATATTTGCGGTTCAAGCAGGGGGTGCAGCCACGATTGCCGAGGTAACCTCGATTTTCGCCTCGCAGAATAGCGGTATGCTCTGGAGTAATTTCCCTATAGCTATAATAGGTTTCTTGCAAAATGATACTTTTGTGGTTTTATTTATACTATCTGTTCTGGTTATTTTTGGCTACAGGATTGTCAGGAAACAAAAACCTGAGGATATGCTCTTCCTGGTATGGGGTATTGTGATGCTTCTTGCGATATATGGTCAGAACAGGTGGGCATATTATTTCGCTGTGAATCTTGCCCTTATGGTTGGTTATGTGGGTGCATCTCTTTCAGAAAGGATATTAAAATTCGGAGGATGGGAATGGCAAGTCAATAAAGAAAACATTAGTGGGAGCCATGTGCTTTCCGCAGTTCTGGTTGTGATGGTTTTGCTATTCTTCGCCTATCCTGTTTTCTCTGAAACCTATGCAATCTCTAAATACGGTGGAGGTCAGCCTTCTTCAATGGGCGACTTTGCTCAATGGCTTGACGCCCTTCAGTGGCTGCGATATAACACGCCTGATCCCGGGCTTGATTACTATGCAATTTATAAAATGCCAGAAAACGGCACATACCCCTATCCTGAAACAGCATATGGCGTTATGAGCTGGTGGGATTATGGGCATATCATTACGTACTGGGCGCACAGGATACCCAATGCAAACCCCTTCCAGGCGGGCATCGGCGGCGGGGGTGAACATTTACCTGGAGCTTCCACCTTCTTAACTGCCAAGAGCGAAGAGGAAGCGGACAATGTCTTAAATGCTCTTGGAATCAATGGCAAACCCGGAGCAAGGTACATTATGAGCAATGCCTATATGGCATACGAGATAATGAATGTATTTGGAATCTGGAATGAGGATTACGGGTATTTCACCCAGATTTCAACATCGCAGGGAACAAAGGTAGTTCCTACGTTGAAGTATTTTGAAAATATGGAGGCAAAGCTCCATATCTTTGATGGCAATGGCTTAAAACATTATAGAATGGTGCATGAGTCACAACCAGCTCCTAATAATTACAAGGCGTGGGATGAGGTAGGAGCGTATAAAGATAACAGCGGCAATGTTGTACCTATATGTTATCTTCCTAATTATAACGATGTTTGCATGGGAAAGTACTGGTACAATCAGTTGTATGGAGGTAATCTGCCCCTTGAGTATTCCGGACTTGTCAAGGTTTTCGAGTACGTGAAGGGAGCAAACATCACAGGACGTGCGCCGCCGAATACCACAGTTACGCTGATGAATACCATTAAAACAAATATCGGAAGAACTTTCCAATATTCGCAGACAACCACATCCAATGGAACGTATGAGTTCACGGTTCCATATTCCACGATTGACCCCATCACAGGAGCCTTTGAATGCACGAGTTGTTTTTTCACAGGAAAGAACGGAGATACACAGTTTGATACCAAGCCTGAGGGTGCATACACCGTGACCGCTGGAAATATTTCAAAGCAGGTTGATGTCCGTGAAATAGATGTGCTGGAAGGTCGCACTGTAACGCTGAATCTGGTTAAATAACAGGATGTAAGATGGTAAGCTTTGGGGAAAGCTATTAGTCAATCAAGCGTCCATATACTCAGAAGGATGAGAAGTTATGTTATATGATGTGGTTATAATCGGAGGCGGGCCTGCCGGACTCACGGCAGGGGTATATGTAAAACGTGCCATGCTGAAGGCGCTATTACTTGAAAGAACCGGTGTGGGGGGGCAGATAATTATTACAGACCTTGTTGAGAACTATCCGGGTTTTCTTGAGATATCTGGGGCAGACCTTGCAAGGAAGTTCGAGGAGCACGCACAGAAATTCGACCTTGAAATGAGAAGTATAGTCGAGGTCAGCGAGATCGAGGACAAGGGAAATATAAAGATAGTGAAAACAACAACAGGAGACATCGAGACAAAGACCGTAATAATTGCATCAGGCACCACGCCGAAAAAATTGGGAGCAAAGGGGGAAATTGAATTTACGGGTAAAGGGGTTTCCTACTGTGCCACATGCGACGGCTTTTTTTTCAGGGACAAGACCGTTGTTGTAATCGGGGGAGGGGATTCGGCAATCACGGAAGCCATTTACCTGACAAAGATGGCAAAGAAGGTTATCATTGTACACAGGCGGGATAAGCTTCGAGCAGAAAAGATAAATCAGGAGCATGCCTTTGCAAATCCAAAGATAAGCTTTGTGTGGGATTCTGTTGTCGAAGAAATAGCAGGTAAGAACACAGTCGAGAGGGTGATAATCAAAAACGTGAAGACAAACGCAACATCGGAAATAAAAACAGACGGTGTTTTCATATACGTCGGGCTGATTCCCAATACAGCTTTTGCCAACGTTGAAAAAGATGAGAGGGGATTTATAATTGCAAATGATAGAATGGAAACCTCGGTCAGGGGCATTTTCGTAGCCGGGGATTGCAGGGTTACACCCCTGCGCCAGATAGCTACTGCGGTAGGTGATGGGGCGATCGCTGCAGGTTCGGCAGAAAAATACATAGAGGGGTTATAGGCTTAGCATTTGGGATATGAATAGAAGAATGAAAGAACAAGAGGAGCCCAATCTGGATGATTACATATCCGAGGAAGAAAGGGAGCGATTGCTTGCCGGATTGCACAGATTCCTTATATGGGTTGGCGAGCAAATACCTGAGGAAGTTTTAGTAAATGGAAAGAAAATTAAACTTCACGAACTGATATGGCGATGCGTACATAAAAAAGAGCTCACAGATGATGAAAAAAGGCGGCTATCAGAACTGGCTCAATTTCTGGAAACAAAAGAGAAACACGATGAGGAGGCTCTTCGCAAGGCAAAAATTACCCGCGAAGAGGCAAAAAGATTATATGAGGAATCCGCAAGCTTTATCCGTGCAATAATGGATTTGAGAGAATGCGAATCAGGCAAAATAAAATTAAAAGAATCCAGAGAAGAAATAAGACAGAAAATTGATGATGCACGGCGATGGTTAAGTTTTTTGAAAAATATCGGGAAAAAAAGTTAAGGGTTTATTTCAAGCCTCATCAAACATGCATTTTCTTTATTATTATAATATTTTTCAATAATCCCGCTCCGGTAAAACCCCTGCTTTTCATAGAATTTTTGGGCTTTGATGTTGCTTGAGCGCACCTCGAGGATAACTTCAAGAACACCTTCTCTTCGAAAGATATCGATTATCTCTTTTAAAAGATAGCTCCCTACGCTGCGGTTTTGATATGCAGGGTGTACCGCAAGGGAAAATATGCGCCCTATTTCAGGGGATGCAAGAAAACCTGCAATATATCCTATCACAATGCCATTTATCTCAGCTACGAGAAAACCGTCAGGGTTTGTCTCGTAGAACTGCATGTAAAGATAAGGGTCATGCTCATCAAACACCATCCTCTCAATATTAATAACCCACTGGAAATCCTGCGGCTTGAATTTTCTTATGATTATCAATGCTGTCACCGTTAACGAACTGGATATATCATCTATCCGACAAGTTTCAGAACATATAAGAGTCTTCCGCATTAGGTAATAAACAGAATGTCTTAATACTGCTCCACTCCCGAAATATTAAATAGTTAGCTGACAATATAAAAAAAGAATGAAAGCTAAGGGATTATTGAGTATTCTTGCATTTTCTGAAAAAAGAAGTGGTATTCTTTTAATGCTTCAGGAAGAACCGAAGACGCTGAAGGAGATAAACGATTATTTCAAGGTAACATCCCCTGAGATAATTCCCCAGATAAGAAAACTGGAAAGGGAAAAACTAATTTTTCAGCAAGGTAAGAAATACTTTCTGACAGAGGTAGGACAGATTGTAACCAAGTCCTTTAATCAATTATTCAAAACATTAAAATTATTTGAAAATAACATGGAGTTCTGGAAAGAACACGAGATCGGAGGGATTCCTGAAGAATTCTGGATGCGGCTTTATGAACTCGGCAACTATAAAATTTTTGAAAGTACTCCTACGGAGATTTTTAAGCCGCACGAAGAATATATAAAAAATATTCTTAAATCTAAATGGATAAAAGGGGTTTCTCCGGCGCTGCATCCTGAGTATCCAGAGACTATCACCATGCTGGCGGAGAGGGGGGCGAGTATCTCAATTGTGGTAACAAGGAAAGTTCTTGAGAAGTTACAAAAGGAGTATAAGAAAGAATTACTCAAATACATGAGCTGCGAAAATGTATCTCTTCAGATTTCTGATGAGGATATTAAAGTGGCTTTCACGACCTCGGACAAATTCCTCTCGATGCGGTTTTTCTTAAAGGTAGGCACTTATGATTTCTATAAAAATATAATAAGCTATGAAAAATCCGCCTTGAAGCTTGGTGAGGATTTGTTCAGCTATTATGAAAAACGCTCCAAGAAAGTTGAATTGCAAGATATCTGAATGCAAGCATGTGCGTCCATTCTCCATGAACTATTATACTTCTAAAAATTGTCTTTCTGCTGTTGGCATAAAGAGAAATATAGGTGAAACCTGCACCCCAGCTATAAAATAGAATAAAGGCGTCGAATTCAACCAGTCCTGAAAGAAAAGAAGCCGTCAGGATGAGATGGAATGAAGAATTTAGAAGCTGGAGGATTTTTCTTGTTCGTTTCTCTCCAAAATAAACAGGGATGGTGATCAATCCAGCTAATGAGTCCCCTTCTATGTCTTTGCAATCAAATAACACTGTATTTATGAAACTTTTGAAAAAGAAAAAAATGAAGATAGATAAGCTCATTAAATAATTAGTAGAATTATATATAAAAGCTAAAATTGTAAAAGCCCAGGTAAATGCTACGACAAAATTTTTAATACCCAGCCCCTGCTTAAATTTAATTGAGATGCTTCCAATTTTAAGTCCTTTTGTATATAAAAAACCAATAAAAAATGGAATAAGTGCTGCAAGCGGGGAGACCCTTTTTATGAAAAGAATAGAAATAGCGGCAAATAAAAAAATGGACACAATTAAGAGGATGGTATTTCTATCAGCGTCTTTCACTTCAGGGCGGTTCACCTCATCTTCTTTTGATTTTAAAGCACGATCCAGAGTATAAACAGAGTATACAACAAAAGAGAAGGCAATACACAGAGCCAAATCAGGAACTTTCCCAGCAATAAGAAAAGCTATACAGAGTCTGAACCAGCCAGAAATCCCATTTATTGCAGAGCTGCCCAAAACTCTCAGTGTAGCTTGGTACCTCATCAAGGGTAAATTAAAATTACCATATTAATATTAGTAATTATGTATAATTTTAGTTTAATGGTATAATTATCATTTCAATCGCATATTTCTCGGCTACTCAGGAAAACTCATGGACTGGTAGATTAATATGTTTCTAACATAATAGCGCATTAAACAGGAGAAATCACCATCGCAGATAATACCATTGGAATCGATCTTTACTACACCAAGACACCGGGAATAGGGGGGCTCATACGCCAGCAAATCGAGGATTTTTATGTGGAAGAACTCACAAACAGGGTCGAAACTGCAAACGGTAGATACCTGATTGTAGAACTCATAAAAAAAAACTGGGATGTCCATCATCTCGTGCGCGACCTTGCCCGTGTCTTAAGGATAAGCCAGAACAGGTTCGGCTGGGCAGGAACCAAGGATAAACGCGCCCTTACAAAACAGAAAATAAGCATCTGGGATATTGACGAAGCTGATATCGCCCGCGTGCGTTTGAAGGACGTGGAATTAAAGGCAACAGGGCGCTCGAACAGAAAAATAAGCCTCGGAGACCTGTGGGGAAACCGCTTCAGAATTACAGTAAGAAATATCGGGCTTTCAAAAGAAGAGACCATTGCACGGACAAAAGCCACTTCGCAGGAGTTGGAAAAAGGCGCCCCGAATTTCTTCGGGGTGCAGAGGTTCGGGGAAACAAGACCCGTGACGCATGTTGTTGGCGAGGCTATCGTGAGAGGGAATTTCAGGGATGCTGCGCTCACGTATATAGCAAGAGCCTTCGATGACGAGCCTTCGGAAATAAAAAAAGCGCGCCAGTTTGTTGAGCAAACAGGTGATTTCAAGGAAGGACTCAGGATTTTCCCGGTTCGCTTCCAGTTCGAGAGGGCTATGATGAACCACCTGATATCGCATCCCGACGATTATACAGGCGCCTTCAGGGTATTGTCTCCGAAATTGCGGGAATTGTTCCTCCATGCATATCAGTCGTATATTTTCAATATTATCCTTAGTCAGCGGATTTTGAAGCTTTCGATACATGTGGCTTATGATGGCGACATCGTGTGTTTCAAGAATGAGATGGGCTTGCCCGATAATTCTCGATTACAAAAAGTGACGAAGGACAACCTGGATGGGATAAATAATCTCATAAACAGGGGAAGGGCTTTTGTTACAGCGCCTCTTGTGGGGTATGATACCAGATTTGCAGAAGGTTTGCCCGGTGAGATTGAGCGAGGGGTAGTGAACGAGTTAGACATCGACTTGGAGGGTTTCAAAGTCCCTGCCATGCCTGAACTTTCCTCAAAAGGGCTGCGCAGGGAGATAATACTGCCTTTCAAACCTGAGTATAGCGTAGCCGATGATGAGCTAAATATCGGGAAGACAAAGCTCATGCTTGAGTTCACTTTGCAGAAAGGGGGTTATGCAACCACTGTTTTACGTGAATATATGAAAAAATTTTAGGAAACTAAAAAAGTTTGGTGTTGAACAGATTCTTTGCGTACTTTGCGCTCTTTGCGGTGAAAAAATCCTGCACCGCAAAGGACGCCAAGGGCGCAAAGTTAACCATATACAATATTTGACACCAAAGTATTTTACACTCCCAAATTTAGGAAAAGTTTATCAAAAACAAGGGACGTTGCACGTCCCCTATACGTCATAAGGGGCGTAACCCTTTATGAAGAAATAAACTTATCATATTCCCCGCCCAAATAGAAAATATGTTCACAATAATCACAGGCGCCCAGTTCGGGGACGAGGGAAAAGGCAAAATCGTGGATATGCTCGCAAAGGACTACGATATCGTGGCGCGCTTCCAGGGCGGGGATAATGCAGGGCATACGGTTGTTGCAGAAGGGAAAACCCTGAAATTGCATCTCATTCCCTCGGGCGTGCTGTTCGATGCAAGATTGCTCATCGGACCTGGCACTGTTATGAACCCGAAAATATTGATGGAAGAGATTGCAATGTTAGCTGAGAATGGCGTAACCGTTTCGCCGGAGAAGCTCGGCATAGATGCAAAGACAAGCATCATAATGCCGTACCACATAGCCCTTGACACCCTCCGAGAGCAAAAGCGTTCTGTGAAAATCGGCACCACAAGCAGGGGAATAGGTTTTGCTTATGTCGATAAGGTGGGGCGGGATGAAATACAGTTGGCTGACATAATAGACAAAGACCGATTCATGCGGCGGCTTGATGAAATTGCTCCCCAGAAAGAGGCTGTGCTTGCTGAACTTGGCGGAGACCAGAGGATTGCAAGATCGAATATTGCAGAATACGTAGAGCTCGGAAAGAAATTAAAGCCGTATATTACGGACGTATCAAAAGAGATTAACCATGCATTAAAAAAAGGAAGGAAGGTGCTCGCAGAAGGTGCACAGGGAACGCATCTTGATATAATACACGGCACGCAAAAATTCGTCACCTCCTCCAGTACGGTTGCGGGTTCAGCATGTGCTGCGCTCGGCGTCGGTCCCGCGAAAGTTGATAAGGTAATCGGGGTCATCAAGGCATACATAACTCGTGTGGGGGAAGGACCTCTGCCCACAGAGCAGGAAAACGATGTCGGTAAGCACCTGCGTGAAAAAGGCGGGGAATTCGGAACAACTACAGGAAGACCGAGAAGATGCGGGTGGTTTGACCTTCCACTTGCAGGAAAATCCATCAACCTCAATGGATACACATGCATGGCTCTCACCAAGCTCGATGTGCTCACAGGGCTTAACCCTTTGAAGCTGTGCATAGGATATGAAATTGAAGGGAAGCAGCTTGATTATCCACCTGAGCTTTCTGATGAAATCGCAAGATGTAAACCCATTTATATCGAATTGCCCGGCTGGAAGGAAGACGTCTCGGATGCCGAAAATTTCCCCGACCTTCCTGAAAATGCAAGGCTTTACGTGGAATTGCTTCAGGAATTGATGGGCGTGGATATCAGGTATGTTTCCGTAGGTGCAGCGAGGAAGCAAACTTTTATGAAATGACAGCAAAATACAATATATAGAGGCATAAGCAACATGGAAAAATCAGTACGATTAAAAGTGGCAGAGGCAGACCAGAGGGACGTGGGGAAAGGAATCGTCCGCATTGATGAGAAGTTCCGCAACACGCTTGGAATAAATATTTTCGATGTTGTAGACATAAAAGGGGAACGCGCCACCTCTGCAGTTGTGGGAAGGTCGTATCCACAGGATGAGGGGCTCGATGTCATAAGAATGGACGGTTTGATACGCACCAATGCAAAAACAAGCCTTGGGGAATATGTCGAAGTAACGAAAGCAGAATGGAAGGAAGCAAAAAAGGTTACCCTTGCCCCTGTGATACAGAATATCCATATCTATGCTCCCAGCGAGAGCCTTCGTGCTATTTTTCATAACAGGACAGTCTCAAAGGGGGACATTATCTCAACCACAAGCGTGCGCAAACCGAGGGAATCCTTCGGCAGCGAGGTGATGTTCGAGCATGTGTTTCAGGATTTCTTTGGTGGCTCTTTCGGTCTTGGAGAGATCAAGCTTCATGTAGTTTCGACTGCGCCGGCGGGCATAGTGAAGATAACCGATATTACGGAACTGGAACTCCTGCCTGAGGCAGTGGCTCTCCCGCAGGAAATACCCGAAGTGATGTACGAGGACCTTGGGGGAATAAAGCCCGCGCTTACCAAAATCAGGGAAATTATAGAACTTCCTCTGCGGCATCCTGAGCTCTTCAACCGCCTTGGCATCGATGCTCCCAAGGGCGTTTTGCTCCACGGTCCTCCAGGCACGGGCAAGACCATGCTTGCAAAAGCCGTTGCAAACGAGAGCGATGCGTATTTTATTACGATAAACGGACCTGAGATCATGTCAAAATACTACGGGGAGAGCGAGCACAAGTTGCGCGAGGCATTTGATGAAGCTGAAAAAAATGCCCCTGCAATCGTATTCATCGATGAGATAGATAGTATCGCCCCGAAGCGAGCCGAGGTCACGGGTGAGGTGGAGCGGCGCGTGGTAGCGCAGCTTCTCTCCCTCATGGACGGCTTAAAAACGAGAAAGAATGTGATAGTGATAGGCGCAACCAACCGACCCGAGGCTCTGGATATGGCGCTTCGCCGCCCTGGCAGGTTTGACCGCGAAATAGAGCTTCGTGTACCAGACCGCGAAGGAAGGCGGGAGATATTCCAGATCCATACACGTGGGATGCCGCTTGCTGAGGATGTGAGCCTCGATGACCTTGCAGACCGCACCTATGGTTTCGTGGGCGCAGACATAGCAGCACTATGCCGCGAGGCTGCTATGACATCGCTTCGCAGGGTATTACCTGAAATTGATCTTGAGCAGAAGGAGATTCCAAAAGATACGCTGGACAAACTTGTAATAAAGCGTTCTGACTTCGAAGACGTTATGAAGGAAGTCCAGCCCTCTGCGCTTCGGGAGATATTATTCGAAGTGCCGAACGTGACATGGGAGGATATCGGCGGGCTTGATAATGTGAAAGCATTGCTCAAGGAGGCTGTGGAATGGCCTCTGCGCTACGGTGAATCCTTCCGCAGGATAGGGGTGGAAGCCCCAAAAGGCGTGCTTCTTTATGGTCCTCCGGGCACGGGCAAGACACTTCTTGCAAAAGCAATTGCCAATGAAAGTGAAGCAAATTTCATAACGGTCAAGGGCAGCGATATATTATCGAAGTGGTACGGCGAATCTGAAAAGCATATAGCCGATATTTTCAAGAAGGCGCGGCAGGTAGCACCTGCCATAATCTTCCTCGATGAGCTTGATGCGCTTGCTCCCATGAGGGGAAGCGCACTCGGCGAACCTCATGTGACAGAAAGGATTGTAAATCAGCTGCTCTCAGAGCTTGACGGGCTTGAAGAACTCAGAGGCGTTGTGGTTATAGGAGCAACCAATATGCCGCAGCTAATCGACCCTGCACTTTTGCGCCCTGGAAGGTTCGATGAAATGATACTTGTACCCGTACCTGATGCAAGGACAAGGCTTGAAATCTTCAGGGTGCACACACGGAAAATGTCGCTTGGAGAGGATGTGGATCTTAATGAATTCGTCAGGCTCACTGAGGATTTCACAGGTGCGGATATCGCCGCTGTGTGCAAGAAAGCTGGAAGGTTCGCAATGCGTGAGGATCTAGAGGCGCAAAAAGTAAGACATGTGCATTTCCTTGCTGCAATAGAGGATACTGGTCCCTCGGTTACGTCTGATATTATGGGCTATTATGAAAAGCTCAGGGATGAGTTGCGAAAGAAGCGCTCAAAGCAGATAGAGAGCAGGCCTGAGATGTACGCATAGGTGATTTTTTGATAAAGGAAGGCGTCCTTTTTGAAAGGCTTGACAATAAGGTGAAATGCCACGTATGCTCCCACAGGTGCGTTATAGGAGAAGGCAAGGTTGGAATATGCGGAACCCGAAAGAATATGGGTGGGAAGATTCACACGCTTATTTATAATACAGTTTCAAGCGAAGCAGTTGACCCGATAGAGAAAAAACCCCTGTATCATTTCCTTCCTGGCACGCTTTCATATTCCTTGGGAACCATAGGCTGCAATTTCAGGTGCGAGCACTGCCAGAATTGGAATATTTCGCAGGTTACGCTTGAGGAGGCATGGACAAAGGAAATTACGCCGGAAGAGGCGATCAAGCGCGCAATTGCGACAGGATGCAAGTCCATCTCATGGACGTATAACGAACCTGCAATCTGGCATGAATATACGTATGACAGCGCAGTGCTTGCGAAAAATTCAGGACTTAAAACCATCTACGTGACCAACGGTTATATCACGCCTGAGGCGCTTCGGAGAATTGCACCGTATCTTGATGCATACCGCGTGGATATCAAATCCTTTTCCGAGGATTTTTACAGGAAAATATGCGGCGCCAGGCTTGCACCTGTGCTTGAGTCCACGAAGCTGGCAAGGGAATTAGGCATGCATGTCGAGGTTATAACGCTAATTATTCCCACAAAAAACGATTCGCCGCAGGAGCTAACGCAAATAGTCAGGTGGGTGCATGATAACCTCGGCGAAGATACGCCCATGCATTTCACGGGATTCCATCCCATGTATAAGATGGACGACCTCCCTCCAACGCCAACGGATAGGCTGGAGATGGCGCACGATATTGCGAAGAAGGAGGGGATGAGGTTTGTTTATACCGGCAACGTCCCGGGGCATAAGTACGAGAACACCTACTGCCCGAAGTGCAATGCGCTGCTGATTGACCGCGCTGGCTTTCGGGTGAGCGCAATAAGGATAAAGGATGGGAAGTGTCCGAGCTGTGGGGAGGGGATAGCAGTTGTGACATGATTTTGTCCAATACAATCGACGAAATTATCGAATATTGTCGAGTACAATGAACATTTTAACTGGAATTTTTGTAAAGTGGAATTAAACACAAGAATAATAATGGGGAATACGTCGATAGAATTGAACAAGGGTTTGATTTTGACCGATGAACTTGAAGGCGAAGAAGAGGCTGACGGGTTTGCGATAAAATACATGCCGCTGTGGAAGTGGATTCTGGGGGATTGAACGCAAGGGGAATGCAGGAAGATGTGCTGGCAAATATAACATAATCAATTTTAATCGTTTCAAAATTCCAAACTTATAATATTATTTTACATTCCTTCGGAGATACTGACGATAGCGACCATTACCTTTATAATAGGAAAGTCGCATAACGGCATTTTGGGATTAGAATTTTTTACCTATGCTATTGATTCGCTCAGATTAATCAGCACGTCGGTAGAAAATAATCCCGCGAAAAAATGAGAGGCGGAAAAATGGGTATACTTGGAAAAAAAGAGGAAAAATCACTCTATGAACGGCTTGGTGGATATAATGCAATCGCTGCTGTAGTGGACGATTTCGTTGGCAGACTGGTTGCAGATAAGCAACTTGGCTATAAAAGCTATATGCTTTTAGCACATGCTTACTCTTCTTAAAGTTATATCTGCTATTCCTGCATAATTGCTAATTCCACACTTTAAAAACGGGATGCATGGGGTTTTACCCGCAGGGATAGTGTGGTGAGTGCATCAAGCGCCGGGTGCGGCGCTATATAAACAGCGCTATATAAAATTAGGGAGGAAAATAAATGAGAACTGAAATAAGGACAACTGCGCTGCTGCTGGCGTTAGTTGTGATGGTGGCTGCTTTTGCAATCCCCACAACTATGGCAGGCAAAGATGGAAAAAAAGATGCAGACGATCACAGTAAAAAGGTAAAAGTTGCAATAGAGGGTGAAGGCAAGATTAATAGCACTATCATGCCTAATAACGTCTCTAAGTTTGAGTTTGAAGCTAAAAACAAAAGCGGCGTTGTAAAAGGAGAACTGGAGTACCGCGACATTGGTGCTGGTATAAAACTCCACGGAAATGTTACGACGCTGGAGGTCAATAAGACAGCCAAGCCAAGGACGGCAAATTTCAGTGGAACAGCAAGTGTCACTAATGCCACCGGAGTAAAAATGTTGGTGTCATACACAGCCAATGTGACAGCAGGCAAGAAAGGTGTAGGTACTTTCAATATCACCCTAAACACAACGCTGCCTTTCCTGGCTCCGTACTCTGATAATGACACACTGCTTAAAGGGGAAATCGAGATAGACCCGTAAACTTTGAGAGGGGCAAACCCCTCTTTTCTTATTTTTTAATTTAGCAATATATCCCATCTTCTTCTTATCGAATTATATGGGGCCGCTGAGATTTGAACTCAGGTCTCATGCACCCCAAGCATGAAGGATGGACCAAGCTACCCTACGGCCCCTCGGTTTGATGAACCTAAAAAAGGTCATCAAAGGTGCACAGCCTTAGTTATCCTGTCAGTATTTTATTCTTTCTGATTGACCCAGATCCTCCATATACAGGTATTCCTGCGCATACCCGCAGTATTTCCCGAAATAATCCCGCGCAAATTCAGCCATTGCTTCTCTTTTCCTGCTTTTCTTCGCATTTTTAAAGTGCCCGCCGTAGAACCTCCCCATTATTTTCTCTATATGCGTATCCACAGGAAATGACTCAAGCTTCCCGAATGCAAAAAGAAGCACGCAGTCGGCAATCTTGCCGCCCACTCCTTTTATTTTCAAAAGCTCCTCCCGCCCTTCTCGGTATGAGAGGTCTTTTATCCCGTAGAGGTCAAATTCATGGCTTGCAACTCTGGATGCGATTTCAAGGACACGCGGGGCGCGGAAACCGAGCCTGCATTCCTCCATGTCGCAAAGTTCGATTACAGAAAGCACCTCAGGCCCTGGGAATGAATAATAACCATCTTCGATTTCCTCTCCAAAGCATTCGCACATGCGCCTGATTGAATTTTTAATATTCCTGATTGTGTTATTGCTTGAGCAGATATATGAAACGAGGCATTCCCATGGGTCCTGGCGGATGAGGCGCAGACCCCTGTATTTCTGAATCAATGAATCCATTAAGTTATCTTTATTGATTCCCGAATATACTATCTCCATGTCATCATCGAGCCTGAAATAATCGCGGATGAATTTTTCGCTAAGGGGTGAATCGATTATAAGCTCATCGCCTTCCTGTTTTGCCCTTATAATCCCGCCAGACACAACTCCAGTCCACCACTCGTTTTTTTCCCATCGGAAAACCTGACCACAGGAAAGAGTATGGTCGAGGTTGAAATCAACTGTATCAATTCGAGGCACACCCAAGCATCAGGCGTAGGAAAGAAATACATTACGGTTTAGGGCATGGATTACTCACCGCAAAGGTGAGGCTCGTCATGAACAACGAACTCCATACGAACTCTGATTTAAATATTTTTAACAGTTTTTCGGCGCCCGATATGAACCTCATGCAGCCATAGTTTCTGAGAATAACAAACAAGGATAATCAACCACGGAGGACGCAGAGAGCACAGAGATTTGTACTTTTTTCTCTGTGTCCTCTGTGCGCTCTGTGGTTTATATTCATTGCATTCCCGCACCCGAACCCGCGGCAGGAGGGCGCGCGCTTGCGGAGGGGCGGGTCGGGTTGGAGGAATGGGGAGGCTGGGATTACAGGGATGGGAATGCAGGGTTATTATCGGCTTGAACTTGCATCATATATTTTGACAGTTAAGCGCGCCGATACTATCCCCATGCAGGCATGGTAAAGACATATATACAGCCGCATATAATAAACTATGGTAAGAAAATGGCAATAAGTGAACAAGATGTTGTGGAGTTCATCAAGCATAAGGATATAAAACTTATCGGTGACAGGCTGATTACTATCCCGGGAAAAAAGGATAAAGGATTCTTCCATGTCGAAATGGATATTCCTGAAGAAGAAATTGATGAATTGCTGAGTGATGAGATATCCCAGTGGGTAGAATGAGCCTTGCGGAATTCACTGAGCCCGAGGTTTTTGTAGATACTAATATTTTTGTTTATGCTCTGGCAAAGAAGCATCGCTATAAACGAACCTGCGAGGCACTTTTATCGAAAATAAATCAGGGAGATATAGTTGGTTTTACATCTTCCACAGCGATTAATGAGCTGTTCCATACCATACTATACATGACGACTTAAGTAACTACGCATAATTTCTGTAAAATTGCGTTAGGCAA
>CAYXIP010000022.1:0-20533 GCA_964465515.1 uncultured Candidatus Methanoperedens sp. | reverse complement strand
GTCATTCCCGAAGACCAGCTTGAAGACCTCACGCTCGTGGTGAGCGTGTTCATCCATCCGCAGGCAAAGGATTACAACAAGATATACCGCTACAACTACGGCGCCACGAAACTTGCGATCGAGAGGGCTATGATGGGCTTCCCTGACAGGAAGACTCTCATGTACGAGAAGGACAGGACAATGCATCCCATAATGGGATTCAAGGTCGTCAGGCTATGGAATCCTCCTTATTTACAGGTTGCCATCGACATACCCGATATCGAAGCAGTCAAGAACATAATAAAGCAGATACCTTCCAGCGACCACCTGATTTTCGAAGCAGGAACGCCTCTCATTAAAAGATACGGCGTGGACGTGGTGCATTCCATAAGGGAAGTTCGCCCGAATGCCTTTGTGGTTGCGGACTTAAAGACGCTGGATACGGGCAACCTCGAGGCACGCATGGTGGCTGATGCAACAGCCGATGCCGTCGTGATTTCAGGGCTCGCACCTGTTTCCACCATCGAGAAGGCGATAAAGGAAGCAAAAAAGACAGGCATCTACGCGGTAATCGACATGCTCAACGTTGAAAAACCGATTTCAGTGCTGAAAGCTCTGACAGTAAAACCGGATGTCGTGGAGCTTCACAGAGCAATCGATGTGGAAAACAAAGCCGAATACGCCTGGGGGGACATACCTGCGATGAAGAAGCTCTCCGAGAGGTTGCTCGTAGCAGTGGCAGGCGGTATTCGCGTCGAGACTGTCAGGGAAGCCCTCAAATCTGGAGCTGACATCATCGTTGTGGGAAGGGCAATTACCAAAGCCAAGGATGTGCGCTCCATGACAGAGCAGTTCTTAGAAGAGCTCAAGCAGCCTGAGATAGACCAGTACAGGATAATGACTGATTTCTAGGGAAATCAGCATTTTTCACCATTTGGAGCAAATTTGGATATAATTCTGGGAAAATACTATTATATAGTGAAACAAAAATACACTCTGTAGAGGATAAATAACAATTATCAAGATTCACTTCCTATCCTATCCACAAAATCTATCCATGAAATCTTGAAATCCTCTACCTTTTTTTAATATAATTCCTTGAGAGAAGATATTACAAACCTTTACATATCTTTGCCAGAATAATACGAGCAAATGGAATCGCATGCTGTTCTTGAGGAAAAAGTAAAGAGATACGAAGAGCTTTTGCGGAAAGCTCTCAATGCTTTTGAGGTTGCACCGCAGGAGAATTCTCATTTAAGAAAGGTTTCGGATGATTTTTCTAACATGGCAGGCTCATACTACAATGACGGCGTGCGATTCCTTAAAGAAGGGGATTTGGTGAACGCACTTGTGTGCTTCAGTTATGGGCATGCATGGCTGGATGCGGGCGTTAAACTTGGCGTATTTAAGGCGGGCGATGAAAACCTGTTTACGATTTGAAGAGGAGTAAAATGGCAAATTATATCGTTACACTTGAAGCCGCATGGCTTGTGAAGAATGTGGAAAGCGTTGAGGATGCAATGAATATAGCGATTTCAGAGATAGGAAAACTGCTCAATCCCGATTTGAATTTCGTGGAGATCGAGGTTGGAACCACAAGCTGCCCCGCATGCGGTGAGGCTTTTGACAGCGTGTTCATGGCTGCTGGCACTGCGCTTGTCGGTATTTTGCTTGAGATGAAGGTTTATGATGCGGAAAGCAAGGAGCATGCGGCACGGATTGCAAAATCAACCGTAGGAAAGGCATTGAGAAATACGCCGCTCAATGTTGTTGAAGTTGAGGAATTCGAGGGCGGGAAGGAAAAGAAAAAGCTAACGAAAGAAGAAAAATGAAGCTGGCTGCGCTGATCTCGGGTGGGAAGGACTCATCCTTTGCGATTTATAAGGCAATGCAGGAAGGTCATGAAGTTACAGACCTTGTCACGATAAAGCCAGAGTATGAAGATTCGTACATGTTCCATTCTGCAAACATACATCTGACAGAATTGATTTCGCAGGCGTGCGGTATTCCGCTGACAGTGGAGACTTCCAAAGGCGAGAAGGAAAAGGAACTTGATGACCTCAAAAGAGCACTGAAGCGTGTAAAAGTGGAGGGCGTAGTGGCTGGAGCAATCGAGTCTGAATATCAGGCTTCCCGCGTGAGGCACATCTGCGAGCAACTCGGGCTCGCGCTGTATGCACCATTATGGCACAAGGACCCTGAAAGTTTGCTTCGCGAGATGATTGCGTGTATGGACATCAGGATGGTGAAGGTTGCGGCGGCTGGCATGGATGAATCATGGCTGGGAAGGCGATTCGATGAGAGGCTAATTGAAGACCTGAAAGCCTTACATAAAAAGTACAGGATTCATATCGCGGGTGAGGGTGGCGAATATGAGACGCTTGTTCTTGATGCGCCGTATTACAGGAAGAGGATTAACCTCCTTGAGACGGAGAACGTGTGGATGGGAGATTTTGGGGTGATGAAGGTCATAAGGGCGGAGCTTGGGGAGAAATAAATTTATACCCCACATTCATCTCCTCATCCGCCCTCACCTCAGGAGCCTCTTGCTCTTTAACTCAGATTTATTTTCGCCTTTATTCGAGCTACATCACTTTCTATCTTGACAAGTCGCTGATCCATGTAAGACTTCAGATCCCAGCGCAAATCTCTTATTTCGCCCACAATCTCTTTTTTAGTTTCATCTAATTTTTCCAGCATTTTATCCTGCTTTTCCAGCATATCGTCCTGTTTTCCAAGCATCCTATCTTGCTTTTCCAGCATTTTATCCTGTTTTCTGTCAATACTCAGTATAGCTGGTACGCCCTTGCTGAGCTGCTCTACCTGTATTAAGTGCATGTAGTCGCCTACGCTTATCACATATCCATCATAATCCTCAAATGCAACATCCATAACCTCTGCATTTTCTGGCTTATTCGACTTGGCAAAATCCACAAAATCATGTATTTGATCTTCATTTCCCTCTAAAAGAGCGATTAGCACCTGATTCCCATTCTCCTTTGTATTATATGCATTAAACTTTTTCACTCCAAGTTCGAGCGCTTTCCCGAGTAAAAATACACGATATCCCACTTCATGCACCTTACTGCCGATTATTTTTGTCTTGAGCTTCATCGCAAGTTTATATTTGTATGTTTGTATTAATAATTACCCCATGATTATATCTAAACTTTCTATTTACACCCCCACATCCATCTCCTCATCCGCCCTAACCTCAGGAGCCTCATGCTTTTCCTCGTACTTCCTCTGCGATATCCACAGCGCCGGAGCATCCTTGCTCCTGCCTTTGACATCGCTCGTTAGCCTCTTTCTTATTTTCACAAGCGCGGGAGTATTTATCGCAACGCCTGAGATTATCGCCTGACCTTTCGCCAAGGATGGAAGCTCTGAGATCAGATCCCTGCTTGCTGATTCGATGCTCTGCGCAATCTGCTGCTGGTCTGTGGGATTTATTATCCGCATCGTTATCTGCGTCATGCACTGGGAGAGCGAGTCAGCATCCAGCTTGCTCGGTCGCTGGGAGACAAGGCATACACCGATGCCGAACTTCCTGCCCTCTGAAAGTATTGTCTTCAGGATGCCCTTGGATTTCGCCTCGCCGCTGTGCGGCGCGAACCTGTGCGCCTCCTCGATGATTACGAATACAGGGTAGGGAAGAAACTTATCCACATGGGATTCGTTGTACCTGTTGTTCTCAGTACCTTCACGCGCATCGAACAATCTTCGAAGCATCACGGAAGCTATTAATTGCTGGAAGGGTTCCTCTATTCCTGAAACATCCATTATCGTAAGCTGCCCTACTTTGAAATAATCAGCGAGTGGAATTGTCTGGAAATCATCGAATATGTTTGCATAGAGTTTTCCAAACCTCCACAGGATGCCTTCGATGGTGGGTTTGTTTGTTTCGTCGCCCAGCGCCTCGATTTCCTGCTTCAGCTCATTCCGGGTGAATTTCTTCTTGCTATTGTTTATGAGGTTGTGGTAAGCAGCACGGAAGAGCGTTTTCATCTTATCAGACATGGTTCCGTCGTCCATTATGCTGATAAAATCGCCTACGAGAAGATCACTTACTCTAATTTTTATGTCCTTTGGCTTCACAGTTTGTACCTTCGGGCGATAGGAAGGCGTTATAAAAGCATGCATGCTCTGGATTTCGCTCAACGTTGAGTATTCGCCATGAGGGTCGAAAATGAGAACAGGCGCCATGTTGTATGGTTTCAGAAGCTCCTCCACCAGCACCCCTACCGTATATGATTTCCCCGCGCCTGTGGAGGCGATGACAGACACATGCTGGCTCACTATATCCCGTACCGACAATGCAACCCCCACCTCCTCACCAAGAATATTGCCCACCAAGGCTGAGCCTGAGACGCCAGCTTTTACCTTGCTTATATCCTTGAGGACATTTTCTCCTGCGCGCCCTATTTTCACGCCGCAGGCAGGATTTGTCCTCGGATTTACGAACTCGCCCATCACCGCGTCGAAATAACCAACAACGACGGCTGAATAAGAGTAATATTTGAAATCCTGCGGGTCAAGACCGTAAAAACCGGATATCTCATCAGCATCAAGTTCATTATCCATAAGAAACTCCTGCGGATATTGCTTCGTGGGTTCGCCATGTTTAACCCTGCAGAGGATTTTTTTCCCGGAATCGTTATAAGAGACAAACATCCCGTTTGGAATCCGCTCGGATGAAATAAAGGTGAACCCCTCCTCATCTGAAAAATTGACAGTCCCTATCATGCACCCGACCTCTGGATGTATTTCCTGATAAGTCTAAACATCGCCCTGCATTCTGGATATTGCGCTTCGACCTGATCAGCCATTCCGAGCAGGACATTTTTTGGAAGCTCATCTCTTTTTGAATTGAAATAAGCTATACTGGGTTTACCGTTAATTATATGAAATTCTTTTAATTCATCGGGACTTAGAATTTCAATGTTATCTCTTACATCGGGAGGCGAATCGATATCATATCTGGCTATCCCGTTCTGTATTTGCCCAAGCCCAAAAATGACGTAATAGCTGTTCCTGAAATCCTCATTAAAAGGAGCATACTTTGGCTGCATATCAGGCTCGATGTAAGGAATAAGGTCTTCACGTACCGAGTGCATGATGTTTTTTATGACACCCACTATAATTCCATCATCCTTTTTTATTTTCACGAACCTGCCGATACGTTCTTTTTGTGCATCTGGCGGTATTTTTACCAGATACGTGTTTGCATTCTCAACCCGTATTATGTCTCCTAATGCCATCATATCACCCTTTTATGAAAATATTTTGCGCTTTTATGTATCCTAATCCCATGTAGCTTGCAGAAATTATCAAGCATCCCGTAAAAAAGGTCATGCTCGCTCATCCTTATTACTGCGGCGTCATGCGCCCTCATCAGGATATCAGGATAACTGCCCCGGATGACACACTGGGCGCGTATGATATCCGCGATTTTATCGACTTCTTCGTACGCCCATGCCGGAAGTTCAATGCGTGCCGGAAGACCATTACTAAGTCTCATGTAGAAAAACGCTATGCTATTCCTAAATCGACCATAATTATCAAGCACTGATTTTGATTCATCACCTCTCCTGTCGTCCCTATCGCAGACAAATGCTGCAGTCCGCTCTCCCCATTGAAGGCTGGAAAAAAGATGCGTATCAGACAGTTTACTCTTTTTTAATTTGAAGAGGAAATGCATCAGCAGGGTAATATCCCGCGGCATTGTAGTATCAATAAAACCGATCACAGGATTGCGTGAGCTCTCCGCTGCTTCAAGCAGTCTCGTGATAGCTTTTACATATATTTCCCTAATATTCCTGTTCAGCACGTTTACATGGGAGAGAATGAGCGCACCGTCTAAAAGAACATAAAGCTTTTCATGCTCATTCATAAGCCGTATGATGCTATCGCATTCCCTCGAAAAGCGGCGCGCATCTACATATTCGCTGCCGAAGGAGTAAACGCTTGCCTCCTCGAACTCATCAGGTGTTATTATCGAAGCTTCTGTATCCTGCTTATAATCACTATCCGCGGTGTGCCTGTTAAATATGCGTGAGGTCTGAATAACCGCTATGGGTATCTCATAATTCTTATCCGAATATATCTGGCTGCCGTCAACGGCTCCAAGCGCGACACCGCAAAGTACAGAGTCCACCCATTCCATTGCATCATGCCGGTTTTTCCAGTTGTATTGAAAAGGATGTATTAGTCTTCCCTCTTCGAGGAAGTTCGCCCCGCAGTACGGCGGAAGCCCTTCGTTCATCGAAAGTTCGATATTTAACTTTGCAAGCTTTTCTCTGTATTCCTCCGTTAATTCCGAGCGTTCGATATCGTATGACTTTATCAAATTGAGTTTTTCATCAAACTGTAAAGAGATATTTTTTAAGTCGATCATAAAGGGTTACGCCCCTTTATGACGTATAGGGGTATCTGCGATACCCCTTGTTTTGATAAAACTTTCTTAAAGTTTTTCATGCCACAACCTTGCTCTCACCATTGAGCTTCTCTATTTTAACCACATGCCCGTATTTCTCATTGAACGTATCATCGTGGGATATAACAAAGATCTGTTTGAAGCCTTTTATGTTCATAATCTGCTCTGAGAGGTTCTCTCTTCGTATCTCATCCATGTTCTGCGTGGGCTCATCGAGAAATACAAAATCCGAATTGGAAAGCATCTTCAGGAGCGCAAGACGAAGCGCCAGAGCCGCGCTCATGCGTTCACCACCGCTTAACTGCTTAAATGAACTTGTTTCACCTCCGGAATCGATTTCAATATCGTAATCGTTAGTCCATTTAAGATTCGCTGTGTAGTCATCCATAATCTCACAATATATATTGTTAGCTTCGCTGCTGATTTCCCCTACGAATTTATTAATGACAAATTCCGAAGATGAGTTAATAGTATCTCGCATGAAATTTGAGAATGACAGAAATTCCTTCTCTTTTTCCAACTTTTTCCCAATTTCTTTAATCTTTAGGAGTTCTGACTCCATGATTGCAAGATCCTTAATGAATTTTTGCAGATTTTTGTTTTTCTGTTTTACAGCTTCTGCCATACCACTTTCGGTTTTTACAAGACCATCAAGCTGAGATAGCGTCTCATCAAGGTCTGATTCATTAAACTCTTTTAAAAGTACCTCTTGTTTGCGATTGTATTCATTTAAGGAAGTTTTCGCAAGCGCAATGCTTTCCTCCAACTTTTTGGTCTCTTGTGTGTATTCATCCACTTTCAAAGCAAGCGTAAGAGCCTGTAAATATTTGTTATGTTCAGGTTCAAGTTGTGTTATTATTTCCTGGACAGATACAATGTTTTCATCCAACCTTTCGAATTTAGATAATCGTGATATTAACCCATCATACTCCCCTTTACTTGAATCCAGAAATTCTGGGACTTTTTCAAGCGTTTTGAGTTCTTTCAGATTTTTTTTAATAATATCATTTAAAGCTTCAAATTCTTTATCCGGCGAATTCAATGCTTTAAGCTCTCTTTTTTTATTCTCGATCAGTTCATCGACAAATTCAAGTTCATCCTTGTTACCCATCAGTACATCTTTTAAATGGAACCTTTCGTTAAGTTTATCAAGCTGTTTTAAACATGTTTCTATCGAATCCGGCACATCTTTTAAAGAATCTATGTCTGCCATTCGTGATGCGATTAAAGCTTCTATTTTATAAAGCTCATGCGCTGGGTCATTTAGCTCTTTTAAAGACATCTCTCTTGATTGTATTTCAGAAATAACAGCTTTTAGATTGCTTTCGACCGTATTTGATTCGGTATGCAATGCATAAGATGATCTCAGTGCTTCAAATTTTTCATTTAGGGCAATAAGTTCATTCTGTACCCCTTCATAAGTATCGAGATCCTTCTTTTTGGAAGCAACAAGCACATGTTTCTCTTCAATTTGTTTTTTTGGATTAGCGAGCCTTTTAAGTTCATCTGCATTGAGTTTTAATTGGTGTTCTATCTCCTCTAACTCTCTATTCCTTGAATTGATCTCGTCTGTAAAATATTTTGTAAAATCACTTACAGATGTGCATTTAACTCCATTCAATATTGGGCACATTCCTTTGGTGCCGGCAAGCTTCATATTGTTCTTTGTTTGCTTGAGCAACGATTTTACAGCCACATGTTGCCTGTTCAATTCCTCCTGCGCCGCCTCAAGTGTGGTTTGTTTTTCAACAAGTGACGAGAGAGATTCGATGTTCTTTTCAAGCTCTGCAATTTCTCTTGATATTATTCTTGCACGCGCTTCTCTATCAATAATCTGTTTTAATTCGAAACCAAGTTTTATAAGAGATTCGTGTAGAATTGAAAAGGCTTTGATTTCATCTTCAAGTGCCTTTTGCTTTTTCACAGCAGGTAAAAGAGTTGATTTTTTCTGGTTATGCTGCTCAACCTCATATTTCAGTGATTCCATACGCTTTTTCTCTTTTCGGAGGTTTGAAAGGCGCGAGATAATCTCTGTCAGGGGATCCCGTAGCTCTTTTTGAAGCTTATGAATTAATTCTTCGAGTTTACATGCGGTTTCAACCTTAGGAATGAGGAGCTTTTTGCTTTTTTCAAGTTCTTCGTTTTCAGCGAAAAGCTTTTCTGAACGCACAAGCTTTTCAGTAAGACTACTTATTTTAAGTTCAACCCTCGCAATTTCATTTTTTAATTTATCTCTCTCCACACGCGCTTTTTCCAGCTCTTTCAGCTTGGTATTCCCTTTTTTGAATTTTTCCTCAACGGGCGCAAGTTTATCAGCAATCTTTAGGGCTGTTTCAGCCCCGATTAGGTCAGAGCGCGCTTTTTCCAGTTGCTTTGTCAGTTCCTCAAGGCGAACCCCTTCGCTGGATATGTATAAATTGAGAGTATTCAGTTGTGATTTTTTTTCTGTTAATTCCTGTTTTTTCTTAGTAAGCGATGTAATTCTTATGTTTAGTTTCTGGATCTCAGCTTTATTCTCATCAATTTCTATTTGAAGCGAATCTTTTTCTTTCTTTAACTCTTGATATTTTTCAGTTCGGGTTCGAAGCGGTATAAGCTCCCGTCCCATCTCTTCGAGAGTCTTTTTGATGGCATTAATGACTGGTAACAAATTATCATACGCATTTTTGTATTCTTCAACTCTCAGAATGTTATTAAATATTATTTTTCTATTCCTGGTGACCTCAAGAAACGCTGTTGTAAATGTGCCCTGAGGAACCCCTACCGCATTCTCAAAGAGTGATGAAAGTTCATCTCCGGAACCAACGCTGTTGAATAACTTTCCAGTAATCCACGACGTGACATCTTTTTTCCCTTTTATCTCACCAATCGGGGTTCTTATGAAATAATCGCTTCCAGTTCCTATTTTCCTATGCAATATATATTCAATCTCGTCATTTCCTTCGACTGCTACAGATACATAACCTGATTTTTCACCATGGCGCAGTAAATCCGCTTGATTATATGGCACAAAATCAAAAAGCACATAACCTATCGCTTCAAGTATCGTGCTCTTGCCCACCCCGTTCTGACCGCAGATTCCGTTAATACCCTCCATGAATTCAATGGTTTCATGTCTGTAGGATTTTATGTTCTTCAATTCAACTGATTTAATCAGCATCTATCCTCCCATTCGTGAAAGAAGGGTCTGATGCGCCTGCAGGGAAGACATATCACCCGTCTTTTTGTTTTCAGGCATAGAGCTTTTTATTTTTTCAAAGCACCACCTCAAATCAGCAAGGATCTCCTTTTCTTCAATTCCTGCCGCAGCTTTCTTTTTTACCTGAATCATGGTCTTTACAATCTCTTCCACATGATCCCTGTATCTTCCGTCAAGTTTAATCCTGTCAGAGAAAACCCGAAGCTCTATCTGCTCTCGCGTCAGCCCGCGTACATCCCCCTCATTGAGCGTGTACTGGGAATTGCTCCTCTGAATTCTGATTTCCGACCAGAGTGGATGGAATTGCTCAATTAGCATATCCTTTATGCGTTCCAGGTTTACATCGGATTTCGGGAAGTTCATCTCGCCATAGAGCAGGAGTTCTACCAGAGCTTCGGGCATGAGCGTTCGCTCTGTATCCAGTCTTCCTCCGATCTTTGAATAAAGTTCATCGGGCGTCTGGATGCCGCTCATGTCGAGCTTGATGCGCCTCACAGGTCGGGTCACGGGACTTATGAGTTTTGCGCCGTTACTCCTGACATGATAGAACCCTTTTTCCAGCCCGTATTCGTTCATCGTGATCATTTCCACACTGCCCGGATTGAAAACCCAGCCATCCAGTTCGTACTTCGTATGATAATGCCCGAGCGCAAGATAATCTACTACGTCTCTTAAGGGAAGGAGGGAATTATACGGGAGTTCTCCTGTTGCCTCCTGTTTTACCTGCCCTTCTATGCCGAAGTGCATCATCAGTATAGTATATTTTTCACCATTCGTGGCATTTATTTTTTTTATCTCCTCCGCTACCTGTGGAATTATGGAAGCAGTGCTTGAGCCAAGGTATCGCACGCCGAAGATTCGGACATCGTCAAGCTCAATGAAATCGCCCATGAGCTTCACGCCGATTGCTTCTTTCAGCCTTATGAGCCGCAGCAGCCCCTGCGAGTTGAGTATCTCAAGCCAGCTCTTGCCGTCCTGGTGGAAGGCGAGGTCGTGGTTCCCCTCGATGGCATAGACCCTGGTTTCAGGGCTTTTCTCCCTGAGTTCCGAGAGCACCCTGTATGCCTGCTCGTACGTGGGCGCGTTTATGTTGCGCTTGTGAAAGAGGTCGCCTGAGATGAGGATGAACTCGACCTTATGGTCTATTGCATATTTTATTACCGATTGGAAGGCGCGGGCGTAATCCTTGAAGCGCTCGATGAGACCATACTGCGCATAGCCGAGGTGGAAGTCGCTGGCGTGAAGGAAGTTCATGGGTGGTAAGATGTTCTATGGGTTAAAAATAGTTGCGAGTGCAGGGTGAAAGTGAATGATCCCAGCCCCTAACTTCGTAGGCACGACAAGGTAGGCTGGCGGCTGCGCGGGGTTTGCGGAAGGCGCCGCAGATTTATAATTTTATATTATACTTTTGGCTTTAGTATCCCTCTAATCCAAAGTAAAGAAGGTGGTATCCATAGTTTAAAATCTCTGTATGTCAATATAGCAAAGTAATAATATGATAAATCTGGAAGCTGAAGTCACGGATATAAAGCGGCACGTAATAGAGATTTCATTTGCTGTGAAAGCATAAGGCAACCTGAAAATTATAGCTCCGGGATGTTTTGGATACCGAAGCACTTCCCCAAAATCAGTGTCTCTTGTTATGATTATTCTCTTGTTTTTAAGGGCATATTCGATAATCTCCTTATCCTTTGCATATCTCAATCCGATATCTCTGACGTCTTCTACTTCGTAACCTCTTCTTCGTATCACTTCAGCGCTTGACGTCGGCATATCAGCATCCAAAAGGAATTTCAGATTATGCATACACGCTGATTTCTTCTTTGGCTATGATTTTAGTGGCATACTCTATTGCAGCCTGCACATCTTCCTTTTTTATTCCATATTCGGTTGCAATTTGCTGTATTTCCATACCGCCAGCCAGAGACCCCAATTACTTCTACAGGAACTCTCGTTCCTTTTATTATAGGTTTCCCATGCCTTATTTCATGGTCGATAATTATCCTTTCTTCAAACATTTTTATTTCCTCTACTTAGTTTAATTGGTTTTTTCTGAATTTAAATGTGATGTAGCGCTGGTTTATTAAAAGAAAAAATTTACGTGAAAATATTCTGAAAATTAAGTTTTGTCTGGAAGTTTTTCTTCAATTTTCAAAATGATTTCATGCATAAAATCAAGACGCTGATTCTTATTTTCACATTCTTCCCTTTTTTAGGTATTTTGAAGAAAATTAGCCATCCGCCGATAATTCCCGTAACAAAACTTGAGACAAAGCGAATGGCTTGTATGATGATGCATCGGTTACAACGAACAGAAAATAAGATGCACTCAATGCAACAATAGCAATAGCGAGACCAAGTAATCCCAAAAGATATGACTCAAAAGAATCTGTCGATCCTTCTTTTGAGACCTGCGACTCGGCATATCTCTGCATATATCTTAACTGTTTTTCAGTTACTTCACTCCTCTCGATGCTGCAAATATTCTTAGTTTTAATGGCTTCATCAATTTTAGTTCTCAAGCAATCAAAACTTATTTCTTTCTCGCTCTCTTCTTGACTCATGCATCTATATCTATCTTAAATGTTGATATATTTTTTGGCAGTGGTTAAAATCTACTGAACTGAGCGGGCGTTAGTTTCTTCCTCTCCGCGCCATCCCCAAAAAATTCTCGATTATCCTCAACCCATGCGGTGTGAGCACGGACTCCGGATGGAACTGCAAGCCGAATATCGGTCTTTGCTTATGCTTCACTCCCATTATGATGCCATCCTGCGTTTTTGCAATAACCTCAAGCTCATCCGGAAGCCTCGTAATCGCAAGGGAATGGTATCGCCCTCCCACAACAGGATTCGGGATGCCCTCGAAGATGCTGTCATCGCTGTGGTATACAAGCGAGGTCTTGCCGTGCAGGGGTCCAGAGGGCGAATGGCTTACCTTGCCGCCGAAAGCAACAGCTATCGCTTGATGACCGAGGCAAACCCCAAGCAAGGGAACGTTTGATTTCCTTATGATCTCAAGGCAGCTTCCTATATCTTTGGGATTTGCAGGATGCCCCGGACCCGGGGATATTACGATGGCATCTGGATTAAGTTCCTTCACTTCGCTGAGCGAAATGGTATTCGGGACAACAATGGTATCAGGCTCGAATATTGAAACATAATCCACAAGGTTCCACACAAAGGAGTCCTTGTTGTTGATGAATAAGACCTTCATATCCCTCCAATCGCCTTTATCATCGCAGCCATCTTTCTCTCGGTCTCGTTATACTCGTATTCAGGGTCTGAATCCGCAACAATGCCCGCGCCCGCCTGCACAATTGCATTACCCCCGTTCTTGATTATCGTCCTTATCACGATGGCAAAATCAGCATCCCCGTTCCAGGAGTAGTAGCCAACGCCTCCACCGTAAATGCCCCTTGCATCCTTCTCAAGCTCGTGTATTATCTCCATGGCGCGAATCTTGGGCGCACCCGAGAGCGTTCCAGCAGGAAAGATTGCCCTCGTAGCATCGAAGGCGTCGCATTCGTCCCGAAGCATCCCAGACACCGTGCTCTCGATATGCTGCACATGGGAATACTTCAAGACCGACATGAAGTCATCCACTTTTACCGTTCCCCCTTTTGAGACCATTCTAACGTCATTGCGTCCCAGGTCAACGAGCATCACATGCTCAGCCCGCTCTTTCTCGCTGCCCAGCATCTCTTTTGCGAGTTCTTCATCCTGCCGCGCATTTTTCCCGCGCGGGCATGTGCCTGCAATGGGGTTGATGATAACCTTCCTTTTATGGACAGAAAGCAGGGTCTCAGGGCTTGCGCCAATAATGGCAGTGCCATTGAACTCAAAGAGATACATGTAAGGGCTTGGATTAACGCTTCGCAGCGCGGTATAGAGCTCAAGTGGCGTTTGCTCTGTTGTTACCTCATACCTGCGCGAGAGCACGACCTGAAAGATGTCGCCATCGATTATGTGTTTTTTTGCTTTTCTTACAGCATCCTCGTATTCATTTTTTTCCATGTTGCAGGTTATTTTCGAAGGGTTGTTATTCTTCGCATTGAGTGGTTTTGCAGCGCTTATCGCAGAAGCAAGTTTCTGAGCATCTTCAAGTGCAGCGTGATAAACGTCAGCAGGGTCATCATTCAGGACAAACGGCGTCATAACTATATACGTTTCATCTTCGATGTGGTCGAAAACCACTGTTTTCGTGGTGAGCGCAAACTGCGCATCCGGTGTCTGGCTTTTTCTTGCCTCTATATCGAGCCAGCAGTCATACACCATGTCATAGGCGCAAAAGCCGATCGCTCCGCCAAGAAACGTCTGCCGATCAAATCCTCTGCCGATAAATTTTATATCAGAAGCTGCAAAAGCTGACCTTAGCGCATCCATCGTATCAAAACCTTCCTTGATAACAAATGCATAATTCTTCATTTCGCAAACTTTTGAAAGCGAAGCCTCGATAAACTCTATCAAGTTTGTCCTCTTCGTGTAATCAAGCAGCAACATCCGGTTCTTAATTGTTACAACGGCATCTGGTTCTGTCCCGACGAACGAGAACCGTGCATGTCTTTTCTCTTTCTCCACTGATTCAAGCAGGTATGCGCAATTTTTGTCCAGAGACGCATAAAGATCAAGCGGCGAACATGCAGTTTTCACTTTTGCCATTAACTGGATTATCACGGGCTTTTCTTCCGCAAGCCTCTGGAATTCCTTCTCACTTATGTCAAATTTCATGAATCCTCGCATTCCTGATAAAATCTATTACCTTTTCTTCATCTTTTCTTCCATCGGTTTCCACGCCGGAGGCAGTGTCAACAGCATACGGGCGCACGCTTCTTACAGCAGCTCTGACATTTTCCGGGTTTAACCCGCCGGCTAAGATTACGGGCATGCCCGCGTGGAGGATAATCTCAGAGCTTACCTCCCAGTTATGGGGCGTTCCGGTTCCCCCCATCTTTCCATCGAGCACGGTATCGAGAAGAACTGCATCGACTATGCCTGAAAGTTCACTCACCTGTTTTATTAGCGCTTCTATGTCTGCATGCTGGGGAACCGGTATTGTTTTAATGAGCTTTACATCTGTTTCCCTGATTTTTTTTAGTTCAGAAATAGCAAGAGCGTTGTGCACCTGAACCGCGCCCGGTTTTGCTTTATGAATCATCTGGATCGCCTGTTCGGCATTCTCTGGCATGATGACAAGCACCGAGGTCATAAACAGGGGCACTTTCGAGATCAATCTTGATGCCTCACCAAGACTTATTTTTCTCGGGGAATCCACAGGCACTTCGGTGATAAATCCAACGGCGTCTGCTCCTGCATTTACTGCCATGCCAAGGTCTCGTTCGGTCTTGATACCGCATATTTTTACTTTCATCGTCTGCTGCTCTCTTTAGTTTCACAATCTGCGTTCATCCGCGGTTTTCAATTACAAAAATCTCGCAAGTTTTTCAGGGTCGCCTGCCGCGCTCACGAAGTCTTCAAGCTTATGCAGGGCTGCGCCGCTGTCGATAGATTGATTTGCCGCTTTTATTCCTGAAGAAAGAGCTTCAGCCTTTCCACCTGCAAGCAAAGCCGCGCCTGCATTGATGACGATAATATCCCGTTTTGCTCCCTTTTTTCCTTTTAAAACCTCTACAATGTCCCTTGCGTTCTCGAAAGGTGATCCCCCTGCTATATCACTTACAGAGGCGCGTTTGATGCCCAGCTTTTCAGGTGTAACTGTATATTTTGCGAGCCTGCCATTGCTCAACTCAACTATCCCGGTCTCGCCCGTGTTGGATATCTCATCCATGCCGCTGCCATGTACGACGAGTGCTCTTTTTGTCCCGAGAATATCCAGCACTTTTGCCATGGGTTCGCACAGGGAGCTGTCGAAAACGCCTATCACCTGCGCCTTTGCATTTGCTGGATTCGTAAGCGGTCCGAGGATATTGAACACCGTCCTGAAACCAAGGTCGCGCCTTATCTGCGCCACCCGTTTCATCGAAGGGTGGAATACTGGTGCGAGCATGAATCCGATGCCAACTTTCTCGATAATCTTTTCAACATCTTGCGGCGGAAGGTCTATCTTCACGCCAAGCTCTCTTAGTACATCAGCGCTTCCTGATTTTGATGTGATGGAGTAATTGCCGTGCTTGGCAACTGCAACTCCGCAAGCGGCTGCTATGATAGCCGCTCCTGTACTCACATTAATCGTGCCGGCAGAATCGCCTCCCGTGCCGCAGGTATCGACAAGCGTGCCCTGAACTTTGGGGTTTATGATATTGGCAGCTTTTTTCATGCCGCGAGCCAGACCTGCAATCTCAGGCGGCGTTTCGCCTTTCATCTTAAGTGCAGTCAAAAAGGCAGCTATCTGTGCATCATTTGCTTCTGTGAAGATTTTAGATATTGCAGTTTCAGCCTCATCTGCCGTCAGGCTCTGGTTCTGGACGAGTTTCTGTATATAGTCTTTCATAATCATCCACTGTACAATTTTGTACTTTAATGTCTAAATGAGTACATTATATATAAAAGTTACGTGTTGATTTTGCTTTGGAAGCCTGCACCATCTGCTTTAATATCATGCAGGTAATATGAGGTCGCAATGAAACAGAGTGATGCGTACAAATTGCTTGCCGCCTTTTTGATTTTTACAATGGTGTTTTCAATATTTGCTTATATATTCTTAGGCCCAAGAAGTGAGCTAACGCAGCAAACGCCTGAGCCAACACCTCCAGAGGAGAAATACAATCCTGAATACTGGGTTATAAACCAGCCGTTCTACTCCATTTCAGACGCCCTGAACATGACGCCTCCTGGGGTAGTGTTTGCGAATTATACAGACATTGAAAGTATGACGCCGCAAATGATACAGTGGGTAAGAAATGAGGGGTTGCCCCTAATCAATGAAGTGGATTCTCTTTACAAATCAAATACAACAAAAATGTATTATGCAGGCTTGCCAGGAGTGCGCAACTTCCTTCTACTAAGCACAATGTCCCCTGAGAGAAATGATTTTGATTACATCGTGATATCTGGCGTATCTATCCCTATCCTCAGAAGACAGGATACGGGCGGCATAAATATAATGGGAACCCCTACTATTTATACGAATGACGAAACCGCAAATGAGGTTCTGAACATCATTTACAGCCAGAATAAAACAAATTCTTCCTACGACCAATACGAAGGATTGCTAAGCAAGGTAGAGCCTGCCCAGTATCAAACAATAAGTTCAAACGTGAGTTTTGCAAGCCAGTTTTATATGGGCATCGGTACAATCAATGATACTTACGTGAGGACTACAGCCTACCTCAGTATTAACTCAAGCACCCTCGCAAAACTCAACAGGTTAAAAACAAACAGCACCCAGCGAGGTTTTGAGCAATATAACATAACCAGAAGTGGAAATTATACCATCGTTAAGATAGCCTCACCAGACCTGTTCAATGTACTGAAAGAAGAAACTTCCTGAGCGCAAAATATATACCCCATGGTGCAGTAGTGAAGCCGATACTTTTAATAAGTGAATGATGAAGGACAAAATCCTGAAGGAGTAATTAGTATGGCACAAGCGTACATAAAATTTGAAGTTCCCGCCGACTTATCGAATAAGGCATTGGAAGCTCTTGAGATGGCGCGGGATACAGGAAAGATTAAGAAAGGAACAAACGAAGCCACAAAAGCAATCGAACGCGGCATTGCAAAACTTGTAATAATAAGCGAGGACGTGAACCCGCCTGAAATTGTGATGCACCTGCCTGCACTGTGCGAGGAAAAGAACACGCCTTATATCTATGTCAAAAAACAGGTAGAACTCGGGGCAGCCTCCGGATTAAGTGTGGGAAGCGGGGCAGCGGCAATAATAGAACCTGGAAAGGGCAAGGAACTGGTAGAAGAAGTGGCGCAGAAAGTTCAGGCGCTGAAGAAGTGAAAGCATGGCAGACGAGGAAAACGGGTATCCAGCCGAAATAATCGAAATCGTCGGCAAGACAGGCATGCACGGAGAGGCCATGCAGGTGCAGTGCAGGATACTCGATGGGAGGGATAAGGGCAGGATTATCACCCGCAATATTGTCGGTCCTGTAAAACTGGGGGATATCGTGATGCTGCTTGAGACCTCAAGGGAAGCAAAGAAATTGATGTCGAGGTAAAAATGGAAAAAAAGAAATGCTCTTTCTGCGGTGGGGCGATAGAGCCCGGCACAGGCAAGCTTTATGCAAAGAAAGACGGGACTGTTTTCTATTTTTGTTCATCCAAATGCCAGAGGAATTTAGCTCTCGGCAGAATCCCACGTCAGGTAAGGTGGACAGAAGCAGGGCGTAAGGCAAGAGGGAAAGCAGCGGCCTAAGGTGAGAACTTGGAGCGCACCTACGTGATGGTCAAACCGGACGGAGTGCAGCGAGGTTTGGTGGGTGAGGTAATCCGCAGGATTGAGAGGCGCGGGCTCAAAATAGTGGCCATGCGCATGGATACGATTTCCCCTGATCTGGCTAAAAAACATTATGCTGAGCATGCCCGGAAACCTTTTTTCAATTCTTTGATTGATTTTATAACCTCAGGACCATCGGTCTCCATGGTGGTTGAGGGAAAAAATGCAGTTTCGGTGATGCGCGCAATCAACGGCGCTACCAATCCTGTGAATGCGGCTGTGGGTTCTATCCGTGGTGATTTTGCCCTCGATACCGGGCGCAACCTTGTACACGCAAGCGATTCGCCAGAGGCGGCAAAAAGGGAAATAAGCATACATTTCAAGGCTTCCGAGATACTGGAATATTCCAGGGGGGACGAAGCCTGGGTGTACGAATAATATTGCCTGTCGATTTGATGTAAAACTTTTGGAAAACCACAGAGAGCGCAGAGGACACAGAGTTAATAATTGACTTCACATTGCGCTTATAAATCTCTGTGCTCTGGTATGAAAAACAACTAACTCGTACGAACTGATACGAACTCAAACTGCGGGAGTTCGTACGAGTTCGTATTAGTTCGCTGTTAATCGTTTTTCATGTTCATTTATGAACCGCGTTCATAGCAGACTCCGTGTACTCTGTGGTTTATAATTTGTGTTGAAAAATTTGTACAGTATTAGATCATTTAAAACATATTGAAAAAGTGCAAGTCGTAAGATATATATAGAAAAACTTTCATGGTAAAAAATGAGTAGGATTAACGAATAGGATAGTGACATAGGTGAGAAAAGAGAGAAACAGATGGCTTATAATGAATGCTGTGCTTAAGGCAATTCAGGAAGAGGAAGCAAAAAAGACGCGCATCATGCGAAAGGCAGATCTTGACTGGAGAAACTTCAGGAGATATTTTGATTTCCTGGTGGAAAAGAAATTAATAGACAGAAAAGCAGATGGATGCTACACTCTTAATGAGAACGGAAGAGAATTGCTGGAAAAATTGCAAGAAATAAATGGAACTCTGAGCGAGTGGTATTAAACATTTTCCATTAAATCTCGAGATATTATTGATAAAATTAATGATGGCAGACCTGCGCCGGATGTTTCCCTAACAACTGAAAATCGAATTATACGAAGCAAATTATTATCTAATAGTAAAAGCTATGAAAGCAATTATTCATGAGAATTTATATGGACGTCTGTTGTCTGAACAGACCTTTTGATGACCAGAGCCAAGATAGAATCAGGATTGAATCCGAAGCGGTATTGGCGATCTTAAACAGATGTCTGTATGATTGGGTGCTAGTAGGCAGCGAAGCGATAGACTACGAAATTTCTAAAATCCCTGATAATGAAAGAAAAACAGGTGTAAAAGTCCTTGCAGCAATTTCAGGAGACAAGGTGATTGTTGATGAAAATATATTTAGACGGGCTTCTGAACTTGAAAATATTAGATTGAAAGCATTGGATGCCTTGCATATTGCATGCGCTGAGAAGTCTGCGGAAGTTATGCTAACAACCGATGATGAGATTGAGAAAAAGGTTATGGCTAATAAAAGCCTTGTTAAGATTAAAGTTGAAAATCCCGTTAAATGGCTAATGGAGATAACTGAAAATGAAAGCTAAAACAATCAGTGAAATAAGAAGGGAAGGACTTGAAGTTCTTGCGAAAGCCCTTGGACCAATAGGGATGGTCAGGTTTGTCCAGAGCTTCGATTTAGGAAGGGGAGACTATACAAAGGAACGCTCTCAATGGTTATCTGAGAGCTTGGATGAAATTTTTAAAGAAATCAAGGAAAAGAGAACCAAAGTTAATGTCCGTTGATTCTTTTGGAAAGATTTAATACAGCCGTGAGCCGTTCTATATCTGCAAGATGTGTTCAGTCTTGCTTCATCTTTATCTGAAATCTTCCCACCAGCTTCGACACCAAAAGATATTACATCATCCCTAACAACCTTGCAACCTAATGCATCAAATCATCGTTGCTATGTGCTCTTTGGCATATGCTATTTAGCATATGCAATTTCGCATCTGCTCTTGTTTCTTAGGGTTATTTAATAGCAACAGTCCAAAATTAAACTGTTGAAATGGATGCAGCTTTGCAGTAAAAAATCCATCCTTCCTATCTATTAAATGAGATTTTTCTGCAAGTAAAGTTGCATCCGTTCTTAACATAGACATCTCAGGGCATGAATCCATGGCGCAAGCTCTGGAAGTCATATATGCCCTGCAAAATAGGATAGGAGAAGAAGAATTTATGAAAATGAACGCAAAGTTTAGCTTAGCCTTGATTGCGTTGGTTGGGATTGGTGTGTTCGCCCTGCCCTCTACTGTGGCATTGTTCTCAGGACAACACTCCTTCTACAACATCGACGCAACGGGCAACCAGGTACCGTGTCAGAAATGTCACGGCGATGTGAAAGCAGAGTTGAGCAGCGGAGGTTCGACGGTAACAGGCACGAAAGGACCTCACGCAGATTTCAAATGCGAATACTGCCACAGGGCTGAGGCAGGAATGTCAAGCGGCGACAATGC
>CAYXIP010000021.1:0-21853 GCA_964465515.1 uncultured Candidatus Methanoperedens sp. | reverse complement strand
TGACGTATGATTCAATGGCTTTTTCATTGATGAATTGCATCTATAATCTCCTCTCAAAGAACTCGCTTAGATTATAACACAACGTATTTACCTTTTGCTATTTTGGGATAGATAACTTTTTTAATTTTATTATATTATCCCCGCGCCGCCCTTATCCCATCCTTCAACTCCCTCGCCAGAGCCTCAAGCCCCTGCTCTGCATTATCACCACCGGCGATAATATCCACAAACGCAGAGCCCACAATCACTCCATCGGCGCCGGCGTGAATAATCTCGCAAGTCTGCTCTCCATTTGAGATTCCAAATCCCACAGCCTTTGGCGTTGTGGTCTTCACCCTTTTAATCAACTCCCGCGTCGATTTCGAAATATCAGCACGCGCACCGGTAACACCGAGGCGTGCCACAAGATAGATGAAACCTGTTCCACGGGATAAAATCCGCTTCATCCTTGCTTCAGTCGTTGTGGGAGCAACGAGGAATATGAGATCAACGCCGTGTTTTTTGCAGAAAGCTGCAAGCTCTCCTGATTCTTCCGCAGGGAGGTCTGGCACAATTATGCCCGATATTCCCGATGATACGCAGTCCTTCACGAATTTCTCAAGCCCCCGTCTGAATATGAGGTTGTAGTAGGTCATCACCACAAGCGGTATATTTACAGAAAGCGACCCGACAGTCTCAAAATAAACATCAGGCGTCATCCCGCCTGCGAGCGCCCGCTCAATCCCAGCCTGGATGGTGGGACCGTCAGCTACAGGGTCTGAGAAAGGAAGACCTAATTCAATAATATCAGTGCCTCCCCTTACAAGCGCCTCTACGTACTCTTTTGTTTTTTCAGGCGTGGGGTCGCCTGCGCAGATATAGGCGATAAGGGCGCCCTCTTTTTTTGCTTTTAATTCCCTGAATTTTTCAGCGATTTTCATGGTTTAACACCTAATACCGTTTCAAGATCCTTGTCGCCCCTTCCAGAAACGTTTATCACCACAACATCTCCAAGCTCTCCAGAACCTGCCGCCTTTTTCACATAGGCTATCGCATGCGAGGATTCAAGCGCGGGTATTATGCCTTCAAGCCTGCACAGGTCGTGGAATGCTTCAAGTGCCTCGCTATCCAGCGAATACCGCGGTTTGATCCTACCGATCTCTGCCAGATACGCGAGTTCAGGACCAACCCCTGCATAATCCAGCCCTGCAGCTATCGAGCTTGATTCCAGTATCTGCCCGAATTTATTCTGCAGGACTTTCGTGCGTGCGCCGTGAAGTACTCCCTCCTCTCCTGCACATAGCGTGGCTGAGTGCAGTGCCTCTTTGTCCGTGGTTTTCAAGCCGCCTCCGCCAGCTTCAACTGCGAAAAGCGCCACATCATCATCTATGAAAGGATGGAAAATACCCATTGCATTGCTGCCTCCGCCTGTGCAAGCCACAATGGAATCCGGGAACCTCCCTTCCTTCTCCATTATCTGTGTGCGAACTTCTTTTCCTATGACGCTTTGAAAATCGCGTACCATCGTGGGATAGGGATGCATGCCTACAACAGACCCTATCATATAATGGGTGGTTTCCACGTTGGTCACCCAGTCGCGCATTGCTTCATTGATGGCATCTTTCAATGTCTGGGAGCCGCTCTTGACCGGTATGACCTTTGCCCCCATCAGTTCCATCCTGTAAACGTTCATGCGCTGCCGAACTGTATCCCTTGCGCCCATGTAAATTTCGGTTTTGATGTCAAATGCTGCCCCAGCCATAGCACACGCTGTCCCGTGCTGACCCGCTCCCGTTTCTGCGATAATCCGTTTTTTCCCCATGCGCTTGGTCAGAAGTGCCTGCCCGAGCGTGTTATTTAACTTGTGCGCGCCGCCGTGGACAAGGTCTTCGCGTTTCAAGTAAATCTTGACACCGTATTCTTTGCTCAATCGTTTTGCGTAGTACAAAGGAGACGGGCGTCCTGCAAAATCCCTGAGATAATAATTCAATTCCTCGTTAAAAACAGGATCATCTTTGTATTTTTCATATTGTTCTGTTAACTCTTCAATAGCAGGCATCAGTACTTCGGGCACGAACTGCCCGCCATACCTGCCGAATTTGGTTGATTTAAGTTCCTGTTTCATGATTGTCTTTTTCATAATTGCTTCCTTATCTGCGTTTATCTGCGGTTCTTTTTTCAAATGCGTGTACTAACTCGTATGTCTTATCGTAAATATTTCCTTTCATGATGGATGTTCCCACGAGAAGCGCATCGGCTCCTGCATTAACCATTCTGATAGCGTCTTTCGTTGAACTTATTCCGCTTTCGCTGATAATTACCCTATCGCTGATAAGCGGCGCCAGTTCTTCTGTAATTGTTATGTCCACCTTTAATGTATCAAGATCGCGATTGTTTATCCCGATGATGCCTGTGTGCGTGGAAAGGGCAGTCTCAAGTTCTTTTTTGTTATGCACTTCCACGAGAGGCTCACGTCCGCAGGAGATGCACCCATCCACGAAATCGCCCAGTTTATCGCCGAGGATTCCTGCGATGAGCAGAATCAAATCACTATCTGCTTCACAAATCTGTGCCTTATCGATGATGAAGTCCTTTCTCAGCACAGGAATGCTTACAGCCTGCCTCACCGAGACAAGGTTTTCGATGCTTCCTTTAAAAAATTGCGGCTCCGTGAGCACGGAAATAGCCGCAGCGCCTCCGGCTTCCATTTCTCTTGCGATCTGTGCCGCATCCTCCGGGGTTACATTCCTTATAAATTGCGAAGGGGATGAGGGTTTGACCTCTGCTATCAGGGGAATCAGGTTTTGCTGTTTCCTGGCTTTTATGATATAACGGAAATTCCGGGACGCTATAACCCTTTTTTCCTTTCCGGGAGGTATTCTTCTCAGTGTTGATTTGAGTATTTCATTGATTGTCGGGTGCATAGTTATTGTACATTTTAGTGCTTTAATGCACAATTATGTTCATTGGATATAAATTTTATGGTTATTGCATCGTCTTCAAAAGCGTACTGAAATGTGTAAGCCTTGTCTCCCACCTTGTATTGTTCTTGATTTCATCATGGCACTTAAGACACGATTCGGATGAGTCTAAATGACATCTGGCGCAGTCAACATTTCTTGGACGGTGTATCACGATGAGATTACCGCCACTCGGTTTCAGGGGGTCTGGGAAATCATGGCACTGTGCGCATACTATAGTCCCATTGACAAACCGAGGAACCGTCGGGCTTGTAGTTCCATGGCATCGTTCGCATGTGACATCCTGATTGATAGGATGAGTATTGTGGTCGATTTTATGGCATTTAAGGCAATAGACGCTACCCTCTGCATGCTGTTTTACCTCGTATGCCTGCGGAATGTATTTCTTACCCGAAAGATGGCAGCCTTCGCATATATTCTGTCCAGCCGAAACCAGCGGGGTAAAATTCGAGGTTTGTATTCCATTTGTTTCTACTTCAACTTTTGATTCTTCGAGGGAAGATTTATTAGACGAATAAATGGAGAAAATTATGCCAATAAAAAGCCCGACAACCACTAAAATAATAAGTTTTTCAAATTTCATTCCTTCACATACAGCAAGCCTTTTCCATTAACTATAACGTCGCCTGTATATTTTTTATAATTAATTCCGTCAAGCGCTTCCGTTCCTTCAAGCTTGAAAACTGGCATCATTTCCTCCACTTTGCCCACGATTATTGTGCCTTTTGCCATCTCGCTTCCGGGTCGTGAGGTGCTGCCCTCGATTACGATCTTTCCCCCGTTATTGCTCAAGCCCGGAAGTATCCCTGCATTGCCTTTCACAACAATCTCGCCGCCGCACATATGCTCCCCGAGAAAGTCAAGGGCATTTCCAAAGACTGTGATTTTACCCCCGCGCATGCCGCAGGTCTCGCCCCTGTATCCTGCACCGAGGTAATAGCCTGCATTTCCTTCGATTACGATTTCCCCTCCTTTCATCTCCCTGCCAGCCCATGAATCCGCATCCCCTGCCACAGTTATTTTTCCGCCGCTCATCTTCGAGCCAAGATGCATATCGACGTTTCCTTTAATGCTGACGAGACCAGCCGTCATCCCTTCTCCTATTCTTTTGACGCGCGAGAAATCCCCTTCCATAATTATTGTTGTATCTGCCGCGCCGCCTTTTCCATTCACTTTAACCGAGAACAGCTCCCCCAGCGTGGTTTTATGGTTTCCCATCCAGACCTCCAGGGATTGTATCTCACTTTCAGTCCTGCCTGCGAACTTGTCAGGTGAGATGTTCTCTGCCTCAACTGAAATCTTAATCTCTGCCTTCGGCTTTAAGAAAATTTCCTGCATTACTCCACCTCCGCCATCACAGGTACGACACCGGCTTTAAGCACCTTGGGATGCGTTACATACGCATCCTGTACCATGTAGTTTGCAAGCTGTATTGAGTAGTAATTCTTGAATTTCATCTGCATATCCTTCATGACTTCATCCATGTACTGCAGAGGTGCAGAGGCATTTACCCAGAAAGTCCTGCCCATGGGCGTAGCCGCAACCTGCCCGTCCTTCACCACAACCTCGCCGCCTTTGAGCGTATAGGCTGCTGATGAGAAAGCGCTCTTTATCCTTGCATGCTCCACTGACGGGTCTATCTCGCCGGGTTTGATGTCGTATATGGAGATGTCGGCATCAGCGCCAACTCCAAGATGTCCCTTTGAATCAAGTAGCCCGAGCACTTTTGCTGTGGCTGCTCTTGTCATTATCGCTATGTCGTTGAAGGTCATTTCTCTCTCAATCCCCGGCAGTTTCGCCCGTTGGTGAATCGCAGCATGAACTGTCTTGATCTCTTCCTGACGCTTCCTGTTGCTCATAAGAAGAGCAATCACCTCAGGATAGTTCACGAACGGACCTCCATTGGGATGGTCGGTGGTCAATAGTACTTTGTATGGATCCTTTGTGAGCAGCGCAAGTTCAAGACCCATAGCCCACATGATAGCGAAAACAGGGCTTTGCCTGACATAAAAGAAAGGTACGACGCCAGAGGCATCTTCCATTTCAACATCGCCGTTACCCCATTTTGCATGCGTTAACTTTGCATTTGCGTATTGCGCTGGACCATCGGCAGTCATCGTGGTTGCGCTGCCGAAGATAAGCTGACCCATATCTGCTGTTACATTCTCACTGCTGTTAAGGAAATTGGCAACCTCATCTGCCTTGGATTCAAAATCTCCCCAGCTTGTTCCACCCATTGCGTTGAAAGTAATATGTGTTACATGCAGCACCTGTCTGTCCTTGCTGGGCTTCACCTGCTTTGCCAGTTCCATGCTTGCAAGCGTGGTCTTGTAATTGCCTGGTTTTCCAAGGTTGTTGCAGTGCAGGTGCACGGAATGAGGTAATCCAAGCATCTCGTTGGCTTTCATCAATGACACGATTATCTGTGCAGGCGTGACCTCGAAGTTGGGAACAACATCATCTATACCTGTGACATTCTTCCCAAAGCCCCACATCTCTCCGCCTCCGGGATTCACGACCTTTACGCCGAAACCTCTGGAAGCAAGCAATCCCCATGCAACATACGCTGCCAGTTTATCAAGGTTCTTCTCGCGAACATAGTCCATCGTTGGCCAGTTGCTCCCGAACAGCGTAAGAGCGCCCTTATCTATGATCGGGATTTCCTCCAGCTCCTCGTGCGTATGACGCGCCTTCATGATTGCCTGGGCAGCCTCGAAAACCGTGGTATAGCCCATCTGAGCATAGCGGTATCCCATGGCAAAGACATTCGGAACAGTGTATCCTGAATATGCCCTGGTTACTTTTGTTCGTGGCTTTAGTCCCTGCCTTGAATCCTCTGGTCGCATCAGCCTGCCCAGGTTCACTTTTGCTCCTGCTATATGGGAATGGGCATCAACCCCACCTGCCATCACAAGCCTTCCCCCTGCATCGATTACAGAAGCACTGCTGCTTACTTTTTCCACGATTTTCCCGTCTTTAATCGAGATATCTACCTTATCCCCTGCAATACCGTTAATCGGGTCATAAACAGCACCGTTCTTTATCAGAAGTTCCATATCACTCACCCCTTAGCTCTCTTACGCGCTGGGTTATTCTTTCCAGCACCTCTTCATCAGTGAGATGCGTTGGTTCTATCATCTTTCGAAGACGCAGGGAAACGCCGTCCATCCTGTACGCCGTACCTTCCACTTCAATGCCGCACATGGCTGTGGGTATGACCACATTGGCTATTTCCGTAGTTGCGCTCCAGTGAGGGTCAATTTGAACCAAAGGTACCTTTGCAAGCTGGCGCACCGAGTTTGCAGGGAAATGTGCAGCAGCGTCAGCTGCTATAATCATCGCTGCATCCACTTCATTCCTGTAGAGCACGTCATTGGCTGCCGTCTCGCCCGGATTATAGTAGGGTACCCCGCGCGAAAAATCCACGGCTGTTGCAAAACCCGTCTCCCATGTGCACACCTGGTTGAAGCCTGCCACGTTGTAATGCCCGCGCATGGGCATAATTACATATTTTGTGAACGAGTTTAATTCTGTGGTAAGAGAGATGGCATTGTCTATATTCTTATACCTGGATTTGCTCTGAGTCAGCCCCATGCCGAAGAAAATTGAGCCGAACTTTGCTGTCTTTAATGTCTCCACAATTTTCACAAGCTGTTGCTTCAAAACTCCTCCAACGCTATCAGGAACAACATCGCCATGTCCTGATAGTATAGCCCGCAGCGCAGAGATAACAAGGTAATCGCTGCCCTGCTGGATTTCCACATATTCATCAGCCATTTTTGCAGTATCTGTCTTCCGAACATCAACAACAATAATCCTGCGCCCCTTTCTTCCCTTTTCAGAAAAAAATCCCCGTGCAAAACTCGAATAACGTCCCATGTGCCTTGGATGCGCCTGCACCGGGTTGCATCCCCAGAACACGATAACATCCGCACGGTTCTTTATCTGTCCAAGGGTGGCAGACGGAGCCCCTTTTTCATGAACCGCAAGACCCGTGGGACCGTGGCATACAGATGCTGTATTGTCCACTACCGCACCAAGCTCTTCGGCAAGAAGGAGCCCCTTTTTATGGACCTCACATGATGCAGAAGCCCAGCCGTACAGAAGAGGTCTCTTAGATTGAGCAAGTATCTCTGCCGCCTCGTTGATGGCTTCTTCATAGGATACTTCCCTGAAATTCGCATTTTTGTCATCCCTTATCATCGGCTCTTTTATCGTGTGGTGGGTCTCTATGTTATTCCCTCCAAGCCTGCAGTGCCCCAGTATTTTTGCTGAGCCCAGCATGCAGGCATGTTTTGCTTCAATTATCTTGTTATCCTCCACAACCACTGTGATGTCATCGCACAGACAGCCGCAAAAAGGGCAGAGCGCATCGGTTATTACTTTCATTACTTATACCTCGCCATCAGTTCTTTCAATAATAACACTTTATTCTCCGTGGCTTCGATTTCAGCAGGGATTCCTTTGAATCCAGGCATCCCGCAGCCTTTGGTATCGGGATCAACAACAGCGTTCGCCCACGGACCCATAGGGATGAATGCGATGCTGTCAGGATTGCCGTTATTCTCTTTTAATTTCACAACCACTTCCCCATATTCGGTTTTAACTCTCACATACTTTGGTTTGCCCAGAAGCTCTATATCCTTTGAATTCAGTTCGCATGAAGCAGTCGCTTCCATATAATCAGAAGAGGTCTTGTTTTCAAGATTCACTCCCTGGCTGATTGTTCTTCCTGTTATCAGGGTTACTTTTAATGTCATGGTCTTCTCTTTTTACTTCCTTGTTTAAAAAGGATGTGATTTTGTTCGAAAAAAGATGCAGTTTAAACCTGGGCTTCAGCCATCTGCATAACCTGCTCAGGCTCGGCTGTGGGCTCAGGCATCAGGTCTATCTCAGGCAATATATCCACATAGTTGGCAAGCTCGTGGTATATTTCATGCCTTGGACTTACTATAATCACGTGTGCAGGCGGATGGATTTTCCGCAGCCTTCCGATTGCAATGCTTGCCTGATCTGCAAGCGGAACTATGGCAGCAGCAGAGCAGCTTGCCTTCAGCGGGCTTTTCATTACGTGTATGAGAATATTATCTGCAAAAGTGGGTTCAAGTTTCCTTGCACTATCGGCAAAAGTCATGTGTCCGTATCTGACCAGATCGCAGAGAGCTATTTTAACTTTTGAAGCGTCATCTGCTCTCACCACAGCCATCGAATTCATGCTTCCCCCTGTTTTTCTATCCAAATCCATTTTTCTAATGATGATGAGGTAGTAACACTAATATATATGGTGGTGTTAATTTAGTGCCACTAATTTAGCACCGAAGCCTATCGTACTGTTTATATCATGCCTGCATCGTATAGTTGCTGATGAAAAAAGACTATCTGCGTTATTTTCCAAAGAGCTCATACTATCCAAACCAACTGGAAGCGATGGATGCTATACACGAAGCTCTTATTAAAAAGCAGGTCATGTTGTTTGAAGGGGCGTGCGGCACGGGGAAGACGCTTGGCGCGCTTGCACCAACCCTTCATATCGCAAAAACAGAGAAAAAAACGGTGGTTATCGCCACCAACGTCCACCAGCAGATGGCTCAGTTCATAGAAGAGGCAAGGGAAATAAAAAAACAAACCGATATTAAAGTAATAGTACTCAAAGGAAAAATGCTGATGTGCCCGAAGCCTGATATGGACTACGACACATGCAGTTTGCTGCGGGATAATACGTACAAATTAATAGAGCAGGAAAAGGACTTCGTGCAGTTGAAAAACGAAATAAAATCAGTCAAGGACAAAATGAAGCGGGTCAAAGAGCCGGGTTTGATCGAGCTTCAAAGGGAACTCAGCATCGAGTTCGATAAGGAAGAGCGACAGCTCCATGAGCAGAGGAAAAATTCATGCGATTTCTTGCTTCAACTGCTAAAGAACGACACTGAAGAGTTCCGTACATGGCTTTTTTCAGGTGTGCGCACGCCTGAAGAAGTGGCGGAGTGGGCATTATCGCATAAAGCTTGCGGTTATGAATTACTTAAAAGGTTTATGAAAGAAGCCGACCTTCTGATATGCAATTATCACCATTTTCTTGACGAGGATATCAGAACCAACGTGCTGGGATGGATGGACAAAAGCCTGCAGGATATTATAGTAATTTTTGATGAAGCCCATAATATTGAATCAGCGGCACGCTCTCATTCGTCCATGATACTTTCGGAACTTACTGTAAACAGGGCGCTTGATGAGGTTGAGGCAAACAGAGATACTCTGCCCTCGCCGGAAGTTGAAACATTTTTGCGCACCTTTCTTGATACCCTGAAATCAACGTATAATTACATCCTCGATAAAAAATTCGGGGAGCGGGAGAGGATTGGAAAGGAGTGGCACGACCTTCGGATCTCTGACCCTGAGGAAAGGATGGACATGTTCAGGGCAAGGCTTCTTCGTTCACTGGAAAGCGCTGGAATCAAGAAAATAGATGAAACTATAGAACATATCAGGAGTTTCGGAGTTACTATCGATAAGTTTTACGAGAAGCAATTCACAGAAGGAAAAAGCCCGGTCAAAAAAATTTCAAACAGCCTTGCTACGGCAGGCTTCCTTTCGAACTACATGAAATTTTCAAACGACATGGGATATTACCCTATACTTGGTGTGCGGCGCCTTAACAAAGAGATTTATGGAAGGCTTGAATTATTCACCTGCATCCCAAAAAACGTAACAGCGCCGCTCTTCAACTCTGTTTATGCAGCAGTATTAATGTCTGCAACGCTCGCGCCTTTCGCCACCATCAAGACAACGCTTGGGATAGCGCGTGAGACACGAGAAATAGCTTTTGGTCTCTGCTTCCCCAGAGAAAGACGCCAGACAATAGCAATCTCTGTTCCGCCCCTCTTTGCAAAGGACAGGGATATACCAGAGACAAAGGAGCTTGTCACCAGGGTTCTTGGCGATATAATCGAGAAGTCAGACGGCAATGTGCTCATATTTTTCCCCAGTTTCAATGAGGCTTTACAATACAAGAACAGGCTCAAATGCAGCGTTCCAGTTTTCCTCGATGAGGTTGGTGTTTCGGCACAGGCTATCAGGGACGAGTTCTTCAGGATAGGGGAAAATGGCAAAAAGGCAGTGCTTATATCCTATATGTGGGGAACCCTCACCGAAGGTGTGGATTACAAGGACGGGAGAGGGAGAACTGTGGTCATCGTTGGAGTGGGATATCCTGCTCTGAATGACAGGACGAGGGCAATCGAGGCTGCGTATGAGGCAGAGTTCGGGCACGGATGGGATTATGCGATTGAGATTCCGACGATAAGAAAAGTAAGGCAGGCACTCGGAAGGGTGGTGCGCTCACCCGAAGACTTTGGTGTCAGGGTGCTGCTTGACGGGCGCTACACCTCTTCATCGGCTAAGAAACTTGGAAAATATTCTGTGTTCAATATCTTTCCGGAAATAGAACGGGAAGAGATGATAGACGTCAAGCCCGAAAACGTGAAGTATTCCCTTATGAATTTTTTTAATGATATTAGGAAAAATGCAAATAAAGCGGAAAAATAAGGAAATTTTTATGCTTCTACTTTTTCAGCGATTGCAAATTTTCGCATTACCTTATTTACCTTGATCTTGACCTTATCGCCTACTTTTGTTGCAGGCACAAAGATGACAAAGCCTTCTATCCTGGCTATGCCGTCGCCTTCTTTTGCTATGTCGTCTATCGATACATCATACGTTTCCCCGGCTTTTACCGGAGCAATTCTTTCCTGAAATTCTTTCACTGTTACACATCCTTAACTTTCGATTATCGTCTGTCGGGGCAAACATAACGCAGAAATAGTTGAACATTACTGCTGTAAATGCCGCTCAAAACAGCTTTAAATCTTAGATGATAATTATCTTTACGATATATAAAACTTTGCTAAAATTAAAAATCGGAGGCGTACTCTTATATAAATCCGAATCCGTAGAGTTGACGATGCATAGAACCCGCCTCCGTGATTTTATAATTACACGCGATGACTGGATATTTGCAGTGGCAGATTACTGCCATGAAAAGGGCGTACGCTCAATCCTCAGGTACGTGCCCGATGAGAAAGGTGAAAGGGGGAAGCATAAAAAATACCGCAAACTGGATTTTGATGAGGCATTTGAGTTCATGAAAGCTTCGCAACCCACCTGGGTGAGCGATGTCCATGTGGTTCCATGGGATTGTGTCAAGGAGGTACTTGAACCAAGCCTGAAGCTGCCGCAGGTTGCAGCGGAAAACAGCAAGGTCAGGGCTATAGTGAGCACGCTAAAAACTATTCCATCTGATAAAATGGGAGTCACGGGGTCGTTTCTTGCAGGAATGGAAAACGAGTCCTCAGATATTGATTTTGTTGTTTATGGAAGGTCATGGTTCAAGGCGAGGGATATTATTGCCCGCGCAAAGAAAGAAAAAAAAATAGGCGAGATAAGCTACGAAATGTGGCATGAGATATATAAGAAACGCAAACCTGAGCTGTCTTTCAATGAATTCCTTATTCACGAGGAGAGGAAGGGGAACAGGGGCATGGTGGGAGATACATATTTTGACCTCCTGTACGTGCGCGACTGGGAGGAGATTGCGCCGTGCCTGCGTGGAGTTGATATCGGCGCCGAGACTATTGAGGCAGCCGTGACAAACGCTGATTTTTCATTCGACAGCCCTGCAATCTACGAAGTGAGGCATCCCGAGATAAGCTACGTGCTTTCCTACACCCATACGTATGCAGGGCAGGCGTTAGTAGGGGAGAGGATAGAGGCGCGGGGGATGGTTGAGGCGGTCGGGAACATGAAGAGGCTTGTCGTGGGTACGACGAGGGAGGCTAAGGGGGAGTGGATACGGTCGCTGACGCTGATTGAAGGATAGGAAGTACATTGGAACTCAGGATTCCACAAATGCAGAACGCAAATTGATAGAACTATAAATTACACACAAGACGAAAACCGAGGTCTTGGAAGACGAGGTCTGGGGCGTCGGGAAGACGATGCGTCACTTGGCAATCCCTGGCGACATAAATCCAACTACCGCCACGAACTGTACGCTCAGAGCCATTTCCGCTTTCCCATGCACTACCATCTGTTGGTGCGCCGTTAAAATTATCATGGTATATATCCTGCACCCATTCCCAGACATTGCCATGCATGTCGTATAGACCCCAGCAATTGGGCCTTTTTTGCCCGACCTGATGTGTCTTGCTGCTTGAGTTTTTATCATACAACGCATATTCTCTTAGCTTTGACTCATCATTACCGAAGTAATATCGTGTAGCTGTACCTGCGCGGGCCGCATATTCCCATTCCGCTTCGGAAGGAAGGCGATATTTGTTCGATCCTTCTTTCTCATTTAGCTTTTTGATGAAATCTTGAACTTTATTCCATGACACCATTTCGACAGGTAAATCATCATCGCCCTTGAAATGCGAGGGGTTATCTTCCATGATATCTTCCCATTCCCGTTGAGTGACTGGATAAATACCTAAATAAAATGGCTTGTTTATCATCACTCTATGAACGGGTTTTGTCCAATAAAATTCTTTAGAACCCATATTGAACTCTCCAGCAGGAATGAGAACAAACCTAATCCCGATGGAATTTGTGATATAAATGTCCGGCTCTATCTTGCTTCTTAATACAGATGAGGGAGTAATTTGTGAGATTATTGTACATAATCAATTTCTTCGATACAACCACACAACCAAAATACATAAAATTATCCATTTTTACATCGTCCACCGACTTTTGACAGCCTATCCCATCCACCTAAGACTTTACAGAACCCTCCTCCATGACCACACCTCTAATAGTTTTATCAATATTTAACAACATTATTCAACATTTATCAAGTTTTCGCTTGAATCGAATATATTATTGTACTCATCCCGTTATGTACGAATCATTTCATATACCCAACGTATGCAATCCGAAACTAATCCCAACTTCCAAGAATAACTTTAATACCCCGCCATCCCATTTTACCCCGAATGCTCAAGCGCGAAAACATCCTCATAGAAGCCCTCCCGTACATCCGTGAGTTCTACGACTCAATCATGGTAATCAAGATGGGAGGACATGCCATAGTTGACCATGAAATAATGGAAAAGATAGTGCAGGACATCGTCCTCCTCAAGTTCGTGGGAATACATCCGGTAATAGTTCACGGCGGGGGACCCGAGATCACTGAAAAGATGGAGCGCATGGGAAAGAAGCCCGAATTCGTGGCAGGGCTTCGGGTCACTGACGACGAGACGCTTGAGATAGCAAGGATGGTACTCGTGGGCAATGTCAACAGCAAGATAGTTTCGCTCATAAACAAGCACGGCGGGAAAGGCGCAGGTCTTTCAGGAAGCGACGGCAGGCTTATAGTGGCAAGGAAGCTCGCTCCCCAGCGCGTGAAGGTCGGCGGTGTCGAGAAGGAAATAGACCTCGGCTGGGTGGGTGAAACCGAGGTCATCAATCCAGAGATAGTGATGATACTCGCAGGAAAAGGATATATACCCGTAATATCGCCCATAGCAACGGATGAAAAGGGCAATGACCTCAACGTGAACGCGGATACAGTAGCAGGGGATATCGCAGCAGCACTCAAAGCCAGAAAACTCATCTCGCTTACAGATGTACCCGGAGTTCTGCGCGACCCGAAAAACAAGGAAACTCGTATTTCAAGGGTAGCGTTCGATGAAATAGAACCACTTATCGCAGATAACATCATAAGCGGCGGGATGATACCGAAGATAAAATCAAGCGCCTCTGCGATAGAAGGTGGCGTTGGGCAGGTTCATATCATAGACGGAAGCCTGCCGCACTCGTTGCTGCTTGAGCTCTTCACGCATGAAGGCATAGGCACCATGATATACAGGAAGGAGTGAGTATGGCTGAAAAGGGAAAGAAAGAACCAGAACCAAAAACCTTGACACATGAGGAGCGAAAGCGATTGCTGATAGAAGGTATAAAAAAAACAGTTCTTCCTGCATTCATCAGCGCCGGTTTTGCTGTGCTTTTTTTCTTGAAATTTGGAGATGCATCAGGAGTTTCCTGGCTGTCTGTTATTTTGTTAGTCGTGCTTCTTTCGTATTACATACAGAGGTTTTTATATCCTTTAATTGGCGTCAGGGTAAAGGAATTCGAGGCAAAGGACTGGCTGTATGTGGAATTCTTAATAGTAATATACCTGCTTGTTTTCTGGACACTGTTATTAAATATTGGAACACTGTATGTAACCACCACTCCAGATACGCTGACCGTTGGCATCCCCCAGAGCGTAATTGCCAGTGTTACGAGCGATGGCAGAGCGGTAGAAGGGGCGACGGTTGATCTGAGCGGTGCAGGTGTGAATATTAGCAGTAACACTGGAAACGAAAGCAAAGCTTACTTCTTCAATATTACCCCCGTCACTGCTGGAAATATAACAGTGAAAGCCAGCAAGAAAGGTTACATCAGCACTCACACGAATATCACGGTGGAATGATATCGGTGCATTATGCGACTTGCGATTTTAGACCGTGATAGATGCCAGCCCAGGTTGTGCGGGCTTCAGTGCATAAAGTTCTGCCCCCGGGTAAGAACGGGCGATGAGACGATAATAATAGGCGAGGATGGCAAACCTGTTATCTCGGAGGAACTATGCGTGGGGTGCGGCATCTGCGTCAACCGCTGCCCTTTCGGCTCGATCATGATTATAAGCCTGCCAGAGAAACTTGAGGAGCCCACGCACAGGTATGGGAAAAATGGATTCGCATTATACGGGCTTCCTGTACCCACGGTAGGAAAGGTGACGGGCATCCTTGGACCGAATGGTATAGGAAAAAGCACTGCCATAAACATACTTTCAGGAACGCTGAAGCCAAACCTTGGCAGAGGGAGAATCGGATGGGATGAGATACTTGAATATTACGCAGGCAGCGCACTTCACGATTACCTTGAAGGGGTATCCAAAGGGAAAGTAAAGACTTCGCAGAAACCGCAGTACGTGGATATGATTCCCAAGAAATTCAAAGGGAACGTCTCGCAGCTTCTATCCAAAACTGATGAGAGAGGAATACTTGGTGAACTTTTATCCAAACTCGACATTGCAGGCATTACAGGCCGAAAGATAGAGGAATTAAGCGGGGGCGAACTCCAGAGAGTTGCACTTGCCGCATGCGTAGCAAAGGAAGCGGATTTCTATTTCATCGATGAGATAAGTCCATATCTTGATATTTACCAGAGGATAAAGGCGGCGCAGATAATCAGGGAACTTGCTGAGGATAAAGCCGTGATGGTTGTCGAGCATGACCTTGCAATACTTGATTTGCTCGCAGACGTGGTGCATATCGCATACGGCACGCCGGGCGGTTTCGGTGTGATCACCCATCCAAAAGGCGTAAGGGTGGGGATAAATGAATATCTCAAGGGTTTCCTGCGCGAGGAAAATGTAAGGATTCGAACCGAAGCAATAAGATTCGATGTGCATGCACCCTCGATTGCAAAGGAGGTATCGCCGCTTTTAACCTTCGGGCAATTCTCGAAAAAATACGATGAAGGCTTCGAACTCGTGGCGCAGGGCGGGGAGATAAGGAAAGGCGAGGTCACAGGCATCGTGGGACCGAATGGGATAGGGAAATCCACTTTCGTGAAGATACTTGCGGGTGAGATTGAGCCCACGACAGGAAAGCTGGAGCTGAATATAAAGGTGTCATATAAGCCCCAGTATATCAAAGCCGAGGAACCGATAATGGTTTCTGATTACCTGCGCTCGATTACGAACCAGGTAGATACGAGCTATTACCAGACCGAGATCCTAAGACCTCTTCAACTGGAGAGGCTCATGAACCAGAAACTTGACGACTTAAGCGGCGGGGAGCTCCAGAGGGTGGCTATTGCAGCTTGTTTATCAAGAACGGCAGACCTGTATCTATTGGATGAACCCTCGGCGCATCTCGATGTTGAGCAGAGGGTGCTTGCCACGAAGGTCATAAGGAGGTTTGCCGAGAATAATAAGGTGACTGCAATGGTGGTTGACCACGACATCTACAAGATAGACATGCTGAGCGACAGGCTTCTTGTGTTTGAGGGTGAGCCCATGAAAAAAGGCGAGGTTCACGGACCTTTTGATATGAGGCAGGGGATGAACAGGTTCCTCAAGGGCATTGGTATCACGTTCAGGCGGGATGAGGAGACAAAGAGACCGAGGGTGAATAAGCTCGGCTCGCAGCTTGATCGGAGGCAGAAGGCGGAGGGGGAGTATTATTACAGCGCGGTTGGGAGTTAAAACGAAAAATTATTTTATTCCCAAATCTTCCCGAATACTGCTGAACTGTTCCAGCGCAGATTCAAGGTTCTCGGCAATATCCCTCGCAATCACGTCAGGGTCAGAGAGATTTTCAGAGTCTTCGAGGCTTAATTTATCCCTTAATACAAGTTCTTCATAAGTATAGGCGCGCCACCTGCCTTCCTGAGTTTCCTGAGTCCATGCAGGTTTTCTATCGAAGCGATTCTCAGGATCGTAGCACTTAATGAAATCCAAGAGGTCTTCATATTTCAGGGTGTTTGTTTTGAGCGTAAAGTGCGTATTGCGTATTAGTTCTTAAATCGTATTACATGAGGAAGACCTTATGGCAGCCCTGCTAAATACTTTTCAGATTGTTCTGCAACCCCACTTACAGTTACCTGAGTTAATCATTGATTTCAAGCATTACTACGCTATTCCAAGAGACACTTTATTTAGAATGTATCCTGAACATTATCTGGTCACTATCAACCAGCTTTTTCGAGAATCTTTATCGCAACGTTTTTCAAACTATTTAAGCAGAATTGGTTTGCCAGAACTTGAAGGGCACATAGGTTTAGAAGGTACTGTATCACCAGCTTCAACATAGTGCTCCTAATCATGTTCTCTCCCCCTCCCCATTTTATTTAATACTAATTAGAGCCACATGAAGCAATTGCAAAATAATCTACATAGACCACACTAAAAACAAAAAATAAGAAGAATGCTCAACCGAACAGTGCGCCGAGCCCTTCCATTCCACTCTCTTCAGCCTTCTCCTTTGCCTTCTCATCCTTCTTCGGCTTCTCAGCTTCTGCAGGAGCCGCTGCAGCCGCCGCTGCTGCAGGTGCAGCCGCCGCAGGTGCCGCGAACGCAGCCTTCGAGATGGCTTCCTCTATATTGACGCCTTCGAGGGCTGAAACAAGTGCCTTCGCTCTAACTGCATCCGGCTCCAATCCCGCCGCTTTGACCACGGCAGTAATCGCTTCCTCTGTCACTTTCTTTCCTGCGCTGTGTAACAACAGCGCTGCATATACATATTCCATTTTGATCACCTTTTAACCGAACAGCGAGCCTAAGCCCGCTGCAATATCGCTTTCCTTGGGTTCCTCTTTCTTTTTCTCTGCCTTTGCCTCTGCTGCTGGTGCTGCCGCCTTTGCCTCAGGCTTGGCTTCGACTTTTTGCGAGGCAAGCTTTTCCTTGAGCTTGGCTCCAATGGCATTAGCATCCTTTGCCGATGCGACCCTTGCAAGGCTTAGCATCTGCGAATTTGCTTTTGCAAGAAGCACATCAATGATATCGGGCACCATTATCTCTGCATTTATGGCAAGGTTCCGTGATTGCGACGCTGCCTTCGCAATCAGTGTACCTATCGTGGCTTTCGCCGGGTATGCCGAGTTGATGGATAGATTAAATGCCCGCTGGACAGCAACCGTCAGGTCGCTGATGTATTTTGTCTCATCCACAGACAGGAGCCTCGAATCGTAAACCATGCCTTTTTCATACACAGCCCTGAGTTCAAGACACAGTTCGACAGGATGAATCTCAAGTCTGGCAAGGATGGATGCAAGCTTTGCATCTACCACATCGCCTTTTTTAGCTACTGTTCTTGTCTCGCGGATTACGACCTTCCCGCCCTCAATCCCTGCAGGGATTCCGGCACCGCTCAGTTCTCCGACAATCGGTCCAGGGGGAAAAGAGGTTGGACCCTTTTGAACCACGATATCCTTCGGCGCTATGCCACCTGGTTTTATAGGAGCCAAGGTCTTTCCCTTCTCCAGAATCTTGTACAGCTTGAATGGATTCTCGTTGGTGAACAATAGCGCTGTCTGGTCTTCCACATATTTATCTATCTTCTTAAAATCAGGCGATTCGTTAATGGTGCGCTCGATAAGGGTATTCCTGCACATTTTAATATCTGCAAGACCGCGCAGGTTCTTCCGCATCAATTGCAACTGGTTTGAGGGTATGCCGCGAATCCCGACCACGCCTACAGAAGAATTAGTTGTCATCAACTTCTTGATGTCCTCTATCTCATCCTTCTTCCACTTCGGGATATGGATGCTGTGGTGTGCTGCTACCGCTGCCATTTATACCACCCTCACGGCAGGTCCCATAGTTGTCTTTACGTAAATCGATCTCACATTGTATAAGCCCCTTTCATACCTGTGTTCGATGCGATTTATTATCGCTGCGATATTCTCAGACAGTTTCTGGGGATCCATTTCTCTTCTTCCAATCGAGATGTGGAACGTCATCTTATCCTTTGACCTCACTTTTATAGAGTTCTTTGACTTGTTGATTATCGCCACAATATCCTTATCAGGCGTAAGCGGTATGGGCATTTTCCCCCGAGGACCGAGCACCTGACCGAGGGTTTTACCTATGGCAGGCATGTACGCAGCCTCTGATATGAAGAAATTCACTTCTTCAGCAAGAGTCTTTGCCCTTGTTTTATCCTCGCCGAGAACTGCGATTTCATCCGGGTCAAAAACGTAATCTGCTCCAGCGCCCTTTGCTCTCTGTGCAGTCTCGCCTTTTGCGAATACTGCAATCTTGATGGGTTTACCGATGCCGTTTGGCAGGATTACCTCCTCGTCTATCCTGTTCTGCGGCTGGTTCATGTCGAGGTTCTTAAGGTTAATGGCAAGGTCGATGCTTTCTGGAAATTTACGCTGGGGCGATTTTTCAAGTGCCTGCTTAACAGCTTCTGTGATTTTTTCCTGTTCCAATGAGTATTCCTCCCGTAGTAATCGACTGTGGTCTCCTACGGTTTAGGGAGTGCTAATGTTGGCGGTATGGTACTTTAAGGTATCGGTTGCACTATTGTTTCTCCCCTCTTATCGTTATCACCGTCTGTTTTATCGGCACAACCTTCCCCGACCTCGTCACAGCCTCCTCCACTATCCTCTGCAGTCCGAAGCAGCAGGGCACTTCCATATTCACAAGCGTGATACCTTTGATATTGTTCTTCTTGAACATCTCCGTGAGCTTATCCACGTAAAATCCTGCATCATCCAGTTTCGGGCAGCCTATGATCAGCGATTTTCCTGCAAGAAAGTCGGAATGGAAATTCGGATAGGCGAAGGGTACGCAGTCAGCAGCAACGAGCAATTCTGTATCCCTGAAATAAGAGGCTTCAGGCGAGACAAGCATGAGCTGCACAGGCCACTGCCTCAATTCAGAGCTCTGGTGCACGCTGGTTCTTGTTGCCTCTTTCTTGCTCCTGAAATCCATTGCCATACTTCCGGGACAGCCCTGCGGCGCCATAACAGGTTTTTTCGGCGTCATGTGCATTTTCATTTTCACAGCCTCTTCATCGAATTCAGGCGCCTCCCTTTCTATTACCGTAATCGCATCCTGCGGGCAGTGTCCCAGGCATGCTCCGAGACCATCGCAGAACCGCTCGTCCACGAGCTTTGCCTTCCCGTTTATGAGCTTTATCGCACCTTCCGCGCAGTTGGGGATGCAAAGACCGCAGCCATTACACTTCTCTTCATCTATGGAAACTATGCTTCTTTTCATATTTAATCAATATCTGTCTTATAATTTATAAACTTGATTGTTCTAAGATATAGGGGAGATTAGAGATTTAATTGTAAATAATAGAAAACTATTTAATAACTTCTGCGAATATCAGGTTATGCGAGAATTTCTTGACCTTGATAAAAGGGACAGGGAGATGCTTTCTCTGCTGGAGAAAAATCCAGAAATGTCCCAGAACGACATGGCTTTGGAGCTAAAGATATCCCAGCCCTCTATAAGCGCCAGGGTTCACAAGCTCAAACAAAAAGGAGCGCTATCGCATGTCGTGGGCATGAACCTGAAGAAAGTCAACCTGTATATGGCAAAAGTTGATGTGATGGCTAAGAATACATCTTCCGTGCTTGATATTTTCAAGGACTGCCCGTATTTCTTAAACGGTCTTATTGTGTCTGGGGAATACAATCTGTGTCTTTTTTTCGTAGGCGAGGATATTGCCACCCTTGAAGCGATTGTGGACGGACATCTGCGGAATAATCCTGTAGTAAGCAGCGCCAAGGTAAGCATAGTGATTACTCCGATGAAGGATTTGATTCTGCCAGTTAGAATGAACTTCGATTCCAGCGATACGCCACCGTGCGGTAACGGGTGCAACTGCAAGGAGTGCACGCACCATATATCAAACAGGTGCCTTGGCTGTCCTGTGACCAATAGCTACAGTGGTAACATATGGAAATAAAGAAATGCCTACTATAAGTGAAAAAATCCTGAGCCGCGCTTCTGGTAAACCCGCAAAGGCAGACGACTTTGTGATAGCGGGTATAGACTATGCCATGGCGCATGACGGCACGAGTGTGCTCGCAGTAGCGGCATTTAAAGAGATGGGAGCAAAAAAAGTATGGGATCCGAAGCGGATAATCCTACCCTTTGACCATATTGCACCTGCCAACAATGAAACAGCAGCAAAGCTGCAGCAGAGCATAAGGAAATGGCTTAGCGAGCAGGGAATCACAAATTTCTTCGATGTGGGCGAGGGAATCTGCCACCAACTGCTGCCTGAGCATGGCTTTGCACTTCCCGGAAAACTCATCATAGGTGCGGACTCGCATTCCTGCACCTACGGCGCCTTCGGAGCATTCGCCACTGGCGTGGGCGCTACAGACATGGCTGAAATCTTCGCAACAGGAAAGCTTTGGCTTCGTGTGCCGCGCACCATAAAGATAATAGTAGAGGGAAAGCTCGCAAAAGGTGTATCTGCAAAAGATCTCGCGCTTTGCATCATCAAAAAAGTGGGCGCTGATGGGGCAAACTACAAAGCAATCGAATACTACGGCGAAACTATAAGCGAATTTTCAATAGCTGAGCGCATGACGCTGTGCAACATGTCTATCGAGATGGGCGCAAAAACAGGCATCGTGCCGCCGGATGAGAAGACGTTCGAATACCTGAAAAGAAAGGCGAAAGAAAATTATACACCTGTTTATGCCGATGAGGAAGCGCAGTATTGCGAAGAATACAATTTCGATGTAGGCGGTCTTGTGCCGCAAGTTGCTAAGCCAAATGAAGTGGATAATGTTTCTTCGGTGAGCGATGTGGCAGGAACCCCGCTTGACCAGGTCTTCATAGGCTCATGCACCAACGGGAGGTACGAGGATTTAGAAGTGGTGGCAGAAATCCTGAAGGGTAAAAAGGTCAAAATCAGGACGATTGTGCTTCCGGCATCACGCTCCATACTGCTTAAAGCTGCGGAATCTGGCATAATAGCCACGTTGCTTAAAGCAGGTGTCATAATTGCGCCTCCGGGCTGCGGTCCCTGCCTTGGAGCACACATGGGAGTGCTCTGCGAGGGCGAGACCTGCCTTTCAACTTCTAATCGGAACTTCAAGGGAAGGATGGGAGCAGGAGGTTTAATCTACCTCTCCTCGCCAGAGACCGCGGCTGCGAGTGCGCTGAAAGGGGAAGTCGCCGATCCGAGGGAAATGGTTTGAAGGCAAAAACTGACTATATGTCAGCGTGTATCTAATTGGAGCCCAATAAAACTACAGAACGGGATTAGCACGGGCTAAACTTTATAAAGTATTACACTCACGAATATATGTGGTGGCATTATCAAGAAACCAAGATTCGCACCTTGACCCGTTTGTGGCAGGCCATCTAA
>CAYXIP010000020.1:0-22073 GCA_964465515.1 uncultured Candidatus Methanoperedens sp. | reverse complement strand
CTGTCAAGTCTTCGGTTGCTTTAACCATTTCGATTCCCTGTCAAAATTCGGTTGCTGGCTTGCATTCTGAATGAGAGTTAGCCATTTATTCTCTCCCTCTACTTTGATACCGCAGGCTTCCGCAGGGGTCTTTCCGTCAAGTCCTTCATGAGGTCTTATGTAGTTGTGGAATATCTGATAGCCTTTGAGAATTGGCGTATCCTTCTTTTTCAAACCACGCATTACCTTTTCCCTATCTCTAATTTCACCGTTTATTCGCTCCATTTTGTTATTATTCTTATCTCCATTCAGTTTTATAGAATTGACATGAAGTGAGCGTGGGCTTGAGTTCTGGTAAAATTCCCTATTAAATGCATCGTGGTAGGCTCTCAGTCCATCAGTTATCAGGACATTGGGTCTTTTGCCTGTGATTTGCTTGCCTTCATGGAATAGACCCTGAGCATCATGTTTGAACTTTGTATCGGCTACTTCCTGAGCAATCCAGTATCGGGTTTCATCGTCCATCAAGGCAAAGAGATACTTCATATTGCCGCTGAATTTCATAAAAACCTCATCGGCTCTCCACGTATTGCTAACATCAGGTTTCAGTTTATCGACATATTGCTTCATCAATAGCGTGTATTTCTCAATCCAATTATTGATAGTCTGATACGAAACTTCAACGCCGATGAATTTAAGGGATTTCTGCGTATTCCTGAGCGATTCCCCGCTAAAATAGAGTTGCATTGCAGTGGTAACAGCCTTCGGGTTGTGCTTCATCTTTTCAAAGCCTACATTGATGCTGAAAGTCCTGTGGCAATCTAAACATTCAAATCTCTGAATGTCCCCGCTTTTGTTATGTCGTATGCCGTTTTTCTTGAGGTTGGTAGAATGGCAGAAAAGGCAATCCGAAACCGCTACTGGCTGGATTACTACACTCTTTTTGACCTGCTCTCTCATATTTAAGCTGAATTCTACCGCAAAAATGTGTTTGCACTTTACACCCCTTAAATCATGGTCGGGGCAATTGCATCTCCAACCGATTTCAGTATTCCTTACGTTATAGAATTTATCTACTGACTGTGATTTTACTTTATAGGTGTTATCATCAATTCGCTTTATTTGACCGTCTTTTTCAGCTATCGCTTTTCCTCTATCTTCCCTTGTGCCTATGGTTTGCATGTTATTGTTTTCATTGGCAAACATTTTAATCATCTCCAATATCTATTAGGTATCTAAAAGGTAATAAAGCTTTCGATACCTAAAAGTTTATATGGGATTGACTACATAATGGAAAAATATGCAATTACAAAAGCAGGTATCGAGAAGGTATAAGGGCGTTGACTATCCTAAATATGTCATTGTAGTTTCCCCTACCGAAATCGAGAAGTTGGGATGGAAAAACGGAGAGGAATTAGAGCCAGAAATTGATGATAACACACTTATTATTAAACCTAAGAAAAAATGAGATTAGAAGTTAATTTTCTGGAAAAGCAAGTTTTTCGTAAGCTCCACCAAGAATGCCGATTAACTTTTTATTAAAATCATTTATAGTTTCATCTCGCTTGTCAAAATAATAGTTAAAATTCTTCCAATCTGGTTTTTTCATAGCTTCGTCTATAACATCATAGACAGCTTGTTCTAAACTAATAAGCCATTTATTAACTAAGGGCAAGTTTTTCGAGATTTTTTCCACATCTAAAATAATGTATTTATTTTTATTGCTATCCAAATTAAAGTTCTCAGCAATTTTCATAGATGTCCCAAAAAACAAATTTAAATCATTCCCCAACAATTTCTCTCTTAATTCCTGCCTTTTTTGGTCATTGCCATTGACTTTTCTTTCTATTATAAAGTGAATTAACCTTACCAAGTAGAAGTTCCAAAATTCCATAAATTCTTTTTTCTTTATATTTTTGTAATCCTCGGTATCCTTATCTGCTTCACCATATATTGAAAGTTTGTTTTTGTACATCATTTGCACTGCTTGGCTTATTTTATAGATAGAGTATGCAAAAACCAAGTCTTCTACCCACGGTTTTCTCCCATTTCTTAGTTTTGCGTCCGCCTCTAATACATCTACTTCTTCTAATTTTGGATTTTCGAAATTGAATATTGCATTAAAGTATTTATCATCATCGAAAATTAGATATTTTCTGTTCTTACAGTAATGCGGTAATCCCATTAATGCTAATCTCAATTGCCCTGCAAATTCATTATCAATCGTTCTATAACTTCCTCTACCACTAACACCACTTATCCTGTATTTTCCTTGTTCTTTTTTCTGTTCTATGCTACTCCAATCCCCTTCTTTCATATTGAAGAAAATTGGGATGTCTTTACCATCATATTCATATTCATTAAATCCTATTTTAAGCTCTTTTAGAAGTCTGTTATCAGATTTGAGATTCTTATTTGTTATTCGGTTTTGAGTATTTGTTGATGAAGTAACATCTCTTTTCAGTAGTTCGTCTGTTGTTTTTATAACCTTAACCAATGTATAAGCATGGACATCCTCTACTTTTCTATTTGCTTTCCTAAATTGCTCTAATATCTCATATGTTGCATAAGAAGTCTGACACCCATTAACTATTGATGGAGAAATAAAATTGTACCCCTCATCAATAGGAACCATATTCTTACAAGTTAATGTAATACCATTGTTAAAAATCACCAATTTTTGTGGATTTTCTCTAATAGTATTTTTAATCGATTGAGATATAGCATCGCTTTTTTTATTTATCAGTTTGTATCTTAAATTTTCTGTAAAAAGACCATTCATATATTCCTTGACAATCTGATGTATTTGATTTACAGATAATAAGAAGATATAACAATTAATTTTATTTTCTTCATATTTTATCATCGTATTGTCTTTCGGTTTTAATATAATACTTTTGGGTTTTGGTAAATCTCCAGATAGCGAATTTATATATTCAGCTTTTAATCTTTCAAAATCGTAAATTTCAACTTTTTTTTGGATTGCATAGTCATATACTTCAGGGGTAGTTTTCCCATAACAGACGGCAATGAGTTCTGTTGGTTTAGAGCTAACAGATAGTTCTTCAGCAAACTTCTTTCTTTTTTCATTTCCACTATCCTTAGCGGTTTTTATCCTTTCAAAAGCAATAGTTACTTCGTCAATTAAATCTTTGTTAAAATTATCTTGATATTTACATTGACATATTATATTTATATTCAAATCATCATCGATTACCCCCAAATCAATCTTTTCATCTTTACTGCCCATAAAATATTGTTCGGTCACTTTCTTTTCGTCAAGATTTAATATCTTACTACCAAACCAAACAGAAAATGCATCACCGTCTTGGGTAAATCCACTGTTCTCTTTTATTTCATTTAAATCTGTTCTAACTCTTTCTTTAAATTCGTTGTCGTCCATTTTATGACCTAACGAATATAATGGATAGAAACTATTTAAAACATTAACATATACCATATAATCGCCTCACTTTTGAACCAAAAATCCCAATTTTCTGGGAAACAGCAACCGAATTTTGACAGCTATTCATAACTGCCAAAACCCCCGAAGACTTGACAGAACCCTATTTGAGTCTCTGCCTTGGGGCTATCGAAACTGTAAAAAAGTTTGGTGTTGAACAGATTCTTTGCGTACTTTGCGCTCTTTGCGGTGAAAAAATCCTGCACCGCAAAGGACGCCAAGGGCGCAAAGTTAACCATATACAATATTTGACACCAAAGTATTTTACACTCCCGGGCTATCAAATTGTTTAAATACCTTTAATCATATTCTCTTTCCAGAGGGATACCATCGAACTCAAATCCAACGACTTTGTCAGGGTTCTTGCGATAGTAGCAGGAATAGCTTTTATCATGATTTCGACAGCGTATGGCATCACTTACATTTTTGAAGATGGTTCTATCAAATTGCCTATTGCGCCTTATTACATCCTGTTCATTTTCGCCGTGGGGTTTGTTGTAGCGTCTGTATTTTTTGAAAAACGAGGCGCAATATTTCCATGGTCGCTTGTTGGCGGAGCTATAGCCTCGGCATGTCTGGCATTTATAATCACGGCATCCATCGGAGGGATAATATACGTGTGGGATAATGGACCGCGGGCTCTTAAGACCGACACAGTTTTTTACGCCCTCTCGATATCCATAATCCTGAGCTTGATTCTGTATAATCTTGCACGCCACAAGCTTTAGTTTGCATAAGTTGCACCATTAGTACGCGAAAGAGTGAATAATCAGGAAGAGCATTATAACCACAATGGGAAAAATCCGCGTACTCGATGATGCGACCATAAACAAGATTGCAGCCGGAGAGGTGATAGAGCGCCCCTCCTCTGTGGTCAAGGAACTTATCGAGAACTCCATCGATGCGGGCGCCAGCAATATACAGGTTGAAGTAATCAAAAGCGGAAAGAAGCTGATAAGAGTATTCGATAATGGATGCGGAATGACCAAAGAGGATGCTGCGCTCTCGTTCATGAAGCACGCTACAAGCAAGATCAAAAACATCGAGGACATCGAGACCGTGAGAACAATGGGATTCAGGGGAGAAGCGCTATCCTCTATCTGTGCCGTTGCTAAGGTCGAAATTATCACGAAAACAAGAGAAGAATTATCTGGCACAAAGGTAACTGTTCACGGCGGAAAATTGCTGGACATAAACGAAGCAGGAGCTGCAGATGGAACCACAGTCACCGTCGAAGAGCTGTTCTACAATACCCCTGCAAGAAAAAAATATCTCAAAAGCGATAGCACCGAACTTGCGCACATCATCGATGTAGTGACAAGAAATGCGCTCGGACATAACAATGTATCCTTTACTTTAATTCACAACGGTGCAGAAATATTACGCTCGCCTGCATCGGAGCTTGCGGATACAATAATCCACATCTATGGCAATGAGGTTGCAAGGGAAATGCTTCCTGTCTATTTCGAATCAAGCCTTGCAAGGGTAACAGGATTCGTATCAAAACCTTCCATAACGAGGGGCATCCTGGACTTTTTATCCTTTTACATCAATGACAGGAGCATCGGTTCAAGGGCTATCAGCAATGCCTTAAGGGATGGATACGGCACACTCATTCCCAGAGGACGTTTTCCCATAGCGGTTTTAAAGATATGCGTTGACACTAAGGAAGTGGACGTCAATGTGCACCCCACAAAGAACCAGGTTCGCCTGAGCCATGAGAGGGAGATATGCGATACCGTTAAAGAGGCTGTGAAAATCGCCCTGTCGCAGGTGAATCTTACTCCTGATGTTAGTATTACTAAAAACCAATCGCAGCTTTACGAAAACGCCCCAGAAACATCTCTTGTGAGGGAAACAGGCACAGGATTCAAGGTTTCTATTAAAGATACAGAGAGAAGACTTCGGCAGACAGAACGATTTTTCAATATTAAAAAAATGGAATCGCCCCATGTTCGGGTTCTCGGGCAGGTGGACAGTCTATATATTATTGCCGAAACTCTTGAAGGGCTTATGATAATAGACCAGCATGCTGCGCATGAGCGTGTGTTCTATGAACAGGTGCGTGCATCGAGGCGTAGCGATTCCCAGGAGCTTATAATTCCCATCAACCTTGAACTTGATGCCAGAGAGAAGGTCTTGATTAAGGAATGCATACCCTATCTTGAGGAGTTTGGCTTCAGGATAACCGAATTCGGACCGGATGCATTTGCAGTCACAGCCGTCCCTTATATGCTCGGAAGGCTTGAAAATCCAGAGCTTGTCCATGACATAATTACAGACATCCTTTCTGAGGGAAGTATAAAGGACGATACAGGGATATTTGAGCGTGTGGCCAAAAGTATCGCATGCAGAGGCGCGGTCAAGGCAGGTGCGGAATGCTCCCCATCACAGATGGAGAACCTTGTAGCGCAGCTTTTCCTGACTGAGAACCCATATACATGCCCGCATGGAAGACCAACCATGGTTTCTTTTAACAGGCAGGAACTGGACAGGCTCTTCAAGAGAAGTTAACAAAAAATTTCGTAAGGTTTATAAGTGATGTAATCATACACGGGATGGGATTATGAAACCTGGTTATGTTCTCACAGCACTTCTGGCTTCCATGCTGATTCTATCCTTTGCAATTATTTTGATAAAAGGGGATGTACTTACACCCGAACCACCACCATACGTTCCTCCATCGAGTCTCAGCATCCGTGATGTGGATGTAAAACCGATTGAAGTTACAAGCGCGCAGATAGAGGTGAATGTTACTGCCTATATAAACCATAACGGCGGTAAAACGCAGAACGCATCCATGCTCATAAGAGCAATAAGCAGCAATACAAGACTCCTTGAAACACAGGTTTCAGCGCCTATACCTCAAATCGAGTCTGATGCGGAAAAAACGCTTGCCGTTTCAACGAATTTACAGGTGGAAAGGAACGGCGGCTATAACCTGAATATCCTGCTCTTTGATAACGGAAGTATCACAGACAGCGGCTCTGTAAGTATCAGCGGCTTGAATGCGCTTACGCCAGAATCAAAGCGAAGCGGAGTGGCTCTGAGCAACATCGACTTCACTGTCAGCAATGTATCAGGAGACAGGGTCTCCATCAAATCCGACGTATACCTTGAAAATAAAGGTGCGGATGCTTCAGAAAACCTGAAAATGATTGTCAAAGCAAGGGAGGCGGCTTCCAACCTGCTTGCGGATAAAACAGAAACGGAAACAGGCTTGATTTCAAGCGAAGCTACTGCAGTTAAAAGTGTTCAACTGGTTGTGCCTGACGGGTACAATTACATGGTGGTTGTTGAGCTCTGGCGTGGAGATACCCTGATAAATAGCTGGGAGAAGCCTGTGCTTCTTGCGCCTACGAAGACCGTTCCCAAGGGAAGCACGGAGAAAAATATTAACATCGAGGTTTCAAAGTTCGTGCGCGAAGCAGGAGTGCAGGTACCCGGCGTAGCCCCATACTATCCGGCGGTAACTCCAACGCCAGCGTATGCCGGAGCACCCAGAGCGCCAGGATTTGAGATACTTGCTGCTGTATCAGCGCTCTTAATTGTGTTTATATTGAGAAGGAGGTTGTAAAATGGTCAATCGCGAGAAATTAGAGGATTATTTTTATCTTGGAATTTTCCTGATAGCCATGTTATTTGCGTTAATATCCGTATTCGGTCTTTACTCCGCCATCAACGCGCTCATAGCAACCTGGTTTACATACAGGTATCAGCCCATATTCAATGCGCTTTTCAGCCTGGCGGTTCTGGCTATCAGCATCTATCTGATAAGAGAAAGACTTATAAAAAGATAGAAAACTTTTTGCGTCTTCTGTCGCTATGTATTAACATTGATATACCCATGCGTTAATATCTTGTAGATTTTAGAAACCGTTAGCGAAGGGTTCAACTTGAAATGGATTGACAGGCTATTTGGACAAAAAGAAGGATCTCCGCCACAGATAAAATTTGAGGAGCTTCCGGAATGGCTTTCTGTAAACTCGGGAAAAATATCGGCTGAAATTGGCAAAAATGCCTCTTCCCTCTATTCGCAGATCCAAGACGCACTCGATGAGATAAAAGAGAGCACGGCTTTACTTGAAGAAACAGAGCCTGAGGGAAGATTCCATCTCAAAATGGTGAAGATTGCCACAAGCAACCGGGATAATATGGTACGACAGGTAAGGATGCTTCTGGAGAATATAACCATCCCGGCGACGGCGGATATCAAAACCATAGTGGTTTTCCATGAAAATGCTACGCAAACCCTGACCGTATGTCTTGAGAACATGATGAAGAGTTATCAGTACACCAAGCTGCTGTTTCTTGAAGAATCAAAAAACGTAATAGCAGATGTAAATGCACTTGGAAGACTTCTCAATCAATTGATAGAACCCATAAACAATCAAAAAAATGTGCTAAATGCTTTTGAAAATGCCAGAGGCTTGATGCTGAATATAAAAAATATGACATCTGATCTTGAGCTTAAGGAAAAAGAAATAAAAGAAAACCAGGAAAAAATTGCTCTTTTGAAAAACGAGATCAAAGAGAACCAAAAGGCTCTCGTCCTGCTTAAAGAAAATGAGTCCTGGAAACAGTATATAAATTTAAGGAATGAACTTGCATCTCTTGAAGAAAATTCAAGAGAAGTAGAATCAGAAATCAGAGGTATTATCTCGCCCCTGAACAAAGCCCTCGGGAGGTTAAAGCAGTTAAGCGACAGCAGGAGATATACTTTGAAACCGCAGGACAAAGAAGGTTTAAATTTTTGCTTATCAGACCCTGTAAACGTAGCTCCTGATTTCTTTGTTGAATTTCAAAAAATCGTTGGAAGTGGAGTCCTGAACATGACCCCAGACAAAACCAATAAAATCCTGGAGCAGACAAGCCTTGTAATATCATCTATAGGGAAATACAAAAATGAATATCAGACGCTTGTCATGGACATGGGAAGGAAAAAAGATGAGATATCTAAATTGAACGTAGCCCGTGAAGAAGCAGGTCTGACCAAGCTAATTGCAGATATGCATGAGAAACTTAATGCTCTTGAAAATGAACTTGGAGCATCAGAAGAGCATCTTGCATCCCTCAAACATAATATTGAATTGAAAAGGAATGAATTACAGCGTTGCATATCGGTCATAGATAGCAGGGTAAGGATATCCTGAATTTGATGAAACCAAAGAATATCACTCATTTTTAGACGGGTTCATCAAACATGGAAAAGTGTATCTATCATTAATCCAATAGGATATTTGGAGAAAAATCATGCCAAACATGCTATATGTCCAGACGAGCGGAATCGATACTCCAGAGCGCCTGTATTCGCCTTTTATCCTTGCCCAGACTGCAAAAGCGATGGGGATAGACGCAACAATATATTTTCTCGGAATGGGAATAACAGTGGTGAAAAAGGGGAATGCAGAGAAGATAAGAATAGGAAATTTCCCATCCTTAAAAGAAGTTATGGATGAGACGCTGAAGGCAGGAGTAAAACTCATGGTATGCGAGCAGAGCTGCCAGCTCATCAATCTTGCAAAAGGAGATTTTATTCCTGCGGCTGAGATAGTAGGCGCTGCCACGCTCAATGATTTAGTGCTTGAAGCAGATGGAACGATGTGGTTTTAGAATTCAAGTGAAAAAAATGCGACAGGTTTACATGGATCATGGTTCGGCATCGCCCGTCGATTCGCGGGTGCTTGAAGCCATGATGCCGTATTTTGATAAGGATATCGGCAACCCCTCATCGCTCCATTCAAATGGTAGGAAAGCCAAGAGAGAACTTGAAGCCGCCCGCTCAAAAGTTGCAAACCTGATCGGCACGCAGAGCTCAAAAAGCATTATATTCACTTCCTGCGCCACAGAATCCAATAACCTCGCCCTGCGCGGCGCTGCAATGCGGTATAAGGATAAGGGGAACCACATCGTAACCACTTCAGTCGAGCATATGTCCGTGATGAACCCTCTGAAAGATTTGCAGAGAAGCGGGTTTGAGATAACCTATGTTCCTGTGGATAAAGACGGGCTGGTAAGCGCTGAGAAAATAAAGAATGCAATAACTGAAAAGACCATTCTCATTTCCGTGATGTACGCTAACGGGGAAGTTGGAACGGTGCAACCCATAAAGGAAATAGGCGAGATCGCCTCGGATAAGAAGATACTCTTCCATGTGGATGGGACTGCTGCAGTAGGCAAAGTGCCCGTTAATGTCGAGGATGAACATATCGACCTTCTCACCATCTCTTCCAATGATATGTACGGTCCGAAAGGCGTTGGGGCGCTCTATGTCAAACAGGGCGTGAGAATAATGCCTTTCATGCTCGGTGGAGGGCAGGAATACGGTATCCGAAGCGGCTCCGAGAATATCCCCGGCATAGTGGGGATGGGCAAAGCCGCAGAACTTGCGCAGAAAGAGATGATCGATGAAGGCGCACGGCTTATCAGGATGCGGGACAGGCTGATTGAAAATATCCTGAAAACGGAATATACGTATCTCACAGGTCACAGGACAAAAAGGCTTCCCAATCTTGCAAGCTTCAGATTCAGCTTCATCGAAGGCGAGAGCATAATACTCCAGCTCAACGACCTTGGAATTACGGCAAGCACAGGCTCTGCCTGCTCTTCAAAAACGCTTGAGCCTTCGCATGTGCTCATCGCAATGGGGTTGAGGCATGAGGAGGCACACGGCTCGCTTCTGCTTACGCTTGGGAAATCCAATAATGAAGAGGATGTTGACTATGTCCTTGAATGTGTACCAAAAGTTATAACAAAACTCAGGGCACTATCACCGCTTTATCCGAGGAAATGAAAGCCTGAAAAAAAAGCAACTGCAGATAAACGCAGATGTGTTAAATAGGTGAAATAATGGATGAACAATTCGAATACTCAGAAAAAGTAATGGAACATTTCAGGAACCCAAGAAATGTGGGGGAGATAAAGGATGCTGACGGAATAGGAAGAGTTGGAAACCCTGTATGCGGAGACCTGATGGAGATCCAGATAAAGGTCGAGAACAATATCCTCAAAGACGTGAAGTTCAAGACCTTCGGCTGCGGCTCAGCGATTGCCACAAGCAGCATGATTACCGAATTGGCGAAGGGCAAGACGCTTGAGGAGGCGCTCAAGATCACCCGTGCCGATGTGGCAGATGAACTCGGGGGTTTACCGCCGATCAAGATGCACTGCTCCAACCTCGCGGCTGACGCTCTTCATGCAGCCATCCAGAACTACATGACCAAAAAAGAGGAGAAAGCAAAAGAGGCTCTGAAATATGATTTCGATGTGATTGTCATAGGTGGGGGACCGGGCGGGCTTGCCACAGGAATACTGTGCGCCTACCGCGGACTCAAGACTGCGATATTCGAGGCATCGAACTGGGGCGGAATACTCTCATGGCTGTGCCCGACAAAGATGATTGAGAATTTCCCGGGTTTATGCGAGAAAACCACATGCTCCGATCTTGTAGAATGCTGGTTAAGTGAAGCAAAAAAACTTAAAGTGGAATTGAAAAAGGAACGGGTGAACGAGATTACCCAGGATAAGAAAGTCATTACAGATAGCGGGGAATACAGAAGCAGGCTCGTCGTACTTGCGACTGGAAGCTCTCCTTCCCAGGCTGGTGTCAAGGGCGAGGAGAAATTCAGCAAGGATGACAGGGGGGTTTATTATTACGTGGCAAATCCTGAAAAATTCGCTGGAAAAAGGGTTCTCATCGTGGGAGGCGGAAATTCAGCTGTCGATGCTGCTTTAAGCCTTGCCGATACTGCAGACCTGATTACGATAGTACACAGGAAAGACGAACTGCTTGCACCTGAGCATAAAATTGAGCGCCTGAAGGCGATAGACAAGATCAAGGTACTCTATAATACCGAAGTTCTTGAAATAGCAGGAACCGAGAAAGTCGAGAAAGTTGTGATGCATGATTTAAAGGAAGATGAAACGATTCAGCAGGTTGTGGATTCGGTGGTACTGGCCGTGGGTATGACGCCGAATACTGAGATATTCAAGAAACTCGGGATTGAGATGGATGAGAAAGGATACATCAAGACCGATAAATCCCAGAAAACCAATATAGATGGGATTTACGCAATCGGCGACATCGCCTCTGAGCTTCAGCTTGTCGTGGTTGCGGTAGCTCATGGTGCCACCGTGGCGCATAATGCGTATATCGAACTTCGAAAACCTTATTGGAGATGAGGATTAGAATAAAATATTACTTACAGGCAGTAGCTGCATGGGGTAATTAGTGATAGGAATTTTAAAATATCTGCATCAAGTAATAAGTAACCGAGGTGAAAAATTTGAAAAGCAAACTGGCTTATAAAGAGATAACCAGAATTGAGCATGAACTTGGAAGTCTCAAAAAACTTTTTGCTCAAAATAGGGTGGTGTCGCTAAAGGGATTGCTGAAGGGAATAAAAATAACAGAGGAAGAAATTGAAAAGGCTAAGAAGTCATTATTCAGAGTCTGAAGTATTTGTTACAGATACCCATGCTTTACTCTGGCATCTCACCGAAGATGAAAGTCTCAGCAAAAAAGCTAAAGAAATTTTCGGCAAAGCCGATCGAGGAGAAGTAGATGTGGTAATTCCAACAACTGTATTGGCAGAGGCTCTTTTTATAACCGAGAAACACAAAGTCGATTTGAAATTCGTGGAAATTATTGAGGATATCAGAAATAGTTCTAATTATCTCTGGTATCCCCTCGATCTGGAAGTTATAATGAAATGTCACAAATTAATAAAAATCCCGGAACTTCATGATCGAATAATTGTGGCTACTGCCACGCTTCTTGATGCTAAACTGATTACAAAAGATCCAATAATTGCGGCTATAAAAGAAGTTGAGGTAATTTGGTGAATGTAGGATTAGAGACAACATTGGAAACTGGCAACCATAGTTTTTTATACACAGCGCCATAAATTATTGTACACTTAAAAATATAAGAACCATTGATAAACACGTAAGTACATCTGCGTTCATCTGCGGGTAATATATTGGGGACATAGCAAAAATATGATCCAGAAAATTAAAAAAAGAGACGGGAGAATCGAAGAATTTGATAGATCAAAGATAGCAAACGCCGTCTTCAAGGCTTTCATCGCCACAAAAAGCAAGGATGGGAAAAAAGCAGAGGATATAGCGAATCAGGTCGTAAGGCTCATCGAGGAAAGAATCACTGGGATACCTGGTGTTGAGGATGTGCAGGATATCGTGGAGGAGGTTTTAATCAAGAACGGCTATGCGGCGGTCGCGAAGGCTTATATTCTATACAGGGAGAAGCGCGCCCAGATGAGAAGAGCCAAAGGATTCTTCGGAGTAAGGGACGAATTGAAGCTGACTGTAAACGCTGTGAGAGTTCTTGAGAGGCGCTACCTTTTGAAAGACGAACACGGCAACGTAATAGAGACGCCTGCACAGCTTTTCAGGCGCATTGCAAAAGCCGTCGCTCTTGACCCTGAATCAGAGGAAGAATTCCTGCATATGCTGATGGATCTTGAATTTTTACCCAACACGCCCACGCTTATGAATGCAGGCACAGACCTTGGGCAGCTCTCAGCCTGCTTCGTGATTCCTGTTGAGGACTCGCTTTCTGGCATTTTCGATGCAGTGAAGCACATGGCGCTTATCCAGCAATCAGGCGGCGGCACCGGTTTCTCCTTCTCACGCCTTCGACCCAAGGGAGATATTGTAAGGTCAACGAAAGGGGTAGCCTCTGGTCCTGTTACCTTCATGCGCGTGTTCGACACCACCACGGATGTGATAAAACAGGGCGGCAAACGCAGAGGAGCGAACATGGGGATATTAAGGGCTGACCATCCTGATATTGTAGAGTTCATAACCTCGAAAACAAGAGAGGGCTTCCTTACGAATTTTAATATCTCTGTGGCGGTAGATGACAAATTCATGAACGCGGTGCTTGAGGACGGCGAGTATGAATTAATAAATCCGCGCAATAAGGAAGTGGTTAAAAAAGTAAGAGCCAAGGATATGTGGAATCTCATAATAACGATGGCATGGAGGACAGGCGACCCCGGCGTAGTTTTTATTGACGAGATAAACAGGCATAACCCGACGCCGCAGGTGGGGGAGATGGAGAGCACCAACCCCTGCGGAGAACAGCCCCTCTTGCCCTATGAATCCTGCAACCTCGGCTCGATAAATCTTGCAAAGATGGCTAAAGAGGGCGAGAAGACCCCGTATTTAAATACGGGGATTGACTGGGAGAAGCTTGAGAGAACGATAAACACCGCTGTGAAGTTCCTCGACAATGTAATAGATGTGAATAAATATCCCCTGCGCGAGATAGAGGAAATCACGAATGCTAACAGGAAAATAGGACTCGGGGTGATGGGCTTTGCTGACATGCTTGTGCAGCTCGGCATACCTTATGATTCAGAGGATGCGCTGGAAAAAGGTGAGGAGATAATGAGTTTCATAGAAGAAAAATCCCATGCGGCTTCTGAAAAACTGGCAAAGGAGCGGGGCGCTTTTCCGAATTTCCAGGGAAGCATCTATAAAGATAAAAAACCGCTTCGAAACTCCACAGTCACAACTGTAGCGCCCACAGGGACTATAAGCATCATAGCAGGATGTTCAAGCGGCATCGAGCCTCTGTTTGCAGTCTCTTTCGTGAGGAACGTAATGGAAGGAACAAAGCTGCTTGAGGTCAACCCTTATTTTGAAGCAGTGGCTAAGGAGAGAGGTTTTTACAGCGAGGAGCTGATGATGAGAATTGCGAAGCAGGGAACACTTGCAGGCATCGAAGAGGTACCACAGGATGTAAAGCGCATTTTTGTCACGGCTTTTGACATCGCGCCTGAATGGCATGTGAGGATGCAGGCAGCCTTCCAGAAGTACACGGATAACGCTGTCTCAAAGACCATCAATTTCCCGCACGACGTCGATATCAAGGAAGTTGAGAGGGCGTATATGCTCGCCTATGAATTGAAATGCAAAGGAATCACGGTTTACCGCTACGGCAGCAAGGCGCAGCAGGTGTTGTACCTCGGGGACGTAACCGACAGATACGTGTCGGCGGATGCTGAGTATGCTGGCGGGTGCCCGGCGCCTGTATGCCCTGTGTAGATTCACATTTCATAAAGCGCAGCATTATCGAGTTGTATCCTTGCCATCTCCACGGCAAGCTTCGTATAATCCTTCCTGCTCATTCTCCCTTCAGTCAGCCATCCTATGATGCCTTCCTCATATCCGATATCGGGTTTATCCGTAAGAGGCATGAAAGCCTCCGAGATTGTTATCCCTTCCTCAACCACTCTTTTGGTGCATTGCGGCGGATATTCAAACGCAGGTCCAAGACCGAGATAAACTCTTTTGCCGTCATAAATGGCGCAGCAGCAGAAGTTCATGTAGCCGCTTTGTGTTTCTGGCACAGGAGCGATACCATCTTCTATACCCACAGAATAATCGCAATTCTTGAAAACTGATTTTGCCCTGAATATCGCACCTTTGATTATCTCATCATGGGAAAGAGGCTGCTCCCTCACGCCTGACCTGCTGGCAGTGCCTTTGACCTCATAGGATGGGAAAACCTCCTGCACAGCCTGTATCTTATTTTTATTCAGGGAAGCCACAAGAATGCATTTTCTCATATTTCGTCAATTCTTCTTTTTATCTTTAAAGAACTTGATGAAATATTTCCACCCTGTCTTGCAGAAAGGCTTCCTTTTCTCCGGGTCTTTTCTTACCCAGTCCATCAAATAGAAGAACTGCGCCTTGTACTCATCCACAGTCTCCTCAACAATAAGAGGAGGATTCGGAACACCAAGTTTGCGAAGATATTCGATGAAAAGCTCTTCTCCTTTGTGCTGGGCGATGCCATCAACCTTCATTACTGTGAATTTATACCCTTCGTTTTTGAGCCACTCTGCCGTCTTATCGTGGATGCAGCCCGAGCATATCTCAATCTCCTCGTCCTTTGGGACTTCTAATCTGGAGAAGCCCTGCTCAACTATGTTCCTGGCAGCGTCGAGATAGGTCTTCTTTTTAAATTTATCTATGCTGAAATGCTCTATCGGGACTATTTCGTAATGAATCTCTTCGGTTTCTTTCCTCACAACTATGATACCCACACCTCCAACAGGTGTGCCCCACCCCTGGTCATCTATCTGGATTGTCATGATATTTTCAAGGTTAATTGCACTCTGCTATGAAAAAAGTTTCCTGCCGATGGAAGGATATGCTACTTCCACTCATACATTTCGACGTGCGGGGTTTCGCAGCAAAGACAGCTTCCACAGAACACGTTTATAGTAAACTGTGGTGCGCCGCAGTCCTCGCATGGCGTGCATTCCTCACAACCTTTCTTACACTGCCGGGTGTCCATAGGTGTAATTAATTGGTTATGGTAAAAATAGCTTGCGGTCGGATGGGTAAAAGAAACCAAGAGTTATTGTGCGTTAAGCCTGGAATAATTAATATAATCCTATGGATATATTGCCATCTCATTGTGGTGATATCTTGCCTGCGAGCATAACAATATTCGATGGTGCAAATTGTATAGGCGGAAATAAAATCTATATAGAATTCGATGGCAGTGGCGCGTTCTTTGATTTTGGAACCAACTACCAAAAAATCGCAGATTTCTATGAGGAATTTTTAAGCCCAAGGTCATCGAGAGGCGTGCATGACCTGCTTTATCTGGGCATAATACCAAAAATAAGCTGCTACAGGAAGGATCTTGTGCCGGGGGATGTGAACTTATCTTCCGCACCTAATCTGAAAGCTGATGCCGTGTTTTTGTCACATGCCCATATGGATCATGCAGGCAATGTCGGCTTGCTGGACACGAATATCCCGATTATAGCATCTCCGATGAGCGCGGCGATTCTTAAGGCAATGATGGACTGCGGGAGTTCTTCGATGGAATCTGAGGTTGCTTACGCTGCGCCAAGGAAGGCATCGGAAGAAGACCCAAGGATTATTGAAACCGCACATTACAAAAAGGCGCCTTATATCGGTAGGGAGTTTCTAATCGCTGGTGAGCTCAACAGCGAATTGAAGGATTACTGGTGTGATTGCCCTCACAGCAGGGAGCTCCAGCATAAGGAGATAAAACCTGTGAAGGATAACCTTGGCTTTGAGTTCAAGTCTTTTGAGCTTGACCATTCAATCTATGGCGCCACAGCCTATGCGATAAATACGTCTGCCGGCTGGATAATATATACGGGCGACCTGAGGATGCACGGCAGGTTCAAGGATAAGACAGAGAGGTTTGTGAAAGAAGCAAGAAGCCTTGATCCGAAGGTGCTCATCATAGAAGGTACACGCATCGGAAGGCAGGATAGAGAGGAGTCTGAAGAGGAGGTTTATAGAACGTGCCTGGGTGCTGCTCTTGATGAGAAAGGGCTTATTGTTGCTGATTTCTCGCCTCGCAACTTTGAGCGGCTCGATACCTTCATGAGGATTGCAAAAGATGCAGGCAGGGAGCTTGTGGTTCTTGCCAAGGATGCTTATGTGCTTGATGCGATGAAATGCGTTGACTGCATAGACAGGATGCGTGACTTATTTATCTACAAGGATTTGAAAACTAAAAGGGATGCTTTCGAGACGCAGATACATGAAGAGTTCTCTGAGAAGCTTCTTGATCCAGTTGACATTGCAAAATCGCCCGATAGCTATATCCTGTGCTTCAGCTTCTGGGACGTAAAACACCTTCTGGATATAAAGCCATGCGGTGGAACGTATATTTATTCAAGCAGCGAGGCGTACAGCGAAGAGCAGGTCATCGATTTCAGGCGCCTCTGGAACTGGCTTCAGTTTTTAAAGTTCAAAGTCAGGGGTTTTAATATCGTTGAGAGGGACGGTAAAAAATTACCTGAGTTCGAGAGAGGATATCATGCTTCTGGGCATGCGTCGGCTGGTGAACTGCTGAGGATTGTGGAGGAGATAGCTCCCGAAATTGTTGTGCCTGTGCATAGCGAGAATCCTGAGTTCTTTGCTGAGAATCTGGAGGGGTTTAAGGTGGTGCTGGCTGAGGAAGGGAGAAGGATTGAGGTAAAGTAAATATTTGCGGTGCCTTCCGCAAACCCCGCGCAGCCGCCAGCCCCGTCGGCGCACGAGTGAGGTAGCTGGTTTAACATTTAGAACTACTGTCTTTTAGATTTCCAGTATCTTTTTAAGTTTCTGGTTCTTCTTGTTAGCCCCTTATCGGCTTCTCCAAGCTCACCGACAATTAAATCTTTTAGCACTGTTGCAATTTTATCAAGCTTTATGACCGAATCAACTTTTAACCCAGTTTTTTTGAAACTTTCGGATTTTCCTGCTATTAGGACATCTACTTCAGAAAGCTCGGATGGGATTTTTGAAGATATAAAAGGCACTACAACATCCCTCTCCCCTTCATAAATCACTAAAGCTGGTCTTAACTTTGCAGCGGTTAAATCTGTAAAAGAAAGGAACAAGAACTATTTTCCCTTTCCTTTATATCTGACCTTTAAATCTGCTATTTTGTAAATATCGGGCTCTTCCTTTAAAAAGTGAGATAGCGATTCCTCGGAAAGCTTCATCATAGAGACGATTTCTTTTTCATATAATAACTCGTCTAACTTTTCCGAAATCAACAAAAGATTGGAGGAATTTTTGAAAACAGTGAAAGATGAGGAGCTAAAAGAAACGATAACGATTGTGGAATTATCAAGGTACAGAAGAAGAAGTTTAAGGGATGATCAAGGTTTAAAAATTCACAAGCTCGTGATTACTTCACCGCCACAATCTTCACGATATCCCCGTTCTTCAGCTCGTACTTCTCACCAAGCCTCATCTTGGTGCGTGCATCCACTGCATAAAGGAATCCCCTGCCGATGTCTGTGTGAACCATAAAAGCCAGATCTTTCGGCGTACTTCCCTTCTTCAGCAAAAAGGCATCAGGGAGTATTCTCCCCAGCTTATCGCTGAACTTGTTCTCGTCCTCAACAGGATAAACCACGATAAGATTGAGCAGATTGAACACTGTTTCATTGATGCACTTCTGGATGCCGGTGCCGCCGTTTTTCTTCATCAGATCACGGATTTTGGAAAGCGCCTCCTTCTGCGCCTCTGACAGGTTTGCGGATTCAACAAAATCGTCATCGCCTGATATGTATTTTATAGCTCCGCTCTTATCAGCAAGCCGAAGCGCAACTTCTGCTGCCGCACTCACAGGTATCGCGCCGATTTTCACAAGTTTTTCAATATTCTCCTGTGAAGCCACATCTATCTTATTAGCAGCGATTATCAGGGATTTGCTTTCAACCCTCAGCATGTCTGAAAGCTCAATAATCTGCTCATCTGTCCACAGGTTGGGTTTGTCTCGGGGCAGTTTCAGTCGGGTAAGCGCAGTTTTTACGTGAGATTCTGTTATCCCTGCGCCCTCAAGCTGTCCTGCGATTGTCTCCTCAAGCTTCAGTCCTTCAGCCTGAACTTTGCGTAATAATTTCTCCCAGTTGCGTTTCAGAATGCCGAAAATCCACATTGTAATCTCATGCCCGAGAAACTCTATGTCGCCGAGCGGTTCATGCGAGCCCAGTGGCACGGGATTCCCTTCGATGTCCGTGCCGCCCGATGCGTCTATTACATGGATTATTGCTTTTGCCTGCCTCAAGTTGTCAAGAAAGGCATTCCCGAGCCCGCGCCCCTTGTGGGCATCCGGAACAAGTCCTGCGACATCTATCATCTCAACAGGCACAAAACGCACACCATCCCTGCAATTTCCGCAATTCAGCGCTACTTCCCTGCACGGGCATGTGGTTCTCACGTATGCCATACCATGGTTTGCATCTATGGTGGTGAAAGGATAATTGGCAATCTCGACATTTGCAAGAGTTGCAGCTTTGAAGAACGTTGATTTCCCAGAATTTGGTTTTCCTGCGAGCGCTATTGAAACAGCCATGCTTTTAATACATTTCTTGTGAACTTAACTTTTATCTATAGAATCTCTTTGATTTTTCCTGCCGTCCGCTCAAGCTCGCTGATAATTGGGTCAAGGCATGCATCCTGTGCAACCATCACAGAAACAAGCGCCTTTGACCCTGCGGCTGCTGTAATAAGCTTTCCTCCGTCAAAATCCACAATCACGCGTTCGGGGCTTACTTTTTCAAGCTTATTGATAACAGCTTCTGCAGCCCTTAACATAGCAGCTGACATCAGAGTTAACATCTCCTTATCTTCACTTGGATATTCGCCGATAAGAAAACCTTCACGGCTCGCCAGAGCAAGCATTTTCACTCCATCCACTCTTTTTAATTCCTGCAGGATATCGCTGTATATCTCTGACAACATTCCCCCTTTCACAAATATTGCCCCCAATAAGTAATATACTTCCAATATAATAATTATTTCGGTACAAAGGATTAAATGGTTATCTTGACTTCATCGATCAGGAAGGGAGGATAGAATATGCCATTCTCCGTGATGATGGCAGTAACATTTTCCATGGGCGTTGCATCGAATGCAGGATTGTACACCTCAACATCGAGAGGCGCTATTTGCCGATTCCCGAAAAACTTTAACTCCTCTGGCTTTCTCAATTCTATCTTGATTTCATCTTCCAGATGCTCAAAATCAAACGTGGAAACGGGTGCAGCCACATAAAACGGAATCTTATGCTCTTTTGCAAGCACAGAATGAGTGTATGTCCCGATCTTATTGAAAACTGCATCCTGCGTAATCCGATCAGCTCCCACAATCACCTTATCCACCATGCCTTTTCTCATCACATGACCTGACATGCTGTCTGCGATGAGTGTCACAGGAATCTTATCTTCCATTAATTCCCACGCAGTAATTCTGCTTCCCTGGTTAAGGGGTCTCGTTTCGCATGCAATCACCCTGATGTCTTTTCCCTGCGCACGGGCTGAGCGGATAACACCAAGAGCTGTTCCCCAGTCCACGCAGGCAAGCCTTCCGGCATTGCAGTGCGTCATCACGGTATCCCCGTCCCCAAGCAATGCTGCTCCATACTCGCCAAGCTTCATATTCTTCTCCACGTCCTCATCAGCGATTGCCTTTGCCTCGTCTAAAGCAAACGTCCTCGCCTCTTCGAGATTCCTGGCATTCTCTGCTGCTTTTGTAACTCTGTTCACACCCCATGAAAGGTTTACGGCTGTTGGTCTCGTGGCAATAATAGTTTCTCCTGCAGTTTGAATATCCTCCAGTAGGGTATTCAGTGAAGAAGCTTTGCTTTTGAATGCGGAAAGCGCTACACCAAACCCTCCTGCAGCCCCGAGGGCAGGGGCGCCCCTCACGCGAAGCATGCTTATGGCTTTGCACAGGGATTCGATGGTGCTGCATGTGATGATTTTATATTCCCCGGGCAGAAGGGTCTGGTCTATCATGATAATATTGTTTTTTTCATAATCCCAATCTATGGTTCGCATTGATAGCCATATCTGCCATTACATATTTAAATACTGCCGTTTAATTAAAACGCATGATAGTGGTGAAGCTCGGAGGAAGCCTGATTCGCAGGGCAAGGGAACTTGTGAATGAAATAATCGAGTATGCACGCGCTGATGGAGAGAGTGTCCTGATAGTTCCAGGTGGCTCGATCTTTGCAGATACGGTACGAAAAGTTAATGCATCGCAGGAAACCGCTCACTGGATGGCTGTTCTTGCCATGGAGCAGTATGGTTATTATATTGGCAGCGGAACTGAAGCAAAACTTGTGGAGAGCCTGGACATTGATAAAGGGGTAAGTATTCTCCTGCCTTACAATCTATTAAAGAAAGAGGACGAGCTTCCCCATACATGGGATGTAAGCTCTGATACCATTGCTGCATGGGTTGCATTGAAGCTTGAAGCCAGGTTTATAAAAGCCACAGATGTGGATGGAATTTACTTAAACGGCGTGCTGGAAAAGGAGCTCAAGGCATCAGAACTCATAGGAAAAGAGACATGTGTGGATGCACAGCTTCCTCATTTTCTCATGGAGAACAAAATGAATTGCGAGATTGTAAACGGCATGTGTCCCGGGAGATTAACCAGTGCACTTCGCGGGAATGTTACAGGGACTCTTGTTAAAGGATATGGATGATGGAAAGCTTTTGCATTTTCCTTTCAGCTATTTCTCCAATTTACTTCGCACAAATCCCTCAAACTTTTAACCATCCGCAACTCTTATATACGATGGAATGGTAGAGGCGGAAGCCTGGCAACTAACCTGCCAAGCCGTATATGCTAAATATGCGAATCAGAAAACATTCTGATTGTGTATAAAACGGTGAACTCGTGTATAAAAATCATACACGAGAGAAAGAGTTATATATGTTAAATCACATATATTAAGTTTCCTGCGTGGTGAACACACAGGAATGTTGTTTAAAGACAACTTTTTATCACCGCCTTAATTCATGGCAAATATTTGGCGTCGGCCCAGATTATAGGTAAAACCTGAATGTGAAGGGCTGCCTTCCAGCCATGATACATTAAATGGAGACAAGAAACGGATGTTCTCGTCTGACGTTGGCGTGACAGTTCGGTTAATTCCAATCGATAGACGGGAATTAACAAGGAACTATTGTACCTTATAATAGTTCCTCCTAAAATTCCGATAGTTTAAACATTACTTCGTGTGCAGATATCAACGAGATATCAAACAATTCTGGTTGATCCTGCCAGAGGCTACTGCTATCGGGGTCCGACTAAGCCA